>CAMTOQ010000004.1 GCA_947074205.1 uncultured Bacteroides sp. | reverse complement strand
TGAATATCCTCCTATGCATTCGGCCGAACATTTATTGAATGCCACCATGGTGAAACTGTTTGGCTGTGGACGTTCGCATAGCGCGCATATCGAAAGAAAAAAGAGTAAATGTGATTATATTTTGTCCACCTCACCAACCTCCGAACAGATTCAAGCTGTAGAGGATAAAGTGAATGAAGTAATAGCGCAACATTTGCCTATTCATGTGGAGTTTATGAATCATCAACAGGCAGCAAACTTTGTCGATTTGAGTAAATTACCGCAAGGGGTGAGTGAGACATTGCGTGTTGTTAGAGTAGGAGGTTATGATGCGTGTGCATGTATAGGCGACCATGTATCCAACACTTCGGAGATAGGTCGCTTTAAGATTATTAGTTACGATTACGATGAAGAGCGTACTATTCTTAGGTTGAGATTTAAATTGCAATAGACAAATAGCTCAGTCCATAGCGCTATGGACAAAAGTCCGCACGTCTATTTATTATAGTCCATATAGGGGTGAACTTTAATCCATCCCTATATAGACTTTTTTGGATAGAGCTTCTCAGCCTGGTGCCTGTAGCTACGCACTGTGGTGCATGCATTAGGTTGCTACACTGCATGTGCCTATGTACTGACTTGGTAGTGTATTGTTATTCGTGGTGGTAAGGGCCTCCTTGGAGGATATTCATGGCACGATAGAGCTGTTCTACAAAGATCAGACGAATCATTTGGTGGGAGAAAGTCATTTTGGACATTGATATTTTCTCGTCCGCACGGTCGTATACACTTTTCGAGAATCCATAAGGCCCACCAATCACAAAGATTAATCGCTTATTTACTGTGTTCATCTTGCGTTTCATCCAATCGGCAAACTCCAAAGAACGCATCTCCTTGCCGTGTTCATCGAGTAGCACAACCACATCACCAGGTTGGATAGCTTTGCAAATCAACTCACCTTCCTTTTCCTTCTGCTGTTCGGCAGAAAGGCTTTTTGTGTTCTTTAGCTCGGGAATCACCTCTATATCAAACGAGATATAGCGTTTGGTGCGCTGCGTATAGTCGTTTATCGCTGCGATGTAGTGTGCTTCCACTGTTTTACCTACTACAAGAAGAGTTGTTTTCATATCTCAGTCATTTGAATTATCCTGCAAAAATAGGCATTATGTTACATTTGTTTAGCCAAAACTATTATCTTTGCCTATCATTAACTTAACATGTGATAAGATATCTTGTTACAATAAAAAAGCTCAAGGTTATGAAAAAAAGATTTCTTTTATGTACAGCCGCATTGCTTTTTACCTGTTTTGTTTTAGTGGCACAAAGTGTTCCTAGCGAAGTTGTAACTGCTTTTAGAGATGGCAACTCCACTGGAATTAAGCCCTTTCTTTGCGAAAGTGTAGAGCTAATTATGCTAAACAAATCTCAAAACTGCACGGCACAAGCTGCGGAGAATAGTCTTAGAGATTTTTTCTCGAGCCATCGAGTTCTGGATTTTACTGTGAACCATCAGGGTAATCGGGATGATTCGAGTTTTATGATTGGCACGCTTAACACTCAGCAAGAAAAATTTCGCGTGAACTGCTTTCTTAAACGTGAACGTGGAACGTATTTGATATTCCAAATTAGATTAGATAAAATAAATGACTAAAGAGAAAGAATTGATCGATAAACTGATCGATCTGGCTTTTGCTGAAGATATTGGCGATGGTGACCACACTACGCTGTCGTGTATTCCCGAAACGGCAATAGGCAAATCAAAACTACTTATAAAGGAACAAGGTGTATTGGCTGGCATCGAAGTGGCTAAGGAGATCTTCAACCGCTTTGACCCTACTATGAAGGTAGAGGTTTTTATTGAAGATGGTGCTGAGGTGAAACCTGGCGATGTGGCAATGATTGTAGAAGGTAAAGTGCAATCGCTGTTGCAAACAGAGCGTTTGATGCTTAATGTGATGCAGCGTATGAGCGGTATTGCTACCATGACTCGAAAATATGCTAAGCAGCTAGAAGGTACCAACACTCGTGTGCTGGATACTCGTAAGACGACTCCGGGTATGCGTATCTTGGAAAAGATGGCTGTGAAGATTGGTGGGGGTGTAAATCACCGCATCGGTCTGTTTGATATGATTCTATTGAAAGATAATCACGTGGACTTTGCGGGAGGAATTGACAAAGCCGTGAATCGTGCCAAGGAGTACTGTAAAACCAAAGGTAAGGATTTGAAGATTGAACTAGAAGTGCGCAACTTCGACGAACTGCAACAAGCATTAGAACTAGGTGTAGATCGTATAATGTTCGATAACTTCACTCCCGAGATGACTAAAAAAGCTGTAGAGATTGTAGGCGGACGTTGCGAAACTGAATCTTCGGGTGGTATCACTTTCGATACGCTGCGCGATTATGCGGTATGCGGTGTGGATTATATCTCTGTGGGTGCCCTGACTCATTCGGTTAAAGGACTGGATATGAGTTTTAAGGCTTGCTGATTGTAATTCGCAATAACTAAATATAAGAAAAGTCTCCTAGTGAATCTTTTGTAAGAAGCACTAAGGGACTTTCTTCTTTAAAATAAGAACGTCGAAAAGATAAATCTTTTATTTAACTCTATTTTACATTTTCCTTTGCAGTATTTCGCCTGATACTGCGTCAATAGGTACAGAAAGGCGCGAGAGAACGACTGTTGTTTAAGTAAAAAGCACAAGATTTGGAGAACGAGATTGAACTGATAGATGGTTGCCGTAGCGGAAAAGATGCTGCACGGAAACAACTCTATATGCTTTACTCCAAAAGGATGCTAGCGGTTTGTTATCGCTATGTAGGCGATATAGATGCTGCTCACGATGTGCTACACGATGGTTTTATAAAGATTTTCACTCATTTCAACTTTAGGGGAGAATCTTCTTTATCGACTTGGATTCACCGTGTGATGGTGACGCAATCCATAGATTACTTAAGACGACAGAAACGTTTCAATCAGTTGGTGACAGCCGAAGAGGAGTTACCCGAGATTCCAGATACAGCCGAACAGGGGTCGGGCCTATCAGAGGAACAGTTGATGGCATTTGTAGCTCAACTACCCGATGGTTGCCGTACAGTGTTCAATCTCTATGTGTTCGAAGAGAAATCGCACAAAGAAATTGCCAAGGTGCTGGGGATTAAGGAAAATTCGTCGTCCTCACAACTACATCGCGCTAAGTATTTATTGGCAGAACAAATAAAAATGTATAGGGAAAATGAAGAAAGAAACAGATGAACTGACGGAACTTTTTCGACATCGACTTACTGATATGGAGATGCCCGTGAACAATGGACTCTGGGACACTCTGAATCGTGATATTGCTGCGGCACAACTCCGCAAACGCCTTCTTTTAAGACGTATAGCTTCTTCGGCTGCTGTGCTTTTATTGCTTTTGGCTACATCGGCTACTATTTGGGTGCTTTCGCCCAACGAGGAAATCGGTCAAGCCTTTGCGCCCTTTGCTGCAGTAGATGGCGACTTCTTTACCAACTCTGAAATGGCAGCTCCTGTGATGCAGGCTCTTGCACAAGAGACAGATGGACAAGGAACTCCGGCTTCTATTAAACAGAACTTAGGTTTGCCACTCTTTGGTGATGATGCCACAGAAGGTGATGAGTATGCAGATGTGCAAATCTCTGTTACTTTTTCGTTGCGCGAAACCACTTACTTCTCTAATCGCTACTCTTCAAGATTCAATAAATACTCTTTCTGGCGGGCTGTTTTAAATAGTGATCTGCCTTATGCACAGCCTGATGATGATTCGTCCAACCTTTTAGCTACCGAATCTGCAGAACAATCATCCAACAGAACATCTAAGTGGGCGATGAAAGTCGGTGCAGGTATTTCGCTTCCCGATAATGCATTCGATGGAGTACCATTTACAGTGGGAGCAACTGTGGAGCGTCGCTTCAATCGCTATCTAGGTTTGGAGACTGGGCTAAGTTACTCACGCGTGCCTGCTGTCGACAAAGCTTTGCACTATCTAGCCGTGCCTATCAAGGCGAATGGTTATCTGTATACTAACAAGCATGTTCAGCTCTATGCCTCGGCGGGTGGAGCGATTGGTAAATGTGTAGCTGGCGCCCCTGACAATAGTTTTCGTAAGGAACCTGTTCAACTCTCTGTTCAGGCAGGAGTAGGGGCCAATGTTAGGCTATCCGATAAAGTTGACATCTTTGTTGAACCGTCAGTGAGCCACCACTTCTCGACCAATTCGCAACTAGCTAGTGTGCGTACCTCCCGTCCCACCAACTTTAACCTTCTTTGTGGGCTGCGTATCAATTATTAATACTACTCTAAAAACATTGACAAGATGAAACGGTTATACTTATCAGCCATATTTGCGGCTCTTTGCCTATGGGTAACAAGCTGTACCAATGAAGTATTGGATTATAACAATCCCGATGTAGACATTTTTGTGAAACAATTGAAGCAGGGAAACTACACTACTAAAAATAACCAAGGACTACTCATCATCCCCGAGTTCGGGATGAATGACATTCCAAAGTTGCTCGATTACTCCGATGATATTTCTGTCATCTCCGACTTCCCTATTGGCTACAATGCCAAAAACGGTAAGCTGCGTTTGGGCGAGTGTATGCTATGGATTGTTGAATCGATAAGATTGAATATGCCCGCTTCACAAGGTGCAAAAATGGTACGTGCTAATGCACTGAACTATGAAGGATTGTATTTCTTGACTGATGAAGAGGTACGCGAAGCCGCTCTCTATTATAGAGCGTGGTGGGAGAATAGAGCATATCCTCAAACGATATGGACTATTGATCCCTGTTTTAACGAACCACTGTGTGGCAGTGGCTTTCGTTGGTGGTAATCTTAACTAAGAAAAGATGAAGTATTTAATAGTTGTATGTGCCTCCCTGCTTTTCGCTCTACCTTCTATGGCGCAAGAGTGGACATCGCAGGACTCTTTGCGATTGAATAATATAATGGATAGCGATCAAGAGATCAAGCTTAACCTCGATGCTGTGCGTTCTATTGATATGGGCTCGGGGCTTTTTTCAGACCCCATCGTTGTGACCGATAAGAATTGGATGAAGGTCGACGAGTCGTTGCCTATTGCCAATGGTTCGGCTAAGCCGTTCAATGCGCGTGAGATGCTTTCGCTTCGACCCTACAAATCAGATACAAGGATGAACTGGGATCCCGTATATCGCAAAAATATAAAGGTTGGCGGAGACACTTGGCGTAGTGATCCCTTCTACAAAATATCCTCTTTACGCATCTATTCTAATTGGGCTCGTAGTATGTTTGATGCAGGTCCGCGCAATTCGGTAGAGCAAATTGAAGCTACCGGTCTTCGCTATAATCCTCTAGCTGGACGTGTCAATAATCAGTTTGTTGGTGGTTGGGTTGCAACTCCTTCAGGCCCTAGTGGAATAGATTTCAACTACTACTTGTCCAAAGATTACTGGGATTTTAGGGGACGTAAGAATCGTAAGCGTACAATCGAAGTGTTAAGCCAGTACGGCGATTCTACTACCGTTAAGATCAATCATCCCATTTTTCTACCGTTGATGCGCTGAACCAACACCGACAACTTATTGTTTTCTACTTAGAAGCAATATGTAAACAATGAATAGAATTACCGATTTGTTGGGCATCCGTTATCCTATCATTCAAGGTGGGATGGTGTGGTGTAGTGGTTGGCGACTAGCCTCGGCGGTGAGCAATGCCGGTGGATTAGGACTATTAGGCGCAGGCTCTATGTATCCGGAAACTCTGCGCGAACATATCCGGAAATGTAAAGCGGCCACTGCTGCTCCGTATGGTGTAAATATTCCTCTGCTCTACCCGCAGATGGACGAACTAATCGATATTATAATTGAAGAGGGCGTAAAGCATGTCGTGACTTCGGCCGGCAACCCTAAACTTTGGACCAGCAAACTGCAAGAGAATGGTATTACGGTGGGGCATGTTGTCTCTTCGTCTAAGTTTGCTGTAAAGTGCGAGGAGGCAGGTGTAGACTGGATAGTAGCCGAAGGATTTGAGGCCGGTGGCCACAACGGTAGGGAGGAGACCACTACGATGTGTCTGATTCCATCGGTGCGAAATGCCACTTCATTACCACTTGTTGCTGCAGGAGGTATTGCCTCGGGCAGGGCCATGTTGGCGGCTATGGTGCTTGGTGCTGAGGGGGTACAGATTGGTACTCGCTTTGCGTTGACCAAGGAGAGCTCGGCTAGCGAAGTGTTCAAGGAATACTGCTTAAGGCTGGACGAAGGGGATACGAAGTTGTTGCTAAAGAAGCTTTCGCCCACTCGCCTGGCCAACGGAACTTTCAAAGATTTGGTGGAACAGGCCGAAGAGAATGGGGCGACAGCCGAAGAGCTAAAAGAATTATTAGGTAGAGGGCGCTCTAAGAAAGGTATCTTTGAGGGCAATCTGGAAGAAGGCGAATTAGAGATAGGTCAGGTATCAGCCCAGCTTCACCATTATCAGACTGTGGCAGAGGTGATAAATGAACTGGTTCTAGAGTACAGCCGTCTCATTCAGTTTCGTTATGAATGGTAATTTAGGGTTTGTGTTATGATTATAAGATCAGCCTATTGCTTGCCTTGGAATATAGGCTTGCAATAGGCTGATTCATTACTAACTAACCTCTTTATAAATAAGACAAAAATGCTTGCTAAATTGGAGTGTATGGAAGATTAAACACTTCGGCAATGGCTTTGTACACCACTTTCCCTTCTACTATATTAAGTCCCAAGGCAAGTGTCGCGTCCTCTTTGCAGGCTTGTTGCCAGCCTTTATTGGCGAGTGCTAATGCGTACGGCAAAGTGGCGTTGGTCAGTGCCGAGGTCGATGTAAATGGAACGGCTCCCGGTATATTGGCCACTGCATAGTGAACGATATCGTCTACCACATAAGTGGGATCGCTGTGCGTGGTGGGGTGAGAAGTTTCAAAGCAGCCTCCTTGGTCAATGGCTACATCTACTAATACTGTGCCCTTCTCCATTTTCTTCAACATCTCACGAGTAATAACGTGAGGCGCCTTATCTCCCGGTTTAAGTATCGATCCAATTATTAAATCCACATCGTCTAGCTCCTTAAGAATGTTCATCTTCGATGAGTAGAGCGTCTTTACATTTTTAGGCATCACCTCGCTGAGGTAGCGTAAACGGGGTAGGTTGATGTCAGTGATAGTCACGTCTGCCCCCATGCCGGCTGCCATTAATGCGGCATTGCTACCTACCACGCCTCCGCCAAGTATTAGCACCTTAGCCGGTTTTACTCCTGGCACTCCACCAAGCAGTTTACCTTTACCTCCTTGTGGCTTCTCTAGGAAGCGAGCTCCTTCTTGGATAGACATACGGCCTGCTACTTCGCTCATGGGGATAAGTAAGGGCAATGAACGATCGGGTTTCTCTACCGTCTCATAGGCTAGGCAAACAGCACCACTTTCAATCATTGCTTTGGTCAGTGTCTCGTCTGAGGCAAAATGGAAATAGGTGAAAAGGAGTTGACCTTTGCGAATTAATTTGTACTCTGGAGCAATAGGCTCCTTTACCTTTACAATCATTTCTGCGGTTTGATATACCTCTTCGATGGTGGGTAATATTTGTGCACCGGCTGATAAGTAATCGTTGTCAGAGAAGCCGCTATTGTGACCCGCTGTGTGCTGTACAAAGACCTTGTGGCCATGGTGCACCAACTCGGCCACACCCGAGGGGGTCATGCCCACTCGGTTCTCATTGTTCTTAATCTCTTTAGGTATGCCGATAATCATAATGGTATTGATTTAAGTGTTTTCTTGTGCGAATGTAGTATATTAATTCATTTACTATACGTAAAAACCTATGTTGTATGACATATTGACAAATGTTTAAACACTATTTAAACACTATTTAAACACCGGTGCAGTAGTGGCCAGATTTATTTAATTCCAGCTCTTTTTAGTCTTGCTAGAATGGCCTATTTTTGTGAATCACAAATTATGCGCATTTCAATGAAACATATTTTTCTCTCTCTTGTAGTTTTTTCCTCCCTCTCCCTTGCCGCGCAAGAGGCAACTCCTCCTGTTTTTACTCCACCCTTTGACGCTCCATTGTCTTTCAGTGGCAACTTTGGTGAGATTCGCGCTACGCATTTTCACGGTGGACTCGATTTTAGAACGGGTGGGGCTGTCAATAAGCGTATCCGTGCATTAGCCGATGGTTACATCTCTCGTGTAAGGGTCAACCACGGATCGGGCTATATCGTTGAGGTGACTTACGACAATGGATATCGCACCATCAATCGCCATCTCGAAGGATTGTTGCCACCTTTCGCGGCATTAATCGAGCAGTTGCAATACGAACAAGAGAGCTATGAAGTTGGTTTTATCCCTGGCGTTAATGAATATCGTGTGAAGCGTGGAGAGGCCATAGGACTGAGTGGCAATCGTGGCTATTCCTTTGGTCCGCATCTACATCTCGATGTGATTGATGTGGACACAGAAGATTATGTAGATCCTATCCCTCTATTTGGCAAGGCAATAGTCGATACTACTGCACCCAAGGCATTTGGCTTTCAACTGATACCTCAAGTAGGCCGAGGGGTGGTCAACAATAAGCCAACACCCACTACCTTTACTCCTGAAGATAAAAGTGTGGTGCGTGCATGGGGCGAAGTAGGGGCAGCGATTAAAGCTTACGACTTTATTAATGGTTCGCAAAATAAGTGCGGTGTGCATACTGTTCAGCTCTATGTCGATGGTGAGCTGGTGCATCAAAGTGTCATCGATCGCTTCTCTTATGAAGAGAGCCGACAAGTCAACAGCTGGTCACACGAAGGCTATATGCGCTCATTTGTATTGCCCGGTAACAATCATCGAATGTTCGAGACGTATAACGGCAATCGAGGCATTGTCACTATCGATGAGCCTCGCGACTATCGTTTTCAATATGTATTGACCGATGTGGCAGGCAACAGTACGCGTTATCAGTTTACTGTACGTGGTCAGGAAATGCCTATTGATAGTGTCGATACACAGAGCCGCTATTATGTTTCTTGGAACCGTACGCATGTGGTTAATGATCCAGGTGTTTCTCTCGTCATCCCACAAGAAGCGCTCCATCAAAATCAGCTGTTGAATTATCAAATTAAGCCCGATACGTCCGGAGTTGCCTATACCTATCAGTTGCACGACAAGGCACTATCCCTATTTAAACCGGCACAGCTGCAGATAGGTCTACGTCATCGCCCCGTGGCCGATTCTACCAAATACTATATTGCTCGTGTCACTCCAAAGGGAAAGAGTAGTGTGGGGGGGAGTTATGCCGATGGTTTTGTGAAAGCGGATATCCGCACGTTGGGCACCTATACTGTGGCGATTGACACAGTGCCTCCTGTCATTACTCCAGTAGAAAAGCCTAATTGGACGAAAAATAGTAAGCTACTCTTTACGATTGCTGACAAACAAACGGGAATTAGCCACTATCGAGCTACAATCGATGGAAAATATGTCCTTCTTTATAGGCCGAATATGATGCAATCTCGATATATTTGTAAACTCAACCCTAAGTATGTCGAAAAAGGAAAGAAACACACTCTAGAAGTGATAGCTGTAGATGGTTGTGGCAATGAGACTGTCTACCGCGATACCTTTGTTTGGTGAGACACAATTCGATTTTTATAAACTCAAAATAGATTATTAATGAAAAAGAAACTTGTACTTTGTGCGCTTTTCTTGGCTACTACGTTGGCGCAGTCTTTTGCCTGTACCAATCTTATTGTAGGTAAGAATGCCTCTACCGATGGTTCTACTATCGTTTCCTATTCTGCCGATTCATACGGCTTGTTTGGCGAACTCTATCATTGGCCTGCTGCCACTCATCCCAAAGGTGCTATGCTCGATGTCAACGAGTGGGATACCGGTAAATACTTGGGTCAGATTGCACAAGTTCGTCAGACTTATAATGTGATAGGCAACATGAATGAGTTTCAGTTGACCATCGCGGAGACTACCTTTGGTGGCCGCCCTGAGTTGGCCGACTCTACAGGTATTATGGACTATGGTAGTTTGATCTATGTGGCATTGCAACGCTCGCGCACAGCTCGCGAAGCCATCAAGGTGATGACCGACTTGGTACAAGAGTATGGCTACTACAGCAGCGGTGAATCTTTCACAATCGCCGATCCAAACGAAATCTGGGTAATGGAGATGATTGGCAAAGGTCCTGGTGTGAAAGGTGCTGTATGGGTGGCTGTTCGTATTCCAGACGATTGTATCTCAGCCCATGCCAATCAAGCACGTATTCACCAATTTCCTTTGAGTGATAAGGACAACTGTATCTACTCGCCCGACGTTATCTCTTTCGCTCGTGAGAAAGGTTACTATGACGGTCCAAACAAAGACTTTAGCTTTGCCAACGCTTATGCGCCGCTTGATTTTGGTGCTCGTCGCTATTGCGAGGCACGTGTTTGGAGCTTCTATAACATGTTTACTAAGAACGGTCAAGAGTATCTACCTTATATCTTGGGTGAAAATAATACTCCTATGCCCTTGTATGTAAAAGCCGATCGCAAACTTTCTGTACAAGACATTATGGGTGCTATGCGCGACCACTATGAAGGTACTCCACTCGATATTACCAACGACTATGGTGCAGGCGCTTACAAGGCTCCTTATCGTCTATCTCCACTGTCGTTTAAGGTGGATGGCGAAGAGTACTTCAACGAACGTCCTATTTCTACTCAGCAAACCGGTTTTGTGTTTGTAGCGCAGATGCGTGCTTCATTGCCCGACCCTGTAGGTGGTGTGCTATGGTTTGGTACAGACGATGCTAATATGACTGTGTTTACTCCTGTATATTGTGGTACTACAAAAGTTCCTGTGTGCTACACTCGTGTAGATGGTGCCGACTACATCACTTTCTCTTGGAACTCGGCTTTCTGGATCTTCAACTGGGTGGCCAACCAAGTGTATCCACGCTATGATCTCTTGATTGGTGATGTTCGCGCTGAACAACAACGTTTGGAAACTACCTTCTTCGAGGCACAGCCGGGTATTGAAGAAGTAGCTCATAAGCTTTACAAGAAAGACAAAGCTGAGGCTGTGGCCTTCTTGACTTCTTATACAGACATGATGGCACAAAGCACCTTCTCCGATTGGAAGCGTTTGGGTGAATACCTAGTGGTGAAATATGCCGATATGGTAACACGCAAGACCAACCCCGATGGCACTTTCCAGCGCAATAGCATCGGACAGCCGGCAGGTGTTATTCGCCAAGGCTATCCCGAGCAGTTCTTGAAAGAGTATGTTAAGCAGACAGGCAATCGCTATAAGATTAATCCTTAATTAAAGGTGGTAAAGAACTTTTTTCGAAGAATATTTTCTTCTTAAAAAGTTCTTTACTTATATTTGTGAGACTTACAAAAAGGATACTATATTTATTTTAAAAACAATAGAAGAATGGAAAACCAGGATCTAATCAAACAGGTGACTGAAAAAGCCCAAAAGTGGTTGACTCCTGCTTACGATGCAGAGACTCAAGCCGAAGTGAAGCGTATGCTGGAAAACGAAGATAAGCACGACTTGATCGAGGCTTTCTACAAAGACCTAGAATTCGGTACAGGTGGACTTCGTGGCATTATGGGTGTGGGTACCAACCGTATGAACATCTATACTGTGGGTGCAGCTACACAAGGTCTATCTAACTATCTCCTAGAAAACTTCAAAGATCTTCCTCAGATATCTGTAGTGGTGGGTCACGATAGCCGCAACAATAGCCGTCTTTTTGCTGAATCATCAGCACAAATCTTCTCGGCAAATGGCATCAAAGTATATCTTTTCGAAGATATGCGTCCTACTCCAGAAATGTCTTTCGCTATACGTCACTTGGGTTGCCAAAGTGGTATCATCTTGACTGCTTCGCACAATCCTAAAGAGTACAATGGCTACAAAGCCTATTGGGATGATGGCGCACAAGTATTGGCACCTCACGATAAGGGTATCATCGACGAAGTGAACAAGATTGCCTCGGCGGCCGATATTAAGTTCAAAGGCAACGATGCTTTGATTCAGATTGTAGGCGAAGATATTGATAAGGCCTATTTGGAAGCGGTACGTACTGTATCTATCGATCCTGAAGTGATCACTCGTCAGAAAGATTTGAGCATTGTATATACTCCAATTCACGGTACAGGTGCAGTGCTTATCCCACGTGCACTAAAAGACTGGGGCTTCGAGAATGTACATACTGTGCCCGAACAGATGATTCCTGATGGCAACTTTACTACTGTAGTATCTCCTAACCCTGAAAATGCTGAGGCGCTTTCAATGGCAGTGGCTTTGGCCAAGAAGCTAGATGCTGACTTGGTAATGGCTAGTGACCCTGATGCTGACCGTGTGGGTATCGCTTGTAAGGACGATAAAGGCAACTGGGTATTGGTGAATGGTAACCAAACTTGTTTGATCTATCTTTACTACATCATCACTCAATATAAGAAGTTGGGTAAGATGACAGGTAAGGAGTTTGTGGTGAAAACTATTGTAACTACAGAGCTTATCAAGAAGATTGCCGACAAGAACGCTATCGAGATGATGGATTGCTACACCGGCTTTAAATGGATTGCTCGCGAAATTCGTTTGTTCGAAGGCAAGAAGATTTATATTGGTGGTGGCGAAGAGAGCTACGGTTTCCTTGCCGAAGACTTTGTACGCGACAAAGATGCTGTATCAGCTTGCTGTCTTATTGCCGAAGTGGCTGCATGGGCCAAAGATCAAGGCAAGACGCTTTACGAACTATTGCTTGATATCTATGTGGAATACGGATACTCTAAAGAGAAAGGTATTAGCGTAGTGAAGCCAGGTAAGAGTGGAGCTGACGAAATCAAACAAATGATGACTAATTTCCGCAACACACCTCCAACTGAGATTGCAGGTTCAAAAGTAGTATTGGTGAAAGATTTCCAAACATTGAAGCAAACAGACGGTGAAGGTCATGTATCGGATATCGATATGCCGGATACATCGAATGTACTACAATACTTCACAGCAGATGGAACAAAAGTATCGGTACGCCCATCGGGCACCGAGCCAAAGATCAAGTTCTATGTGGAGGCACTAGCGCCAATGCCAACTCGTGGTGATTTTGCCGGTGCTGAGGCTGCTGCCGATGCTAAGATCAACGCTGTATTGAAATCATTGGGAGCAGAGTAATTCTTCTCCATATTAACATAGATGAGCTGTCCGGATTCTTTCGGGCAGCTTTTTTTGCTCCTATAACGAATCGTGATCCTAATCCAATTTGATTTTGCCCGATATGAAGTAAATCATAATTACGCTATATGTCACTCTTACGCAAGGATATGAAGCTGATTAATGCCTTTATTTACTTAGGCTATTCTAGTACCGCTATTTCTTCTCAAAGCATTTAATTTGTTGAGAAGAGTTTCTCGAGCTAATGAGAATATCTATTTGCCTAAGATTAAAACAGCGGGATCGTTATAGTTTATCAGGCATCTACCTATCAATCACTGCCAACAGAAGCAAGCCTGCTCTACCCTCACAACTCGTTGTAGCTCTTTTTTTTGCTCACATCCTTTCTTTGTTTCAATACTACTTTTATAGAACATAAACCTCTATTAATCGCTATTTGTACGAAGTTTTCAAAATAAGTAGTTGTACTTATTTGCGAAATTAGTATGCTTCTGAAAAAATTATTTTTTCGCCTACTGTTGTTTTTTAACAAGTGGGTTATAATGGCCCATTTATTTAACTAAAAAGTCGATTTGTAGTTCGGATTGGGGTAATCAATTCTGTTTTTGTTGATTTAGTCGATTTGTAGTAATAGTTTATTTTTTGGTGGAAAAATGTAACGGAAATTTTGCAATATTTTTCGATTCTTTAGGCCCGTTTGTCTAATCTTTATTCCATTTTTATTGTTGTTTCTACATAGTACAGGTCGTACCAATGCAGGGTTTATTGATGCTTTTTTTAGAAAGAGTGGTAACTTCGTTTCATTCATAAGTTGTTCGTTTATAGTTTGTGTGTATTGTGTACGGCCTGTATCTTATTCCTCCGACTCTAGAGATGAATGCATTATTGTCTCATTAAAAAACACATAGTTCCTTGAAATTCTTGAAATTGGCTGATTAGTCCTCTAGTTTAAAGAGATGTTAATGGCATTCTGATTAACCATTAAACTTTGACTTATGAGAGCTGCTACAATTATAAAGTTGCTAGTAATGGCAATGATTTGCCTATGGACTAGCCACACTTGGGCTGAAAATGATCCTTCCCAAAAGCGTATCACTGTTTTTGATCCGAATGATGATGTACCTACTTATCGTACTACTTATAACATTGATAATAATATGACGCCTCATGTGCGCTATCAATATACTTATGATAACAAGAAGCGGATGAAAAGTGTAACTGTTTATCGCTGGAATCAGGCTAGGCAAAATTGGACTCCGCGTTATATTAGTAAGTATCATTACCATAACGGAGAGATTAATGTCGAAACACATGAATTAGATCAAGAAGGCTACAAGATTGATAAAAGCAAAAATGAATTGTCTTTTATTCCCAGATAGATAAGGTCTTTGTAAAGTGTAATTGCTTCTTTACATGTTATGCAATGAAATAAATATAGATTCTATATTCAGTCAGTCATATTTCATAAATGAAGAAAGAAAGATTTCGGTTGAATTGTTCTTGATTTCTCTTTTGAGTTAGAGAAATTCTCTGTGTTGTTTATCTGCTAATGATATACTTTATTTAAACCCAAAATACGCTCATCTACCTACTAGGAGAATGAGCGTATTTTTTTGTTTGCTGTCTACTCTATTCCATATCAAACAGTTGGTTGAATGCTTCGCTCATGCTAGGATGAGTGAAGATAAAGTCACGCATAAAAGTATAGGGGAGTTCCTGCTTCATCGCCATGTTCACTAGGTTGATAATTTCCGGTGCATCCGTGCAGAATAAAGCACAACCAATGATTCTGTTGGTATCGGCATTGACTATGGCTTTCATCATTCCCTCGGTTTGCTTCAAAGTGTGGCTGCGAGTCACTGTGTTTACCAGTAGGCGTGAAACTTTAAAGTTGTAGCCCTTTTTGATAGCTTCGCCTTCGGTGATGCCAATATAGGCTATAGGTGGATCGGTGAAGTAGGCATGTGGCTCGGGCATTCTGTCGTCTATGCTGCGGCTGTCATCGCCAAATAGTCGGTTTAATATGATGCGACAGTCGTCCATAGCTACAGCGGTGGACATAGTTCCACCCCTTACATCGCCCATTGCCCAGATATGTGGCACTTCCGTGTGTAGGTGACTATCTACAATGATAGCACCGGTCTCTGCTATTTTTACCCCTGCTGCTTCAAGATGAAGATCTTTGGTGTTGGGACGACGTCCGGTGGCTATTAGTATGGCATCACCTTCAATAGTATATTCGTCGCCCTTGTTTTTGTCGATATAGGTTACTGCTGCTCCCTCGTTAGTATCGGCGATAGATATAATCTGACTGTTGAATATCATCTCCACGCCACGCTTTTCGAAAACACTTTGTACGCTGCCTGCAAAGTCGCGGTCGGCATAAGGCATAAAGTTGGGTAGGGCTTCGACGACGGTGACTTTGCTACCGAAGTTGTTGTAGATAGAGGCGAACTCCATACCGGCAGCACCGGCTCCTATGATGATGAGATGTTGAGGAAGTAGATTGAGCTCTAGAAGTTGTCCGGTGGTGTAGGCCTTGGTGCAACTATCCAATCCGTCGATGGCAGGTGTGATGCATTCCGATCCTGTATTGATGAAGATTTCTTTTCCCTCTAGTTGCTCTATACTATCTTCTAGTTTTACCTCTACAATGCTTGCAGATACAAAAGAGGCTACACCGTTGAAAAGAATAATTTCCGGATGTTGAGAAATGTCGTCCAATGCCTTCGAACGAAGAATTTTAGTCAAATCGTTTTTCTTCTCTATAGCATTGCGATAGATGCCAGTACGGTCTATCACATCCGTTTGACTGAGTAGCTGTGCGATCTTAGACTCCTGCACCAGGCGTTTGGTAGGCACGCAGGCAATATTAATACAACTACCGCCGTACATTTTGGGTGAGCGTTCGATAAGAGCTACGCTCCATTTCTTTTTGGCTAGCTCTATGGCCAGGTCTTTACCCGCTTTCCCAAATCCTATAATGATGGCATCAAACTGTTTCATAAACTCACAAATGTTATAAGGTTTCACTTATCCTTAATAACATTTGTGAGTCTGATTTGTTTATCCCAAGTCTAGCGAAGAACCGTCGAAACACAGAGGGAGTAAATCGGTGATTCCCTGCACTTCGAGTACCGAATCTTTGCCGTAGAGCAAGATGCGTATAGGCTGTTTGTAACGTCTTTCTGTCTCTAGTATCACTTGTCTGCAAGCTCCACAAGGGGCAATGTGTTCGGCAATAAAATCCTTAGTGGTGCGCGCAGCGATAGCCAAAGTCTTCACGGGCTGGTTGGGGTATTGCGAATTGGCATAGAAGATCGCGGTACGTTCGGCACATAGGCCCGATGGGTAGGCCGCATTCTCTTGATTGGTACCTGTAACAATAGTTCCATCGTTGAGCAGCAAGGCAGCACCCACCGAAAACTGAGAATAGGGGGCATAGCTGTTGGCTGTGCTCTCTTTCGCTAGTTCTATCAACTTTTGATCTTCTTTTGCTAGTTCATCCCATTGGTACTGATTGAGTACATGAGTGATTGTTATGGGTTTCATATTAATTTCAGTTTTTTTATTACAGTAGACTATCACAAAGTTAGAAAAGAGATTGTTAATCTCGTCATTTTTATTGATTTTTGTGACAGATATACGATTTAACTAACATTGTTTATGAAGCTGACAAGACTCTTTATCTTTACCCTGTTTATTGCATTGCTTACTACGATTAACGTAAATGCCCAGAAGCGCAACCCTCGCTATCAAGAGTATATCAAACAATACAATCAAATGGCAATCGATCACATGAAGAGTTATCGTATTCCTGCCAGTATAACCCTTGCTCAGGGATTGCTGGAGAGTGGGGCAGGTATGAGTGAGTTGGCCCGCAAAAGTAATAACCATTTTGGCATAAAGTGTGGCAGTGGTTGGAAGGGGCGCTCTGTGCGCCACACCGACGATGCTCCCAACGAGTGTTTTCGCGCCTACCGCCACGCCTCAGAGTCGTATGCCGATCATTCCGCATTTCTAGTCAATGGTCAGCGCTATGCCTTTCTCTTTAAACTGTCTATTACCGACTATAAAGGATGGGCGCATGGACTAAAGAAAGCCGGCTATGCCACCGACCCAAGCTATGGTTATAAGTTGATCGATATTATCGAGACCTATTCACTGCATCAGTATGACAAGCAAGGGGCTTACTCTAAGCGTCAGTTGCGCCGTAATCCTTGGTTGCTCAACCCCCATACCATCTATATGGCCAACGATATGGCTTATATAGTAGCCCGCAAAGGCGACACTTTTGCCATGCTTGCCAAGGAATTGGGAGTTAGCCGTAGTAAACTAATCAGCTACAATGAACTCTATCCTGAGTATCAGTTGTCCGATGGCGATATTATCTACCTCAAGGCCAAGCGTAAAAAGGCACTGCCCGCCTACTCTTATTATATAGTAGAGTCAGGTGATTCGATGTACTCTATCTCACAACGCTACGCCATTCGTCTTAAAAATCTTTATAAGCTCAACAAAAAGAGCCCCGACTATATGCCACAGGTGGGGGATACGTTGAAGTTACGTTAGGGGTTACTTGCCAGTTCTTCTTGTATTTAGGTTCTTTTGAATAGCATCGCTCTGTTGTTCAAAGGATAATATGTTGTATGCCAGTCGCGGGTGTGCTTTGTAATTGTATGCTTGCATAAATATACACTTTTGTCAATCAGGATTTACCTTTCTCTCTTATTGATAATTTCTATTTTATTACCTTCAAATTTGTGATGCTTACAATAAGAATGGGCTGTTTATGGCCTATTCGCCGATAACCAACATCGACTTTATGTTGGCACTACAATAACTATTGTAGCTTTCTGATGGTGTTGTTTGGGCTGTAATTTTATTGACAAATAAAGTGTATATATTTACAAGTGATGGGAAACAAATAACAAATAGTATTGTTCGAAAAATTACTATAAATTAACAAATTTGCAGCTTAAATTGTTTTAAAGGAATTGTTGTTAATATTATGTTGTGAAAAATAATATAAAAAGTTGAAATATTAAATTAATATCATATATCTTTGCACACAAGTAATATTGATGTGGAAATATTCGTATTGCTGAAACAAACAAACAAAACAATAATGCCTTATAATATCTCGATATCTTATGGCTATTATAAAGAAACTTACAAAGCGCTTTGCTTTATTGCTATTCGTAGTAGTTACATTAAGCCCTAATGTTAGGGCTCAAAAGGTAGCGCTGAAAACCAATCTTCTCTATTGGGGGGCTATGGGTACGGCCAATGTCGAAGGCGAAGTGGTGACGGGACGTCACTCTTCTGTCAACTTGATGTTGGGATACAATCCTTGGACTTTCTCCGAAAATAAGAAGATGAAGCATATCTCGGCACTGTTGGGCTATCGCTACTGGTTTTGCCAACCTATGAACGGGTCGTTTATAGGTGTTCAGGGTGAATATGCTCACTTCAATGCAGGCAACCTGCATTTCCCCCTCAGTATTTGGAAGAATTTACGCGATGAGCGCTTGCAAGGCAACATGGTGGCCCTTGGCGTGAGCTATGGTTATCATTTTGTGTTGTCTAGGCATTGGAGCCTCGAAACGGAAATCGGTTTGGGGTTGGCTTATGCCAAATATGGCCGTTACCCCTGCTATGAGTGTGGTCCCAAGCTCGGTAACGGTGAGAAACTCTTCTTGAAACCTACACGGGCGGCAATGTCTGTGGTCTACCTCTTCTAAAATGATGTCTACTTTGTTTTTTTAGGAATCAACTAGAAAATAATATGCTTAATGAAAAGAAC
The DNA here is from genome assembly GCA_947074205.1 of uncultured Bacteroides sp. Taxonomy (GTDB): domain Bacteria; phylum Bacteroidota; class Bacteroidia; order Bacteroidales; family Bacteroidaceae; genus Bacteroides. The sequence goes on along the minus strand of CAMTOQ010000004.1, from coordinate 99,689 downwards.
TCCTCTTATTGCTGAGCTTCTTGTGATCCTCGCACTCTTGTTGCAGGGATGCATATATGATAGTACTAAGGATTGTCCTTCTTTGTACCGCTCAGTCATCCTGAATTTCTATTTTACTCATAATACACAGAATATTGATCTTCTTCAAGATGAACTGAGGAAGCTAGATGTCTTTGTCTATGATAGTAAAGGTTTGCTGCAACGTCACATAGTAGATGATAAAGGGCCTTTTGTTGGGGGGTATTCGCTTCAAATTGATAGCTTGTTAGAAGAGGAGAGTTATAGAGTGGTGGCCCTAGGCAATCTTTTTGCAGATAGTGAGCTGTCTGGTATAGAAAGATTATCTGATGCAAAAGTCTCTGTTGTGGCCCAAACACCTGAGGTGGCGTGGGAGACTACTGCACATGGATTTGTTAATACTGGGCTTACTACCAGCTTTCATGGTAAAGTTGATGTTGAGGGCATTTCTACTCGAGCCACGTCTTCGCAGACGGTGGATTTGATGAAAAATACGAATGATGTCACCGTCACTATTTCATGGAAGAACGACAAGGGGGTGTATTGTACAGATATCTCGCACGAACAAAATACGCGAGTTTATCTAGAAGGTAAAAATGGCGAATCGGATTTTGATAACCAACTGCAATGCGAACGTCTCCTGATTTATGAGAGTGACTCTCTTGGAAAACTAAACCCAGACAGAGCAGAATTAAAGGTCTTGATTCGTACTATGCAACTGATGGTGGATGGATGTACTGTAATACTGGTGGTGCGACAGGTGCAGCCGGATGGCACAGAGAAGGAGGTTTATTCGGAAGGTTTGGTAGATATGATAAAGCAGACGGGACAGTACAACACGCAAGAGTCACTGGACCGTGAGTGCAACTATGATGTGGATATCACCTTTCGCTGCACCGAGCATACGGGAAACGAAACATGGATGGCTACCACCATCTATATTAATGGTTGGCTTATAAAGAATCTAGGAATAGAGATTTAATATAATTACTAATAATCAAAACAAACAAATTGAGTATTAATCTTTTTAACAAATGTCTTATGAAACGATTTAGTAAATTTGCTATGATGGCGCTTGCAGTATTAATGGCTGCTTGTTCGCAAAACGAAAAGTTCGACGAGGAGAACAAATTGATCCCCGAAGACGGTGAAAAAACATGGGTTGGCTTTAGCTTTAAGTTCTCGGAGTCTATGACGCGTGCTGGTGAGGGTGGAACTGAAGATGGTGTTGACGGTGAATTAGCAGTAAATACAGCTGCTGTTTACATCTTTAAGGATGATGGTAGCTATGAGGCTACAGCTTCAACAGTTGCTGAATATGAGAATTCTCCGGGAACAAGTACAGGTGAATGGCATTCTCCAGCTGCAGCCGTCAAAGTAACTTCAGGTAATAAGACTTTTGTGGCTATCTTGAATGATAGAATAACTGACCGTGCCACTCCAGACAATCTTTCTAGTTTCTTAGCCGTGGTGGAGGATGCCACAATTTCTACTCTGTATGCAACAGTAACAGCGGAAGGAGCAACTTTGTCTACCATCCAAAATATGTTAATGACCGGCAAGGCCACTGCAGATTTAGCAGCAGACGTGTCTGAAGTGGATGCTATGACTGAAGGGAACCCTAATCATGTTAGGATGAATGTGGATCGTGCTGCAGCGAAGCTGGACGTTGCGATAAGTAAAGATTTGGTTATAGGTAGTGATCCCGCTTTGGCTACTCTTGTTGCTCCCACGTATGATGTACTGAATCTTCACAAAGGTCCATATACATTCTTACAAGACGCTGTGAATGGTGTTATTCCTACTCCAAAGTATGAGTTAACATCGTATTTAACTTATAAAGATTTTTATTATAATCAGTCTGCAGTAGCTGCAAGTCCTATACTTGAGTTGAAAAGTGGTAATGGTAATGTGTATGGTAAGGATGTGGCCTATCTCCCAGAAAATACAAATATGAACCCTGCAGTTGGCAATACATCGTATGTATTCTTGAAGACTACTTTTGTTCCTACTGATAAAACGTTTGCTGCATATGATGAAAATACTTGTAGAATAACTGCAAGTTCGGCTTTAACTTCAACAGCTACCGGTTGTGCTATGTATTCTTTCGACTATGATTTTACTTTCCAACCATTAGCATTGACTGGTACTCCTGAAGCTAAGGATGTTGATACAGATCAAATCAAACAGTTGATATCACACCACTTGAACAGGGTAAAATCTTTAAATGTCTTACCTAGAGATATTTATGCAAAATGGGATGAAGCAGTTACTCCGGTTGATATTCCCACTATTGAGAAATTATCCTACTTCTATACTATCACTAAAGTAACTCCAACAACTGCAGGTATAAGAACACATTACGTTATAAAAATTGAGTGTTATCAACCTTCTAACCCTGTTGCACCTTCTGCTCCAACAATAGTTGGAAGCTTCTCGATTAATCCTTTAACAGTGGGTGTTTACGGTTGGGATGAAGTTAATAGCGGTCTTATTTGCTATTATCGAATCAATATCTTTGATATAGCTTACACTCCTACACTGGCGATGTATTATTCTGTGATACGAAACAATGCTTATCATGTGCTTATCAATAGTGTAAATCAGATTGGTTATCCTGAACCAAGTGATGTAGAAGTTGCTCCTGACACTCCATTGATTGACTATCCAACCTATATGCAAGTTCACATCACTATCAACAAGTGGACAGCTAAGAATATGGGTGTAGATCTAGGAATCTAATCTACCTTTCTATAAACAACTAGAATTTACTAAATAGAGTGGGAGTGTCCTCTGTTGGCAGAGGACACCCTCCCAGTCTGTTTGGAACACCAAACAAAAACAATATGTCATTTACCAAATCCATACATAATGCATTTGCATTAATCAGTATTGCTGTGTTGCTATTAACATCCGGTTGTACAGATCAAGATGCAAGCATACCCACACAAGACGAGGTGATGGTGCCCGTAGTGTTTGGTATGACACGACGCGGGGAACAAGATGTTAATGCTCCTGGTGATAATGAAACTGCCATTCTATCCTTGCGGCTATTGGTATTTGATGCACGCACCGGTGAATGTCAGCTGAATTACTATACTGTAGATGAAGACGAAATTAACAAGATATGCAAGGAGGATAAACAATTTCTCACCCTTTCTGGTGATAAACAAATAGTAGCTATAGTCAACGAAGCCAACAATGGCTTTACGGATCTTACTACTTATCTGAATAATACTGGAGCGTTGACCTATAATAGCTTGAAACAAGCTTTAGCTACTACAGCAGTTGCGCCCTCCATTGATATTTCTAACAATAAAGCCCTCTTTATGAGTGGCGAAACTCAACAAATGTTGGAAGCCAATAAAACCATAAATAACCCTAATAGGGTAATTAATCTATATCTAAATCGAGCCTGTGCTAAGATTTCTGTGACTGTTACTAAGTCCGACGAAGCAGCAACCTATGACCTAAAACTCAAAAAACTGACTCTAATTAAGGGCGGTCGCCAATTTAAGGTGATGGCCGATCCTTATCAATATAACAAGAAAGACTACTTGGTACTAAGTAGTAATCTAGAACAAAGCGTGGATGTAACAATCAAAGCCCCAGCGGCTACCGATCACATTGTGACCCATTTCTATAGTTACGAACGCTATGTGGCGGACCAAAAAGAGGAAGCCACTTACTTACAGCTGACTATTGCTGTGCCTATGGGGGCAGGTCTAGAAGACTTGCGTACTGCCGATGTTTATTTGCAAGATGGTGAATACTTCAACTTAATACGCAACACTGAATATAACCTTACTGTTAATATTAAGAGTGTGGATATGACAAAGCTCGACATACAGTGTAGCATCACACCATGGTCGCTTGTGGATATAGATATAAACTCTCGTCCTACCTCTACTGTACCTCTCTCCAACTGCTATATTGTGAAGACGGGTAGCACTATTAATATCCCCGTGGCGCAAGCCAATGCCGATGGAACACAGCGCATTGGAGTGACTGATGAGCTGGAGGGTATGCTGGTGTGGGATAATGGGTATGTTGGTCCTTCTGGTATGACGGGAGGTACGCTGAATGCCAACTCTCAAATAGAAACTTTAGAGGTGATTGGTGTAGGTAGTAGTGCTCTGCTTAGCGTGAAAATGGGTAGCGAAAATGGTAATGCGGTTGTGGCTGTTCGCAATAAAACGACAGGTAAAATACGTTGGAGCTGGCATATTTGGGTAACTCCATATGACCCCGATGTAGCTATGGCAAACTTTGAATTCGTTCGCGGAATCACTAGTGCTACTGGAAATAATGATATTTTATCTTGGTATCTGGATGAAATTTCTGACGGAGCAGGTGGTCGACTCTATATGTATATGTATTACAATCTTGGAACTATCACCAATACTACTAACCATCAGAATGATTTTCTAAACGGGCTGAACTACCAGTGGGGGCGTAAAGACCCTGTTGGTGCGTGGGGTGGTACTTTTTATCCATCTTTATCTAATACTACTGTATCAACACTTGAGGGTTCTATAGAGAATCCTAATTCGATAGCAAATGATCCCTATTTTGGTGCTGCAGCCGCAAACAAAGACCTTTGGGAGCCTACTGATGGAACAAAGAGTATATATGATCCTTGCCCTATTGGTTGGCGCCTGCCAAAAGTTTCAGATTGTATTGATAAGGTAGCGAATCACTCCTTCCCTATAAGTAACGCGAAACAATGGTGGCTTTCCTCTAGTAATAATGACACTCAGAGATGGTCTTATGATGGAAGCAAAGGTGATTACAGTGAACATCTTGGAGCTGCTCATGTTTGGCCAGTTCGTTGTATCAGCGAAGGCTCTATCATAGTACCTTCAGCTCCAGAACCAAATAAAAACTTAGTAGTAAATTGGAACTTGGGTGTCATTAACCCATTGGGCAGTACAATCGAAAGAGAACGAACAACTTTTAGCGTGACTCCATCTTATCAATTTGATAATGGAGATACGGCACCTGCTCCAGATGGAGTCACTTATACCTATACTTGGTATGTTGACAACTCTCCTCAAGCAGCTTCTGCAGGCGATGAGTACACACACACTGTGAGTCGCTTCAATGACCAAAGCATTTTGTTAAAGTGTAGGGTAGTAGATAGCGAAGGGCGTGTAGGTGAAAGCTCAGCCGAGTGGATGGTGATGAAGCGTGCATTCAAGAATGCTTCGTTGGTGACCTTCAATAATGCAGCTAGTTACTTGGCTAGTGAGGCAGCTTTTATCAATCAAGGTTCCAATAGAAGTAGAGTGCGCTACCTAAGAGCTGCAGAGAGTAGCAATGTGTACAGGGTGAAACTGATGAGTGATGGCAGCTGGTGGATGGTGCAAGATTATCGGGAAGGTACGGTGACAAATACTACTGAAGGTGGGGTGTCAATTTATAACAATGCGAGCAAAAATGTATGCCCTGATGGTTGGTCACTTCCTACAGAGGCTCGGTTTAGGGGTATAATAACAACAGACTATGATAATGCAGTTGGAATGGATGAGTACAATGGTAATCACTTTGAAGCACAAGTCAATGTATCCAATGCTGCTTCCCGATACTGGACTAGTGCTGATAATAGGTTTCTAACTGCTACGCCTAGTCGTGTGAGCTACACTACTCAGTCGGGTTATAGTAATGCAGTTCGATGTGTAAAGAATTAAAGATATGAAACGGAAACAATTATATAAGTTATCGCTTTTTGCAGCTATGCTGATTATGCTTCTTGGTAGTTGCATGCAAAAAGATGAATTGGTTGTTGATGTCAGTACACTTCCTGTGTTACAGGTACAGGTAGCCCTTTCTGCTGCTAGCAATGCTGATGTTCGTACTCGCGCTGTCGATACTTTTGGGAGCGATGCAGAGCGCACCATGAGCAACTACTATATATTTATATATGATGGCGATGTGCCTGCAGCCGGAGCCACACCTCTATACGCTGTTAAAGAAGAGCTGGTTTCACCGGTCGTTTTTGCATCCGATAAGGTAGAGGTAAAAACTCTGACTACCGTTGTGGATTATCTGAATCTTGTTTCGGCTCCCAATAAAAAGATTACAGTTGCTATTGTGGCCAATGTCCCCACTGCTGACATTAGTGGTAAAAATGGAACTTATACTGATTATCTGAATAATAATGATAAATATCAAACATTGACCTTTGGAGAGTTTTTACAGCTTTATGATGACTTGGAAGCCGTGACACGAAGTACTTCTGCTGGTAATGCTAAGATAGTCTATGCAGGTATTAAAACTTACGACACGGGAAGTGGCGGTTTTGTAACTCATACAATACCTGTTGAGCTTATACGAAGCATGGCGCGCATCGACATTACACTAGAAAGTGCTATTTCTAATGTGAAGGCCGATGGAATGGAACTTTTATCACTGCAGGTAAAGAATGAGCGCCGCAATGCTCCCTTCTATACTGCAGATGCAGATAATGACGATGCCAACCCGGCAGCTAATGAGGTGTGGGCAACACAAAGGAATCTAGGTGGGCTGATTTCTTTTTATACCAACCCTTCACAGCCCTCGAAGATTACTAGCTCAACCCCATTGGAATTAGAGTTTGTTGTTGAGCTCACGCATAATGATGGTACCCAAAGTCAACGATCGGTATCTGTGGAGTTAAAGCAGGAGGGTAGTGCACTTGTGTTGAAACGCAACTATATCTATGAAATCAAAGTCACTTTTTTGGATCACAACTTTACTATCGAGATTATGGAAAGCGGTTGGAATGCTTCCGGAAATAATTGGGATGGCGCGGTAGATAATGATATAGTAGATCCACTGAAATCGCTCTCGTTAGTCATTAGTCGTCACGATGGTACCGGAATTAATAATCTGATTAATGGTAAGACCTTTTATTCATTATCGCCTGCAGGCAACTACTCCAATATCCTTACAGCTTCCATAGAAGGTGGGGTGCCACCATTTAAGGTAGATTGGTATTATAGGAGCATCGAGCAAACTGACTTTACATTGCGAAAGAGTAGCCAGTATGATAGCACCACAGGAAATAAGATAGAGGAAAGCTACGAACACTTTGTATTCAATCACCATGATATCCGCGGCACGCTCTATTGCGAGGTGACCGATGGGTTGGGTGTTAAGGTGAAATCTGATGAATTGGATGTATTTGTAAAGCGTTTGTTTTATGATAATACTTATCCTACATTTCAAGAAGATGCTACCACTGGTTATTTATCTGCAGAAAAGATTAAGATTACTAACGGAACCTCTACAAACCGTGTGCGTTACTTACGTGACTCACGAGACAATAAAGTCTATCGTGTAAAACTGATGGCTGATGGAAATTGGTGGATGATAGCGGATTTAGAGTCGGATCATTATACAGGTGATAATGGTAATGCCTTAATCTATAAAGGTACCGCCGCAACCTATCCTAAAGAAGGAGGGTATCTATACACTGGTAGAAGGGCCTTTAATATAAATGGCTCTATTGCTCCTATAGCTCCTGTTCAGGGAGTTTGTCCACAAGGTTGGGGAATACCCACGGCGGCTATGATTGGTCCGATGTTGGGTGGAGGTGAAGTAACTTTAAGCTATAATGCTTTGGGACGTATATCAAGTGCGACATTTGCTGCTGGTACCGACTACACGGCCAACTCTATAGGTTATAATGATGCAAATAGCACCCATTTTGAATTCTCTGACATACAGTGGGCAAGTTCTCCTACCATTTGGCCAGGTAATGATAGGGCTGATACCTATGGGCATTACTGGTTAAGTGCAAGGGCTACTAATTATTGGGGGACGCAACGTATGTGGGCATATAGAGTTTGGAAGAATAATGGTTTACCATCTAGTGCCGATTTTGATAACTCAGGTGATTATGAAACTAACTCACAGTTTGATGGTGTGCGGTGCGTGAAAGTCTCTAATTAAATTCATTAACAATGAAACGATACAATACATATATCTGGACTCTGCTCCTATTACTACTATTGGCAAGCTGTGCCAATCAAGGAATCGAAGAGGGTATGCAACAACCCCTGCCTGCAGATAGAAACTATACCTTGAGCTTTGCAATACAGCCCATGCAAGACAGTCATTATTCAACTAGATTGGGGAGCACTGAATCTAGCGAAGAGGAAAACAAGATAGAATCGTTGCAGCTTTACTACTTCTCATTAGCCGACCGTCAGTATTTTTATATGCAAGAGATTAAGGTGGATGCTTCAGGTAGTTATGGCTTTAAGGATGCGAACGGGCAGGATATACCTGTTGCAGAGGGAGTCTTTACTGCGGCACAGAAAAATGGGAAGTACGCACAATTCATTGTTATAGCAGTAGCTAACCATCTTAATCCTATTCCACCGAGCAATTTTGTAGATGATAATAGTTACTACCGTGGATTCTCTGTAGATGAGGCTGTACCAGGTGCTAAATATAAGGAACTGCACGAAACCGCTAAGATTGATGTGATGAAAGCAACTGGTATCAGTAAAAGAGCTGCCTTTAATGGAGAGGCATTGCCTATGGTAGGCGAAGGTAGATATTCGCTGCTTGGTGGTGTGCCCACTACTATTAACAGCGAAGAATACAATAGGCTAGGGCAGTTGGAACTGAAGCGTGTAGCAGTAAAAATAGCGGTAAGAGTAGTTTCACAAACTAATGCATCTTTTACTGTTAATGGAGTGCAGTTTCTTAAAGCGGTACAAGGAGTGAGTTATTTCGAAACTTCGGGTGCTCTGCACAATGTTGCTGATTTGTTGGATACAGAGTGGGTCGACACGACTGCTGATTTGCAACAATCTATTACGAGTAATAGTGTGAACAATGATTATTACGTGTTTTACATTAACGAAAACTTCCTTAACTCCGTTACAGAGTGCCCCCTAGAGCTTAGAACTTATATTAATGTTAGGGTTGCAACCGGTAGCACTGAAACAGAATATATCGTATTGGCCAACAATAGTAGCAGTGTCTCAAACGATGCTCACTATCTAAAACGCAACAAAGTCTATCTCACCACAATAAAGATTCCATAAAGAACGTTTTTGTTTGTATGAGAAATTTATATATTATTGCATTAGCCCTACTATTATGCAGTATGCTCTCTTGTAAGCCTGCATCTAAACAAATTGAATTGGCCCAAACAGAAGTAGAGATTATGCAACAGTCCTTGCAATTCACCCTCCCCGAAATTCCCACCTTCCTCACCGATCCAGCCGGCAGAGCCGACTATCTGGTTCGCCACTATTGGGACAATGTAAACTTTGCTGATACCTTATATAATAAGGAAGAAGAGTTGCTAGAGCAAGCATGGGTGGATTATTGCGACTTATTATCCTATGTACCACTATCAACAGCTCATGAATCGATGACGGTGGCGATGACAAATCTGACTGTCAATAAAGAGGTTTTTCTCGTTATGGCAGAACTTGCCGACAAGTACCTCTACGACCCCAACTCGCCCATGCGCAACGAGGAATTTTACATCCCTGTGCTAGAGGTAATGACGCAAACACCAGTGTTGACAGATGATGAGAAGATTCGTCCCTCGGCCCGCTTGCAATTGGCTCAAAGCAATAGAGTGGGAAGCAAAGCGCTCGACTTTGTCTATACAACCCGAAATGGCAAACAATCAACGCTATATAAGACAAAGGGAGACTATCTGTTGCTCTTTATCAATAACCCAGGCTGTGATGCTTGTGGCCAATATCTTCGTCAACTCAGCACAGCACCCATCATAGATCGTATGGTGAAAGATGGCGATTTAACCCCACTGGCATTCTATCCCGACGAACAGCTGGATGAGTGGTACAAACACGAAGAAGACTTTCCTGACTATTGGATTAATAGTTATGACAAAGAACAGGTGATGCATAAACAAAATCTTTATGACCTCAAAGCAATTCCTACTCTATATCTTTTAGACAAGAATAAAGTTGTCTTGCTAAAAGATGCTACGCCATCTTCTATAGAGGAGTATCTGTTGATCAATAGTTAGTGCTAGATTCATTGAATCTATCTATGCTAAGTTGGCTTACTGCATACGGCATTTGATCGGTTCAATGACCTATTGTCAACACTAGCAAAGGTCCCTTTGTAGTTATTTAGAACAATTGTGTGTACATATTGACCTTTCAAGAGCTTCTAGAGCGCCATATCTTTGTGAACTTATTTTTTGGCATGACTCAACTGTTAAATAGGTTTAATGCAAACCTTTAAGGTTCTTTAATTAAAAGCAATCTAAGCAATTACAGTTATTTTTGCATTAATAATATTTCAAAACTTAATAGCATAAAAATGAAACAAGAAATTAAACCGGCTACTGGTCGCCTCGGCATTCTAGTGGTTGGTCTTGGTGGTGCAGTTTCGACAACACTTATTGCAGGTGTGTTGGCTGCTCGCAAAGGTTTGGCAAAACCAATCGGTTCAATCACTCAGATGGCCGCTATGCGACTTGAAAACAACGAAGAGAAATTGATTAAGGATATCGTTCCTTTGGCTACATTGGACGACATCGTATTTGGTGGATGGGATATTTTTGCAGACAATGCTTATGAAGCAGCTATGTATGCAGAGGTATTGAAAGAAAAAGATCTTAGAGGTGTGAAAGAGGAGATGGAGACAATTGTTCCTATGCCTGCTGCCTTCGATCACAACTGGGCGAAACGTCTTAATGGTGTGCACGTTAAACCAGAAGCTACTCGTTGGGAAATGATGGAGCAACTCCGTCAAGATATTCGTGATTTCAAAGCTGCTAACAACTGTGACCGCGTAAGCGTGCTATGGGCTGCAAGTACTGAAATCTACATCCCAATGTCAGAAGAACATACTAGTTTGGATGCATTAGAAGCAGCTATGAAGGCTGATAAGAAAGATGTGATCTCTCCAAGTATGTGTTATGCTTATGCTGCTATCGCAGAAGGTTGTCCATTTATCATGGGTGCTCCTAACCTTTGTGTTGATATTCCTGCTATGTGGCAATTGGCTGACGAGAAGAAAGTACCTATCTCGGGTAAAGACTTCAAGAGTGGTCAAACAATGATGAAAACAGTTTTGGCTCCAATGTTCAAAACGCGTATGCTAGGTGTAAACGGTTGGTTCTCAACTAATATTCTTGGTAATCGCGACGGTGAAGTATTGGATGATCCAGACAACTTCAAGACTAAAGAGGTGAGCAAGCTATCTGTTATTGAAAATATTTTCGAACCAGAGAAGTACCCTGATTTGTACGGTGATGTGTTCCACAAAGTACGTATCAACTACTACCCACCACGCAAAGACAACAAGGAAGCTTGGGATAATATCGATATTTTCGGTTGGATGGGCTATCCAATGGAAATCAAGGTGAACTTCCTTTGTCGTGACTCCATCCTTGCTGCTCCTATCGCTTTGGACTTGGTGCTATTTAGCGACCTAGCTCAACGTGCCGATATGTATGGTATCCAAACATGGCTTTCTTTCTTCTGCAAGAGCCCAATGCATGATTTAGAGCACGAACCTGATCACGATTTGTTCCAACAATGGAGAATGATCAAGGAAACTCTTCGTAACATGATTGGAGAGAAAGCTCCTAGCTATTTGGATTAATCCATGAAGTATGCTTTGATTGCAGCCGGCGAAGGCTCTAGGCTACAGGCCGAAGGAGTTACTACTCCTAAACCTCTTGTCCCTATCTTGGGAGTGCCTTTGCTTAATCGGTTATTCAAGATATTTATTAATAATGATGCGGAGTCAATCTGCATCATTATTAATGAAACTATGACAGAGGTGCGCCAGTATTTAGAACAGCTATCACTGCCGGTTCCTTTGCACATTATTATAAAATCTACTCCTGACTCATTTCGTAGTTTCAACGAACTTAAACCTTTCTTGGAGGATGGCGATAAGTTTTGTTTGACTACAGTAGACCCAATCTTTTCTGAACAAGAGTTTGAAGCCTATATTGCAGAGTTTGCCAATGCCGACGATTGCGATGCTTTAATGGCGGTAACCGACTATGTAGACGATGAAACGCCGCTCTATGTCAAGACAGATGAAACTCTCGCTATAACCGGCTACGCTAATGCAGATTATGTGGGGAGTAAGTTTATTTCAGGAGGAATTTACTGTATGAACCAGGCAGCGTTGAGGCTACTTCCCTTGGCTATTGAATCGGGGGTGAGCCGTATGCGTGGGTTTCAACAGTATCTAGTAGACAGTGGTTTGAAATTACGTACCTACCCATTCTCCAAAATTATAGATATAGATCATGCAGCCGATATACCAAAAGCTGAGATCTTTCTGAAAACACTATAAGATGAAATCACTAACATTTGCCGCTATTCAGCGCTACTCCGTTTTTTCTCCCAATCATGTAGGTAACGACTCTGCTATCTTCACTGAAGTGGCTAACTATCTTCACGAACAAGGTCACAAAGTTAACTACTATACTGAGCATGTATTTCTTACGAATCCTGATATCGAAGATCATGTTTTTACCATGATGAGAAGCAAGGCTGCTATTCGTAAACTACAAAGATTGGAAAAAGAGGAAGGCGTAAAAGCGTTTAATTCAGCTTTCGGTATTGAAAATTGTACTAGAGAGCAAATGACTCGCTCTTTTATTGATGCCGGTATTCCTCATCCTGATAGTGTTATATTGGAAACTTATAAGTGTGAGGATTTCTCGCATTTACCCAAAATTTATGAGCCTTGCTGGGTGAAACGTGCAGACTTTCATGCCATCAACAAGGAAGATGTGACCTATGTGCGCACCAATGATGAACTTCGCTCTGTGATGGCCGAATATGCATTGAGAGGCATTGATAGAGTTGTGATTAATCAACACTTGGTGGGCGATCTTATCAAGTTTTACGGTGTACATGGTAGCGATTTCTTTCATTGGTTTTATCCTCAGATAGGAGTGCATAGCAAGTTTGGGTTGGAGGCTATCAATGGCGAACCGCGCGGCATTAATTTCTCTGTGGACAAGCTGCGCGCACTATGTACCGATGCAGCAAATCTTTTAAATGTAAAAATCTACGGTGGCGACTGTATCGTCTCGCCCGATGGAGAAATCCGAATTATAGACTTCAATGATTGGCCAAGCTTTGCTCCTTGTCGTAAGGAAGCTGCTAAAGCAATTGGGCAGTCTATACTTGAAGATTCAATTATTGACTAATGAGTAACGGAACAACAAACAAGAATTTGCAGGCCTCACTTAAATCGGCTGATACCGAAGAGTGGATCGACCTGCTTTTTTATCGCCCGGTGGGCTATAGATGGGCACTTCTATTTGAAAAGATAGGTGTCTCACCCAACGCTGTAACGATAGCTTCTATATTTCTAGGAGTGATTGCAGGTTGTCTTTTTTATTTCAACGACGTGCTGATCAATATGGTTGGCATGTGTTTTTTAGTTTGGGCCAATATGTACGATAGTGCTGATGGACAGTTGGCACGTATGACAGGCCAGAAATCTGAGCTAGGACGCATTTTGGACGGACTGTGCGGAGATATTTGGTTTATTACAATCTATGCAGCTATCTGTTTGCGTTTGACTGGTGAATGGGGATATTGGATCTGGATTCTTGCAGCCGTAACTGGCTTTTTTCATAGTAAACAAGCTGCAATGGCAGACTATTATCGCAATATTCATCTTTTCTTTTTGAAGGGTAAAGCGGGTAGTGAGTTGGATAATTCAAAACAACAAGAAGAACTTTTCCACTCACTGTCGTGGGGTAAACAGGGTTTCTTTAAACTGTTTATTTGGTTTTATGCTCGTTATACTCGTTCGCAAGAACAGTTGACCCCAAAATTCCAACTATTCTTTAAGAAGCTGCGTTCGCAGTATGGTGATGCGATCCCCCAAGATATATGCGAACGTTTCAGAAAGGGTAGTTTGCCTTTGATGAAATATACTAATATACTTTCGTTCAACACTCGCGTTGTTGCACTCTTTCTCTCGCTACTTTTTGATCTGCCCTGGGCCTATTTCGTTTTCGAGATGACAGTGCTTAATGTTTTGCTGGTCTATATGATAGTGAAACATGAGAAGTTGAGTAAGAGTTTGTGTAACTATTTAGATGCAAAACATGAGTAGTCGTTTTCGTAATATATTTCTTCTTTTCGGGGTAGTAGCTGTTGCTATTATGCTCTTCAATTTCGACATTTCTTACGATGAACTGTTGGAGAACTTGCAGCGAGCGGGTTACTATCTTCCCTTGATATTAGTGCTATGGCTGTTTATCTATGTCATCAACACCGCTTCATGGTATATCATTTTGCGTAGCAGTGGTAGTCTTTATACTCTCTCTTTCGCACGACTTTTTAAGTATACCGTTTCGGGCTTTGCTATCAACTATGTGACACCTGTTGGGTTGATGGGTGGTGAACCTTACCGCATCATGGAGCTGAAACCGTATGTGGGAGTGGAGCGCGCCACTTCGTCTGTGGTGCTCTATGTGATGATGCATATCTTTTCTCATTTCGTGTTTTGGATAGCAGCAGTATTGCTCTATGTGTCGTTCTACCAGGTGAGCGTGGAGATGGGAATAATCTTATCACTAGTAACACTACTTTGCCTGTTTCTTTCGGCTATCTTTATGAAAGGTTATAGAAACGGAATGGCAAAGGCTTGTGTCAATATTGGTGGGCATATTCCTTTCCTGAAGAAATATGCTATTCGTTTTGCTGAAAACAACAAAGAGAAACTAGAAAATATCGACCAGCAGATAGCTTTGCTTCACAAGCAAAAGAAGAGCACATTTTATGCTTCGCTTTCACTAGAGTTTGTAGCCCGTATAGTGGGATGCCTTGAGATATGGTTGATTCTTAATATACTCACTTCGGATGTTAGTTTTGTGGACTGCATCCTGGTAGTAGCATTCTCATCGTTAATGGCAAATATCCTGTTCTTTCTGCCGATGCAACTCGGAGGACGTGAAGGTGGATTTGCGTTAGCGGTAGCCGGATTATCTTTATCGGGTGCTTATGGGGTGTATGCAGCCTTGATAACTCGTGTTCGTGAGTGCTTTTGGATTGTTGTGGGACTTGTTTTGGTCAAATTTGGAAATAAAAAAGATGCTTAATAAAGAGAATATAAAGGCGATAGCCTTCGATTTTGGAGGGACACTAGACTCTCCATTTCTTCACTGGATGGATATTTACCTCCAGCTTTATACCAAGGAAATGCAGCTGCCATTGACGAAAGAGAACTTTTGGGATGCTTACGTCTATGCGGAACGCAAAATGGAGAGTGATCAGCCTGTGCTACCAACTCACTCACTGTTGGAGACGCAATTGTTTAAAGCCACCTATCAGTTTACCTACTTATCGGAGAATAATATATTGACTATTAGCGCTGATGAGTTATCCGCTTTGGCCGCTAGAGCCGCTAAACTTGTAACTGATTACTCTTCGGCTTATGTTGCTTTGGCAATGCCTACGTTAGAAAAGTTGGCCAAGAAGTACACACTTCTGTTGGTTTCCAACTATTATGGGAATGTGGCAAAGATAGTTAGCGATATGGGGATTGCATCGTTGTTTGCTTCTATCACAGACTCTACTATAGAGAAAGTGCGTAAGCCCGATCCGGCCCTATGGCAGATAGCTATCGAACGTCAAGGTCTGCAGCCTAGCGAAGTTTTAATTGTTGGCGATTCTAAGAAGAACGATATTCTGCCCGGTATGGCAATTGGTGCACAAGTTGTGCAAGGTATACCGGCCGGGGGAGAAAAGCCTACCGACTATACATCTATAGAAAGTATTAGTGAATTGGGCGAGAAGCTCCTTTAATTGGCAGAAGTTTAGATACAAAAAATGTGGGTGTGACCAAAATCGCACCCACATTTTTTATTTAATCTCAATCTCTTCCTTCATATCGATTTCCTCGCCTTGTGCATCATAGAACACATATTGTAGGAAAGCCAATTTTTGGCTAGGAATGATTTTTACGCCCCATCCATATTTCATCCGCCACTTCCATTTCAGGGAGTATAAACCTTTGTTTATAAAGGCGGCAATATACGGATGTACATGCAATGAGAATTTCTTAATCTTCAATTTGTTGACTAGGTAGTCAATTTTACTCTCTAAAGTATCGGTAAACAAGATAGAAGACTTAATCTTCCCTTTACCGAAGCAGGTTGGACAAGATTCGGATGTGTTGATATCCATAGCAGGTCTAACTCGTTGGCGTGTGATTTGCATCAGACCAAATTTACTGAGTGGTAAGATGTTGTGTCTTGCTCTGTCCTTCTGCATATTCAAGCACATACGCTCGTAGAGTTTTTGTCGGTTTTCGGCTTCGTTCATATCGATAAAATCGACAACGATAATGCCTCCCATATCTCTTAATCGCAGTTGGCGAGCTAGTTCATCTGCTGCCCCTAAGTTAACCTCTAGTGCGTTTGCCTCTTGTCCATTGGCGTTTTTAGTGCGGTTACCACTATTTACATCGACTACATGCAGCGCTTCTGTGTGTTCGATGATGAGGTAAGCCCCACTTTTATAGGATACTGTCTTGCCTAAAGATGACTTGATTTGTTTGGTGATACCAAAGTTGTCATAAACCGGCAGTTGGCCTTTGTAAAGCTTGACAATTCCTATTCTCTCGGGTGCAATGAGTCCTACATAATCTCTAATTTCACTATAAACCTCTTCATTGTTCACATAAATGTTCTCAAATGAAGGGTTGAAAAGATCGCGTAGAAGACCTACAGCCCGGCTAGTTTCTTCGTAAATAAGCGTGGGAAGCTTTGTGTACTTTTGTACTTTGGTAATAGCTTCTTCCCAGTGTTTAAGTAATATTTTAAGCTCTCCATCGAGTTCTGCTACTCGCTTACCCTCTGCTACAGTGCGAACAATGACTCCAAAATTCTTGGGTTTTATGCTCATTAGCAACTGTTTAAGGCGTGCGCGCTCTTCGCTCGATTTAATCTTTTGTGAGACAGAAACCTTATCGTTGAAAGGGATGAGGACTAAATATCTTCCGGCAAAAGAGATCTCGGAAGTTAGTCGTGGACCTTTGGTAGATATCGGTTCTTTTACGATTTGCACTACAATTTCTTGACCCACTTTTAATGTGTTGGCAATGGCGCCATCTTTTTCTAAGTCGGGAAGAATGGTAGCTTTTGAAATTGGATTAAGCTTTTTCCTATCACTTACAGTCTGCTTAACATACTTGTTTAGTGAGTTAAATTGTGGTCCTAAATCAAGGTAATGAAGAAAAGCGTCTTTCTCATAGCCTACATCTACGAAACATGCATTAAGCCCGGGCATCAGTTTTTTGACACGTCCTAAATACATATTTCCCACCGCAAATGAGGCATTTCTTCCTTCGCTCTGAAGCTCTACAAGACTCTTGTCTTCGAGCAGAGCGATAGACACCTCTTTGGGTTGTACATCTACTACTAATTCGCTTGTCACAATTTAAATTTTTTATCATTATCTCAAAAGATAGAAGATACTCATCTTTTGAAACCCCTAATTAAACGAAGAACAAACTTAAAAGACTTAAGCTTTTCAAGTTTGTTCTTTATTTCTGACCTAATTCAGACTATAAAAATTACTTTTTGCTTTTATGTCTGTTCTTTCTTAGTCTTTTTTTACGCTTATGCGTAGACATTTTATGTCTTTTTTTCTTCTTTCCGCTTGGCATAGCTTCTTTTTTTTTATGGTTAATACTATATTTATTATTTCTTTACCGAGATCGTAAACGTTTTTGCTGGTTTAAAAGCTGGTATGTTGTGCTCAGGAATAATGATAGTTGTGTTCTTCGAAATGTTACGAGCTGTTTTTTGAGCTCTTTTCTTTACGATGAAACTACCAAATCCACGAAGGTAAACGTTCTCCTCTTTTGATAGAGAGTCTTTTACTGTTTCCATGAATGCCTCGATTGTAGTTAGCACGTCAATTTTGTCGAGACCTGTATTCTTTGAAATCTCGTTTACAATATCTGCTTTCGTCATTTTATTGATCCAAATAATATTATTACTGTATTCTTGCTAATTTTTTGGACTGCAAATATATAGCTTTTCCCGTAACTATCAAAACAATGTTCCTTTTATTTATGTGGGTTTCGTAAAGATGTTGTAGATTAACACTTTGATACTTATCTGATTAACTTAATAATTCTTCTTTTTCGTCCTCTATTTTCTTGCGTTTTCTTTTCATGTTTTACTGATGCAATAATTAGCTCTTTTTTCTCCTTTCGGTTAAAATATAACATACAATGCTTGTATCTGTTAAATTGTTCTCTTTGGCTTGTAAAAACTCTAAAATAGTAGCAGCATTTTACGTGCTTTTTTTATAACGCGTATCTTTGTATTATATGTAATCAACTAAAAGGAGTAGGGTAGTGAGTGTGATAAGTAAAAAGATATTGTCTTGGTATAGTGTGCATGGGCGTGATTTGCCGTGGCGTGATACTAAGGATCCTTATGTTATCTGGATTTCAGAGATAATCCTTCAACAGACTAGGGTGGCACAAGGTTATGATTATTTTCGTCGCTTTATTAGTCGATTCCCAACTTTACAAGATTTGGCCGATGCAGAAGAGGAAGAGGTTTTGACCTATTGGCAAGGTTTAGGCTATTATTCTAGGGCTCGCAATCTGCATGCAGCAGCTCGCAGCATGAATGGGATTTTTCCTTCTACATATGCAGAGGTGAAGGCTTTGAAAGGGGTAGGCGATTATACCGCTGCTGCTATTTGCTCTTTTGCTTACGGTATGCCCTTTGCGGTAGTAGATGGCAATGTATATCGTGTGTTGGCGCGCTATTTTAATGTTGACACACCTATTGATACTACTCAGGGTAAAAAGCGATTTAAAGCTTTGGCAGATGAGATGCTCGATGTTAATGCGCCTGACGATTACAATCAAGCTATAATGGATTTTGGTGCACAGCAGTGTGTGCCTAAAAATCCTGACTGTGCTTCTTGTCCTTTAGTTGAAGGTTGTGCGGCTTTTCGCCTTGGTGTAGTATCTCAACTACCCGTGAAACAAAAGAAGACGAAAGTGCGAAATCGCTTTTTCAATTATTTCTTTATTCGACAAGGAGACTACTTGTTTTTGCACAAGCGGCAAGAGGAGGATATTTGGAAGAATTTGTATCAATTTCCTCTTATTGAGACGAGTGAAGAGCTTAGTATGGATCAACTTCAAACTGAAACCGGTTATTTACAACTCTTTACTAGTTTGGAACACGATTATCTTCTTGTTCCTCACTCCAGTTTGAAGCATGTGTTATCACATCAAATACTTCATCTAAACTTTTATGAAGTTGAGGTTAAAGAGGGCTTTCTTCTGTCAGCCCCTTACCAAAGAGTTCATATAGACGAAATAGCAGCCTATCCCGTGCCTCGACCAATTGATATTTTCCTTGAAAAATTGGTATAGAGGTTTGTGTTGTGTTTTAATATTCTTTATATTTGGCACATAAATACTTAAAAAAGAAAGAATATGTCAGTCAATAAGGTCATTTTGTTGGGCAATGTAGGTAAAGACCCTGAAGTAAGATATTTAGATTCAGGTGTGGCCGTTGCTACATTCCCGTTGGCTACTACAGAAAAAGGTTATACTCTAACTAACGGTACGCAGGTTCCTGATCGTACTGAATGGCACAATATTGTTTTGTGGCGCGGATTAGCGGAAGTTGCAGAGAAATATGTGCATAAGGGTGATAAACTCTATATCGAAGGCAAAATTAAGTCGCGCACTTATGAAGATCAAGCTGGAAATCGCAGGTACATCACCGAGATATTTGCTGATAATATGGAAATGCTAGGAGGTGCAAGAGCATCCAATGGTTCAGATCACTCTACAGCGCCTGCTTCTCAAGCTCCTTCAGCTGCTGCATCTACAGCGCCACAGCAAACTGCAAGTGGTGATGATGCCCTTCCCTTTTAATTTCGATTAAATAGATATATAGATATGCCCTTGAGTATCTTTTTTACTCAAGATACTCAAGGGTTTTGTTTCACTTAAACAACTCATTTTGGACTCAGACGATTATTTACGCCAGATTCTTGATGTTTTTAGTAATATCACCATTACGCCTCCATCTATCTCTGCTATTCTAGCTATTATTTTTGCGGCCATACTCCTGTTGGCATCAGGATTTGCTTCGGCTTCAGAAGTAGCTTTCTTCTCACTTTCTCCAAACGACCTCAATGAGGTAGATGAGGAAACTCATCCGTCGGATACTAAGATACGCAGTTTGCTAGATAGCTCTGAAAAACTCCTTGCCACAGTACTTATTACCAACAATTTTGTCAATGTAACCATTATTATGCTCTGCAATTTCTTTTGTATGAGTGTATTTTCTTTTGCTTCACCTGTGGCAGAGTTTGTGATACTGACTGTGATATTAACTTTCCTCCTTCTCTTGTTTGGAGAGATTATGCCCAAAATTTACTCAACGCAACGTACGCTTTCGTTTTGCAGATTTGCAGCTCCCGGCATATATTTTCTACGTACCATCTTTTCTCCACTTTCTTATCTGTTAGTCAATTCTACTGGTTTTCTTAATAAATATTTCGCCCGCCGTAAACATAGTATCTCGGTTGACGAGCTGTCTCAGGCTTACGAACTGACGGATAGAAATGAATTGAAAGAAGAGAATAATATTCTAGAAGGTATTATCCGTTTCGGAGGAGAAACCGCCAAAGAGGTGATGACATCACGTTTGGACATGGTGGTTCTTGATATAAAATCGCCTTTCAGCGAAGTGATGAAGTCTATTGTTGATAATGCTTACTCACGTATACCTATCTATTCCGGATCACGCGACAACATCAAAGGAGTGCTCTATATTAAAGATCTTTTGCCACATCTCACGAAAGGGGAGAACTTTAGATGGCAGTCTCTTATTCGTCCGGCTTATTTTGTGCCCGAGACAAAGATGATAGATGATTTGCTTCGCGATTTCCAGGCTAATAAGATTCACATGGCTATTGTTGTGGATGAGTTTGGCGGTACATCTGGCATTGTCACTATGGAAGATATTATAGAGGAAATTGTAGGCGAGATTCATGATGAGTACGATGAAGTGGAGCGACCTTATACAGTGGTCAATAACCATACATGGATTTTTGAAGCCAAGATTCCTTTGAGTGACTTCTATAGAGTGACGCAACTGAAAGAGGAGGATTTTGAGAAAGTTTCGGGTGAAGCCGATACACTTGCCGGTTTACTGCTCGAGATAAAGCAAGAATTCCCTCAACTCCATGAAAAAATCCAGTACGAGAACTTCTTGTTCGAAATATTAGAAATGGATAATAGAAGAATTCTTAAGGTTAAGTTTACTATAAATACCCCAGAGCAACCTCAACCGTAGTATATGCCTTTATTTTATAAAACCTCTCGCGACGGTTACACTGTTGGTGTTTGGAAGATAGAAGAGACAGTAGATGAACTTCTTCAAGATCTTCCCAATAGAGAATATTTTGAAAACGAATTAGAGCGTTTTAAAGCTCCTCATCGCAAGCTTGAGTGGCTTTCTGTGCGGGCATTGCTTTTTACACTTATGGGTCGTCAAGTCCCTATAGCCTATAAGGAGAGTGGTAAACCTTATTTGGATGATAATAGTGCTTATGTCAGCATTTCCCACACAAAGAGTTATGTGGCCGTCATTATCAGTATTGAGTCACCAGTGGCTATTGATATAGAGCAATATTCGCCACGTGTGCGTAAAGTATGTTCCAAGTTTGTTCGTGAAGATGAAGAACTTCGACTCTTTCAAGGTGATGATACTTGGAGTATGCTTTTGCTTTGGTCGGCTAAAGAGACTCTATTCAAATCGATAGACTTATCTGAAATTGATTTTAAAGAACATCTTCATATTCTACCTTTTACTCCTCAACAAGAGGGCGTATTTGAAGCCTTTGAATATAAAACCTGCAGTAAGCGGCAGTTCGCAGTCAACTATCTTATCCATCCCGATTTTGTTATGACTTGGCAGATGGATGATAGCCCCCGCGAATGTAACAGAAATGAAATATAAATTTCAAATAAAAGACATAGCAATATCTCCTTTTTCGACTATATTTGTAGTACAGAATTTGCTTAAACATTATAGCTTCAAATAATTATGGTACAGTTTGTAGAGTCAGAATTACTTCTTCTGAAGAATGAAATCAATCAGATGTGGAATCTTGTTTACAATCAAATAGAACATGCTGGTAGGGCTGTTACTACATTTGATAAAGATTTGGCACAGACAGTATTGCTGCGCGAACGCCGTGTCAATACATATGAGTTGAAGATTGATAATGATATTGAAGATATCATCGCACTATACAACCCATTGGGTATTGACCTTCGCTTTGTGCTAGCTACTCTGAAAATTAATACCAACTTGGAGCGTATCGCCGATTTCGCCGAAGGTATATCACGATTTGTGATAAAGTCGGAGAGTGCTGGTGTAGATCTGGAACTAATAAAACAGTTGCGTTTTGAGGAGATGTATGGTGAAGTACTTGCTATGCTTTCTTTAGCAAAGCAGGCATTGGAAGAAGAGAAAATAGATTTGGCTACTTCCATCTTCTCAAAAGATGATGTGCTGGACGAGATATATGCGTCCTCAGTAAAAATATTGGCTATGCATATGCGCCAAAACCCGGCGGATGCAGAACTTTGTTTAGATCTCTCGGCCATGGTTCGCAAACTTGAACGTGCAGGTGACCATATCACCAATATCGCCGAAGAGATTGTTTTCTATATTGATGCAAAAGTTCTGAAACATCGTGGTCGGTTAGAAGATTAAGCTAGATCTAAGCAAGAATATATTTACAAACCGGGAGTAGTCAAATAGAGATTGCTCCCGTTCTTTTTTTACCTTCATTTGTGTGGTTTGGTGAGTACAGCTTGCCAGCGCGGTAGATAGCCCTTGCCACCAAGCAGACTAGCCCTTGCTACCACGGTAGCAAGGGCTAGTATGCTTTCTATGCTCTATGTGTTGATAATCAGACCTTTTCCTTTATCAATCCGTTGCGATAGGCAACCAATAGTTTTTGGAGGTCAAATATCTGGTCTTCAAGCACTTTTCCTTTGTCGGTGTCCTTTACCATCATGCGTTGCGAGTTAAACTCGATGACAAAAGTAGTCGAGATGATATCTTGCCCTTCGCGTATAGCCTCTTGCGTAGACATGAATGGTTCGTGTTGAACCAACTGCATACCATGAGAATGATAGATTAAAGTGTAGCCGGCAATTCCTGTTTCGGGTTGGTAGGCTTTAGAGAACCCACCATCAATAACAAGTAGTTTACCACCTGCCTTCATGGGTTGCTCGCCTTTTATGGTTTTTACAGGTACGTGTCCATTGATGATATGAGTATGTTCGCCGGTGACGTTGAACTCTTTCAAGATTCTATCGCACACCTCTTCATTGTCGCGCATTTGATAATAGTAGCCTTTCTCTTCTTTCTGTAGTTTCTTATCAGCGATAAAATAGCGTTCGAAGGTGGCCATTTTCGATTTATCAAAAGAGGGTGAGTCAGGTCCGCACCACACGTACCAAACATAGTCCAGAGCAAATCTTTTATCTTTGCAATCATCATCGTCAAAGTAGGCGGTTCTGATTAGTTGATCCACTTTGTCCATCAACTTCTTTCCCTTATACTTTTTATTGCCTATTGTCACTTCTTTAAAGCTTCCATCTTGGTTCAACGGAACTGAGGCATGATATAAGAGGTTTGAGTTACAAACTAGATACATTCCACCATAGGTGAAAAGACAACGCATATGCTTCTTGAGTTTTTCGCTATTGACAAACGAATGGTATAGTTTCTTTATTAGCTCTTCCTCTTCGCAAGTAAGTGCATAGGGATTAGCAGGGTCTATTGTGGGCAGATTGGTATCGCGTAGTGGATACTCCTTGCCTTCGTAAGTCAACACACCGCGTTCGTAATCAATCTTATCCAATAGCTTTCTATCGGCCATTTGGAACTCGGGTCGTCGGTCTATGATAGAAGCCTCTAGCTTGAACTGTATGATGGTGATTGCCTTGTGCATTTGCGCTATTAAGCGACGTGTTTTCTCATTGTAATTACCATCAGCAACTCCTGTTTTAGGCAGGAATAGCGTGCAAGGATCTTCTGCATAGGTCTCCATAGCAAAAGTGGCTAGCGGTAACAAGTTGATGCTATAGCCATCTTCCAAAGTGTTGAGATTGCCATAGCGCATAGACATTCGTATCACATTGGCAATGCAGCTGGTGTTGCCGGCAGCAGCTCCCATCCATAATATGTCATGGTTGCCCCATTGGATATCGAAATTGTGATAATCGCAAAGTGTATCCATAATGATATGTGCACCGGGACCACGGTCGTAGATGTCACCTACAATATGAAGAGAGTCGATAGTAAGGCGTTGAATCAAATTGCACATGGCAATAATAAATTCATCGGCACGCTTGATAGATATCATGGTGCTAATAATCTTATTAATATAGGCATGCTTATTAGGTTCAATACTCGATTCGTGAAGCAACTCTTGAATAATATAAGAGAACTCTTTAGGAAGGGATTTTCGTACTTTAGAACGGGTATATTTGGAAGATACGTTCTGGCAAACCTTTACTAACTGGTTCAACGTTATTAGATACCAATCATCAAGATCATGTTCACGCTCTTTTACGAGTTGTAGTTTCTCTTCGGGGTAGTAAATAAGTGTGCATATCTCCTTCTTCTCAGTTTCGCGCAGTGTATTTCCGAAAATCTCGTTCACTTTGCGCTTAACGGCTCCGGAAGCATTTTTGAGTACATGTCTGAAGGCTTCATCCTCGCCATGAATATCAGTGAGGAAGTGCTCGGTTCCTTTAGGTAAGTTTAGTATAGACTCGAGATTTATAATCTCAGTAGCTGCATCTGCAATAGTAGGAAAACTGCGTGAGAGCAGCTGTAGATAGCGAAGGTCGCCAGCTATATTTTCAGGAGTTATTAAATTTTGTGCAGTCATTTCATTAACATTAGGTGGTAAGGAATTATTTATAAGTTAGTTTATAGGCATTTAAGTAAGGAATGTCATCAGCACTATTTGGGCGATGATGACTCGAAGGAACATACAAAAGGGGTAGACTGTAGCGTAAGCCACAGATGGGTTATCACTCGAAACTAATTCACTGGCATTGGTTAATGCCATAGGATTGGCCATGCTGCCGCAGAGCATTCCTGAAACGGTTCCGAAATCTATTTTCATCAGTTTAAAGGCCACTAGCCCTACAATCAATACGGGAATGATAGTCATGGCAGCACCAATACCCACCCATATAGCACCTTCGGCACGAAATACAGTATCAAAAAAGTGAGCTCCCGCGTCAAGTCCAAGACAAGCAAGATAAAGAGTCAAACCCAAAGCACGCAGCATTAAGTTGGCACTCCTAGTGGTATAGGTCACCATATGCAAGCGTGGACCAAATGTACCTATTAGTATTCCTACAATTATGGGGCCACCTGCTAAACCCAGTTTCACAGGTGCGCTCATACCCGGTATAAGTATAGGAATGGCGCCAAGTGAAAGCCCAAGTACAATGCCTATAAATACAGCAATAAGATTAGGCTCTTTTAGGCTTTTGATAGCATTGCCCAATAGTTTTTCTACGTTGGTGATGGCAGAGCTTTCGCCAACAACAGTCAGTCTGTCACCTAATTGCAGGCGCAAGTCAGGTGTTGCCAATAGCTGAACACCCGAGCGATAGACACGGCTGATATTGATGCCATAATTGTTTCGAAGTCGTAACGATCCAAGTTTCTTACCGTTTAGTTCGGGACGTGTGATGACTATGCCTTGAGACACTAAGTGGTTGTCTATGGTATTCCAATCAATTCCCTCCTTGTTCCAGTCGGTGCTCTCTTGTATGCCGAAAAGCACAGTTAAAGCTTGTACATCTTTATCTGATGCCACTACAAGCAATCGGTCTCCCTCTTTTATTATCTTCTCTGATGTAGGGATGCTAACGGCTCCGTCGCGCCACAGGCGAGAAATGATAAATTTAGGGTAACTGAGATGAGCAATATCTTCTATGCTTTTATTGTAGATGGCAGGATTGCACACAATAAAGGCCCCAATATAGGTTTGATTGGAGTCATCATCGGTCGTTGTTACGAGGTCGGCAGGCTTAACTACCATTTTGCGGATAAGTGTTAGCGCCAAAATAACACCAACGACACCGAGTGGATAGGTCACTGCGCAACCTAATGCCGGTGAGCTAGTTTCCAATCCCATTTGTTTTAAAGTTTGTTGGGCTGCACCAAGAGCGGGCGTATTGGTAGTGGCTCCGCACAAGATGCCCACTGCCGTTGGTAGGGAAACATCAAAGAGTAGGGTGCTAAATAGGGCCATCACGGTGCCAAGAACCACCACCGAAGAGGCAAGTAGATTGAGCGTGACCCCGCCTTTGCGAAAGGAGCTGAAAAAGCCGGGGCCAACTTGTAAACCAAGTGCATATACGAAAATGACCAATCCAAAACTTTCGGCATAATTCAGCATTTGCTGATTAATCGAAAGTCCAAAATTTCCTGCGAGGATACCTGTAAAGAATACAAAAGCTACCCCTAGTGATATTCCGAAAAATTTAATCTTGCCAAGTCCCAGCCCAATAGCGGCAATGAGAGAGAGTACTACTACCGCTTGCAGAGCAGAATGCTCGATGAAAAGTTGATTAAGCCAATCCATATAGTGAAAATATGCTGCAAATATAGGAACTATCAATTCATAGGCAAAGGTTTTTCCCGTACAATGGTAGGATTTTGTGGGTGGTTACTTCAATTCTTTGCAATTTGTTTATCTTTGGCTGCAGATTGATAGACCTATGCGCAAAAATACAATTCAAATTAAAGACCTCTCTATTGGCTACACCGGCAAAAATAAACAGCACTTTGTGGCTAAGCATATCGATGCTACTATTTATAGTGGACAACTCACTTGCCTTTTAGGTGCAAATGGGGTAGGTAAGTCTACTCTGCTTCGTACGCTCTCCGGATTTCAATCTAAACTTGGCGGAACTATAGAGTTGTTGGCCAAGGAAATTACCAGTTACTCGCATAGTGAATTGGCTAATGTGCTGAGTGTAGTTCTCACCGATAAACCCGATATTTACAATATGACGGTAGAAGAAATGGTGGGATTGGGTCGTTGCCCTTATACTAACTTTTGGGGAAGTCTATCAGCTACCGATCAGATTATTATCAACGATAGCATGCAGTTGGTTAATATTATGCCTATTGCTGGTCGTACCATTCAAACCTTGAGTGATGGCGAACGTCAAAAGACGATGATTGCCAAAGCACTTGCTCAAGATACGCCTATCATTTTTCTGGATGAGCCTACTGCTTTCTTGGATTTTCCGAGTAAAGTAGAGGTGATGCAACTCCTTCATCGCTTAAGTAGGGAGATGGGTAAAACTATCTTTCTTTCTACACATGATGTAGAGCTTGCTTTGCAGATAGCTGATAATATTTGGCTGATGGAAAAAGAGCAAGGAATAACTGTAGGTGCGCCCGAAGAGTTGGCATTAGACGGTACGCTTCAACGTTTCTTTGGTTATAAAGGTATCTTTTTTGATGAAAATTTGGGTCTATTTCGCGTGGATAATGAGTGTGCAGATGTTATTAGCCTGACTGGTGAGGGTGTGCGCTACAATATGGCTCGTAAAGCTTTGATACGGGTGGGAATTGGTGTATCAGCTCAAGGATCGTCCAGCGTTTCTGTGCGAGTTGATGATGATTGCTATCTTGTTACTTCCGTTAATTGCCCATGCACTAAGGCTTCATCAATTGATGGTTTGATTGATGGAGTTAGAAAACACCTTACGCATAAATAACAAATGATTTAGAAAGGCGATCTGCGCCCTTGCTGTACCTCTAGTCGGATTCCAAAGTTGCCATTAGCCGATTTCATCTCGAAAGCACCTCGGAAATTGTTGCGTTCCCATGGAAGCGCCGATGGATTTGCCACTCGATAACCATCTGCATTATAATCGCCGTATGTATTGATTCTCCAGCCATTGTTTAGTTTAAAACTTCCCATTTGCATGTGATGCATACTTCCTGTGCCTCCTAACATTCCAAACGATGGTGTAAATAACGAGGCAGTTCCTTGTGAGTATGTAGCATTGGGATTGAGGCTAAATAAGGCATTATAATCCTTGGTCTTCTCAATAAGAAGTAATTGACTCTTAGGGGTCTCTAAAGGTTTGATCATTAGCAGATCCATATCCATCAAGAAATCTCCATATGATCGTGTCCCTTCGTGCAGATTAAAGGGGATAGAATCTTGTTTGATCTCCGATTGTGCGTGGCAATAGTGAGTGGTAAAGATCAATATGAATAGGAGGAATAAATGTTTCATGGTCAAGGCAATCTGTATAACGCAAAGATAGAAAAGAATTTGTGCTAACAAAAGAGGCTTACCTGCTTTTTCGCCTAGATAGATGAAAAATGCGGGCAAGCCTCTTTATATTATAGATGTTGCGTGAAGCTTATCTTAGAATTGGAAGAAGTTTTTCGCGTTGTTGTAGCAAATATCTTCAATCATTTGATTAGCACGTTCCATTTCAGTGTAAGGAATTTCACCGTTTTCGATGTCTTTACCTACCAAGTTACACAACGTACGACGGAAATATTCGTGACGTGGGTAAGAAAGGAATGAGCGAGAGTCAGTCAACATACCTACGAAGCGGCTCAAAAGACCCAATACAGAAAGAGCATTCATTTGTTTTTCCATACCGTCTTTTTGATCTAGGAACCACCAGCCAGAACCGAACTGGATCTTTCCAGCAACAGTACCGTCTTGGAAGTTACCAAGCATAGTAGCGATAACTTCGTTAGCGCATGGGTTCAAGTTGTAAAGGATAGTCTTAGTCAACTTACCGCTAGAGTTCAAGCGGTCAAGGTATTTAGACATCTTTTTCGCAGTAGTAAATTCACCGATTGAGTCGAAGCCAGTATCTGCACCTAGCAATTTGAACATCTTGCTGTTGTTGTTACGGATAGCGCCATAGTGGAATTGTTGAGTCCAGCCTTTTTCCCAGTCCATTTCTCCGAAGATGATCATCATAGCCGATTTGAACTTCAAGATTTCGTCTTGAGTCAATTCTTGGCCACCATATACTTTGTTGAAGATAGCTTTGATTTCAGCATCTGTATAGTCTTCAGCGTAGAATTCTTCAATACCGTGGTCAGAAAGCTTACAGCCTTGTTCTGCGAAGAAATCGTGACGTTTGCGAAGAGCTTCAATCATATCGTCGAATGTGCTGATAGTTACACCAGCCATTTCGCCCAATTTCTCAACGTAAGCGCGGAATTCAGCAGGAACTTCTACTGCCATAGCCTTATCAGGACGCCATGTTGGAAGCATTTTGATTTCGAAACCGCTTTCGCGAGTTTTGATGTGGTACTCTAGAGTGTC
Organism: uncultured Bacteroides sp.; assembly: GCA_947074205.1. Classification (GTDB taxonomy): domain Bacteria; phylum Bacteroidota; class Bacteroidia; order Bacteroidales; family Bacteroidaceae; genus Bacteroides. Next base: position 70,278 of record CAMTOQ010000004.1, on the reverse strand, counting down.
GATTGGATCGTCAGTAGTACAAACTACTTGAACATTGTAACGACGCATGAAGCCACGAGCAGTATAGTCAGCAGAAGCCAATTTCTCGTTACATTCGTCGTAGATTTCTCTAGCAGTTTTAGGGCTAAGAATCTTGTCGATGCCGAATGCAGTCTTAAGCTCAAGGTGAGTCCAGTGGTAAAGAGGGTTGCGGAAAGTATAAGGAACAGTTTCTGCCCATTTTTCGAATTTTTCCCAATCAGAAGTATCTTTGCCAGTACAGAAGCGTTCGTCAACACCGTTAGTACGCATTGCACGCCATTTGTAGTGGTCACCGCCCAACCAAATTTCGGTAAGTGATTTGAATTTGTGATCATCAGCTACCATTTGTGGAATTAAGTGACAGTGGTAATCGATAATTGGCATCTTAGCCGCATGTTCGTGATACAACTTCTGGGCAGTTTCGTTCTGCAACAGGAAGTTTTCGTCCATAAACTTTTTCATCTTCTTTCGTTTTAAGTATATAAAATAATTACTTCTAATAATATATGTTATACAACATTGATTTTTAGTATTATAGCGGCATAAAAGCGTTTTTGTTTTATTAACCGTTATCGAACACAAAAGTAGAAAAATTACTTGTAGGACCAAAAATATTCGTATATTTGCATCGAATATTTATAATATTTAAGCATTCACTTATGAGTGATGAAAAATACACAATAAAGGATATAGCACGCATGGCAGGAGTATCTGCCGGAACTGTAGATAGAGTGTTGCACAATAGGGGAGATGTGTCTCCAAAAAGCAAGGCGAAGGTCCAAAAAATATTGGATGAGATAGATTATCAGCCTAATGTTTTTGCTATTGGATTGGCTGCAAAGAAACACTACAAGTTTGTCTGTTTAGTGCCCAATCATCAACCCAATGATTATTGGTATTCTGTGTATTTGGGCATTGAGCGGGCTCGTAAAGAGTTGCGGTCTTTTAATATCGATGTTCACTACTGTTATTATGAGCACGGTGACCCAAAATCATATGATGAAGCATGTGCAAAGGTGTGGGAGGAAGATGTTGATGCATTGTTAGTGGCTCCTAATTTTCAGGATTCTACCTTAAATATGATTAAAACCTTGCATCAAACTAATACACCTTATGTCTTTATTGATTTTAATATAGAGAATACTAGAGCACTGGAATATATCGGTCAGAATTCAGATCTGAGTGGATATATGGCAGCGAAGATTTTGATGCGAGATTGTGAACCCGGTGAAGAATTAGTACTCTTTTTGAGCGATACTAAGGAAAGTCCGGCTGAGATTCAGATGCATAGACGTGTTGCTGGTTTTCTTCAATATATGCGTGATAGTTTTCCAGAAACTAAAATTCATGAATTGATCTTGAATAAAGTAGATGAAGAGGAAAATCGATTGGTGATGAATAGTTTCTTTCGTTCTCATCCTAATGTGCGATATGGCGCGGCCTTTAATTCTCGTATTTATTTAGTGGGCAATTATTTGCGTGAACATAATATGCGAATGAAGGGTTTGATAGGATATGACTTGTTGCCAAGTAATGTGGAGTTGATGAAAGAAGGGTTTGTGACTTGCTTGATCGGTCAGCGTCCTAGTTTACAAGGGTACTGTGGGGTAATGACGATGTGTGATCATGTGGTTTTTAAGAAACAGGTTGAGCCACTACGCTATATGCCCGTAGATATTTTAATCAAAGAAAATATAGACTTTTATTTTGAGTTTGTATAACTCATTTTTATATTACATAAATCATTTATTTAGCATGAAAGCATTAAACAAAGAGACTGCTCAGAAAGTGCAACGCCCAGAGCGTATTATTCAATTTGGTGAAGGTAACTTTCTACGTGCATTCGTAGATTGGATCGTTTATAACATGAACGAGAAAACTGATTTTAATGGTAGCATCGTAGTGGTTCAGCCAATCGATAAAGGTATGGTTGATATGCTAGAAGCTCAAGATAACCTTTACCATGTAAACCTGCAAGGTTTGGATAAGGGTGAAGTGGTTAACGATTTGACTTTGATTGATGTAATTAGCCGTTCGCTTAATCCTTATTCTCAAAACGACGATTTCATGAAGTTGGCTGACCAACCAGAAATGCGTTTTGTAATCTCTAACACAACTGAAGCTGGTATCGCTTTTGATCCTTCTTGCAAACTTGAAGATGCTCCTGCTTCTTCTTATCCAGGCAAGTTGACTCAGTTGTTGTATCGTCGTTTCAAGACTTTCAACGGTGATAAGACTAAGGGTTTGATCATCTTCCCATGTGAGTTGATCTTCTTGAATGGTCACAAATTGAAAGAAGTTATCTATCAATACATCGAACTATGGAACCTTGGCGAAGAATTCAAAACTTGGTTTGAAGAGGCTTGTGGTGTATACGCAACTTTGGTTGACCGTATCGTTCCAGGTTTCCCACGCAAGGATATTGCTCAAATCAAAGAAACTCTTCAATATGATGACAACTTGGTAGTTCAAGCTGAAATCTTCCACCTTTGGGTAATCGAGGCTCCTGAGTCTATCGCTAAAGAATTCCCTGCTGACAAGGCTGGTATGAATGTATTGTTCGTGCCTTCTGAAGAACCTTACCACGAACGTAAAGTTACTTTGTTGAATGGCCCTCACACTGTTCTTTCTCCAGTAGCTTACTTGTCGGGTGTAGATATCGTACGCGACGCTTGTCAACACGAAGTTGTTGGTAAATATGTAAACAAGGTGATGTTCGACGAGTTGATGCAAACTCTAAACTTGCCTATCGAAGAATTGAAGCAATTTGGAGCAGATGTTTTGGAACGTTTCAATAATCCATTCGTTGAGCACGCTGTAACAAGCATCATGCTTAACTCTTTCCCAAAATACCAAACTCGCGACCTTCCAGGTTTGAAAGTATACTTGGAACGCAAAGGCGAACTTCCTAAAGGTTTGGTTCTTGGTCTTGCTGCAATCATCACTTACTATAAGGGTGGCAAACGTGCTGATGGCGCTGAAATCGTGCCTAACGATGCAGCTGAAATCACTCAATTGTTGACTGACCTTTGGGCAACTGGTGATACTCAAAAAGTAGCTGAAGGTGTACTTGGAGCAGAATTCATCTGGGGTGAAAACCTAAATAACATTCCTGGTTTGACTGCTGCTATCAAAGCTGATTTGGATTCTATCCAAGAAAAAGGTATGCTTGAAACAGTGAAAGCTATCGTGGGTTAATCTTACGAAAGGATTTATCTATAACGAGAAAGGGTGCATTTCAATTACGAAATGCACCCTTTTTGATTGTTTATGAGAGCTTTATTGTTTTACTACACGCTTTGCAGCTAATCTATTGCCATCTAGATCGACTATTTCTACGATATAAACTTGCGGCATGAGTTCTGTAGTTGATGCAATGGATATTGTATTGTTTCCTTCCATTGAAAGATAGGTTTGCTTGAAGATTTCTTGTCCTGAGATACTTATCATTCTAATCATCAATGATGTAGGCTTATCCAGTTGTATGTCTACGAATAGTTCAGTATCAAACGTAGTGGGGTAGATTTCTATTTGTTTCTCGGCAATGCTATTATTGATTGATGTTCCGATAGTCTCTGTCACTGCTATATCCATATAATCGGTGCGATTCATTTCGCCCGCATTTACATATAGATCTAGTCTCAATTGGTCATCTTTATGAAGATGAACGTCTTTCATGGTATATGTCACTATTTTATCGTTGTTGGCAGCGGCTAGCCAGCTTTTTATTTTTTCATCATTGACGAAGAAGTGACAACCGCCTTTTCCATCGCTCTCGTCAAAATATCCAATAGTGATATCGCACTTTACTTCGTTTCCTGCCCATACGCAGCTCATTGTGCCGGGACCTGCTTCACCGGCTACAACTTTGTTGTTAGATACTTTAAACCAAGATCCGTCTTGTGTTTCTAGAAAGCTACGAACATTTAATACCATATTTTCAGCTTCGGTGCGTCCGCCATTTGCATAGACTATATCCGAAGTGAAGCTCCATACTTCCCCTTCTGTTTCCTTGCCTTCTTCGTCTATCGTATTTACTCGCCAATAGTATTTGTGTCCATATTTGAGTCCTTCGGTTATGAAGTTGTTTACTTCTGTTTCTCCCTTATAATGCTCTTCAGTCAAATTGGGCTGATCGCTCCAGTACACATTGTATTTAGTCCCTCCAAGAGCTTTTGTCCATTTTAGTGTTAGCGGTTGTGTTGTAGTTTCGTTTTTGGCTTCACGCAAGTGGGCATTCTGTTCACCATTGCTTGGATATGGCTTAGATGCAATAGATTGTGCTGTGCTAAAGCACCAAGTGTGGCCTTCAATTATTTTATCTGCGCATACTGCATCAACTTTCCAGAAATATTTCGTTCCGGCTTTTAGTGTAGGTGGTTCATATTGATTGGTATCTGTATTGAACATGATCATCTCTGAACTGCTCTCTCCAAAGTATACTACCCACGATTGTACATCCTCTATTATGCTCCACCTAAGTGTAGGGTTTTGTTGGTAGTAATCTATTGCGCCATCGTTAGGAAGAGGTGTATACTCTGATTCTATTCCTGCTATTGGCCCGGCAAAGTTTTGTATCAACTGAGGTATTTCTGCTGCTTGATTTAGTGCAAAGCGGTAGTCGTAGTATGTTTCCGGGTCGAATGAACGTCCTGTTCCTTTTGTGTTGCCCGATGTTGCATCGAAAATATTCTCAACCTCCTTAGCATCTGCATAGCTTGCTACTGTTGGATCGCTTGAATACATCTGGTTCAATGGTGTCTTAGACTTATAAAAATAGTTGCGCTCCACTAAGACACTTGCTCCAGTATGGTAGCCTATGCAATAAGACGAAATTTCAGAGTAGTAATTGTTGAAGATGTGTCCCATTCCATAACCAACACGTGGATTGCGTTGTACATTGTTGTAGAACCAGTTGTGGTGATAGGTGACTCTGTTCTTTCCTACATCTTCGAAATGTTGTGTTCCGGAATTGCAGATAGATGCCTTGTCGTGGTGATGAAATTTTGTCCACGACACAGTGAGATAACTCGACCCTATAGTATAATCCAATAGGCCATCATCACTATCTGAAAGATCGCAGTGGTCAATCCATACATGGTGAGAGTTTCCAAATGCTAAAGCATCGGGTTTGGCATTTTTGATAGTCAGATTTCTGATAATGATATTCGAAGCACCATTTACGTCAATGCCTATTCCGTTAAGTGTGGCGCCATCGCCAGCTCCTATTATGGACTTATTGCTTGTTATTTTTATGGTACCACTGCCGGTGATTTCTCCTTCCAAAATGATAATGTAGGGTGAAGATGCTTTGGCATAAGACTCTAAGTCAGTACGGTTGTTTGCTCGCACAATGGTACCGAGTCCTCCTCCAATGGTTCCACCAACTTCATAGTCGTTGTAAGTAGCCCAGCCGATAAGACCATTTTGTGCATTGATTGATAAGCTTGATAACATTAAGAGCAGGAGGCTCAATAATGCAGATGTGTTTCTCGTTGTCATATTTGTTTAAGATTGATGAAAGGCTATTCTGTTAAATATGACGTTGATTATATATCGCTGTACTCAATTGGATGAGTAAGCCTCGTTGGCTTTGAAATTTTCGTGAAGGGAGGAGAGAAGATAAGGGTAGAGTGAAAATATCCTCTTCTCTGTTGGTGCACAATAATATTATTGTAGTCTGACAAAGAAGAGGAGAAAGATGGATGTTTCGCTAAATAATTGTTGAAACCTCTTGAGAATGCTGTGACAACTAATTATTAGTGGGTTATTCAGATTTAGTTCTTAAAATCAATGTAGTGGCGCCAAGTGTGATGATAGCGCCGTCTTCAATGTTTACACGTTCTTTGGGGCCTAGTATCTCGTTCATTAAGAATGTGCCAGTCAAACTAGGGCCGTCACTTAGTGAGTAGATAATTTCTCCTTGTTTGTTTCGTTTTACATTGATGTTACAGTGGCGGCGGTCCAAGCTCATATCGCCCGATTCGATAGGGATTTGTATAACAGTTCCCACACATCGGCGACCAATGTAGTTATCACCTTCCGAAAGAGGGAATATTTGTTTGTAGCCGAAAACATTCTCTAATACAGTGACACAGCCGAACTCGCCCATTTCATCCTGTTCGTTTGGATTGTCATTTTTGGGGGTTTCGTTTAGCTTGTTTTTGCCAATTCGGATGCTGAACTGTTTTCCACAATCGTCACAAACAAAAACGAGGGATTGTCCTTCGGAATATCTAGTTTCATCGAAGGATAGGAATTTATCACATTTTGGGCAACGAACTCTCTTCATAATGCAGGTAGGTCTAATATATTATATGTAAGATTGATGGCGATGATTATTTCACAAACAACCATGCGTCATTATAGGTAGTACCTCCTCTCAAGGTATTTACTTCTTTTTGAGCTTCTTCTCTAGTTGCATAAGAATTTATGCATATGCGTAATCTTTCTCCGTTAGAAATGATTGTAGCATCGTTATGGTTCTGAGATTTGAGTTTGCTAAGCAGTGTCTCAGCCTTGCTCTTTTCAGTGGTTGAACCAACGACTACATGAAACCTTTTCTTTATCTCAGCAGCTGGTTTTGCAGCTGCAGGTGTCGCCACTATGTTTTTTGCAGTGACTGTTGCGGTAGAACTTATCTCATTGTTTTTCGGCAGGCTAGCTTCAGCAACAATCGTAGAAGCGGTAGCAATAGGTTTAGCCTCTTCTGTTTTTGCAACAACCACCTCTTTCACTACAATTGGTTGCGATGTTTTTGGTAGGGCTGTTGAGGTCTTTTTGTTTTGCGCAGTCGAACTAGGTAAAAGAATAGGTGATTTTGTCACCGATCTGTTAGCATGGCTATCAAAAAGATCTGCGGAAAATAGATTGGCTTGATTGCCTATAACCGAGTAGTTGTTTTCTATGGGTTTTGACAATACGAAGAAGAATAGGATTGCAGCGGCTGCCACGGCAGCGTATCTAGCAATACTTTTTCCTATTCCAGGATGATGTATGGTAGTTGAAGGCTTGAGAGTAATCTCTTTCTCCTTATTTTTTTCGGCTGTTTTTCTAGGAATAGTGGCAGTAACAATCTTCTCAGCACGAATCATGCTTAGAGGTTTCATATTGAAACTCTCCAGTCCGTAAAGACTAGTCGTGTTGAGCTTTGCGCTTTGTGGGGCAAAACTATATTTGCCTTCCATGGTATAGCGAAGCTCGCCTATATTGTGAATTAGTACTTTCCCCACTTCGTGAAGTTGGCTAGATAGCTCTTTAATTTCCTTCTCAATCATGCGTGAAGCTTGAGGGAAATTTGCATCGTGAAGTAGCATATATGACTGAGCTAACAAACCATCGTTTATTGTCAGTTGCGGATTGAAGCCAATAGTGCGGCTTGGAGGCAAAAACTGTCCCGTTTCAAGATCAATTTTTGCGGGGGTGTTGTGAGCAATAAATCCTCCAAAATTGGGGATAATTACGCAGTCGTTTTCAAGTAATAGAGTTTCTATATGCTGTGCCAATTCTTTCATAAATACAAAAATAGTTATTCTAATGATTTTATATCAATAAAAAGTGGAATATTTTAGTTTCTGAGCTGCTATTTTTTTTGCCTGACTCGCCTTTTCTTGGAGAATATCCTCGTATGGTTATAAATGTTGACTCGCTAGGTTTGTTGTGTTCATTCGTGGAATTGCTTAGAATAAACTGAGGTTATACACTAATTGCAAATGCAATCTATGCAATGTTTCCTATCTGCTAGCATAGCGAATAGAAGCCTTTAAACTTGAATAAAAGTGTGAAATAGTATAATAAAATCTTTATAGATGCGTTATTGCAGTTGTAAAAAGGATACGACTTATCTATTTACTTAATTTTATATACTATAATAATGACTTTACGAAACATTTTTTTTATCTCCTCGCTGCTGTTAATGGCCTCATGCAAAACTCCTGATAAAGTTGCTTATTTCCCCAATATAAATTCTGTTTCTGCTATTGAAAGCGCTTCCGATAATAACTATGAAACAAAAATAGTATCAGATGATGAGCTTTCTATAGTAGTTTCAAGTGTTGACCCAGCTGCAGTAGCTGCTTTCAATCTACCTGTTGTTTCTGTACAGCCATCGGAAGAGATCACGCTAAAATCAACCTCATCTCTTCAAACCTATTTAGTCAATAGAGAAGGAAATATTGAATTCCCCGTATTAGGACAAATACACGTTGCTGGGATGACCTGTATGCAGTTGGCTGAACTTTTGAAAACAAAAATTTCGGTTTATGCTAAATCACCAATTATAAGTGTAAAGCTTCAGAACTTTAAGATATCTGTATTAGGCGAAGTAGCCAAACCAGGGATGCAAAAGATATTGAGCGAAAGGGTTACTGTGTTAGAAGCAATTGGAGCAGCTGGTGATTTGACTATTCAAGGACAAAGAGATAATGTGTTATTGATTCGTGAAGTTAATGGTAAAAAAGAATTTCAACGTTTGGACTTAACCTCTTCTGAAATATTCTCCTCTCCTTACTATTATTTACAACAAAACGATGTAGTATACGTTGAGCCTAATAAGGCGCGCAAAGGCAATGCACGATACAGCCAAAGTGCACAATTTAATATCTCTTTAGCCTCCACTATTGTAAGTGCGGTATCGGTGATAGCATCGTTGGCTATTGCTTTATTGGTAAAATAATTTAATATTTATCTTTCTTATATACGACAATGACAAAAGACGAAAATATACATCTTGGAGAGTTGATAAAGCAGATGTTTGGTTACTGGAAGATATATGTTCCAATCGGTATAGTGTGCTTGATTGGAGCTATTGTTTTTCTTTTGGTTACTCCAAAAGAATATGCCGTAACCTCTCGTATTCAGCTCTTAGGCGAAAAACAAGGCATGCTTTCTGAGATGAAAATGCTAAAATCATCAGGACTAGGCGGACTTCTTGGTGGCGCTTCAAGTGGCGTTAATATTGAAGATGAGGTAATGGTAATGACTTCTCGTGACAACCTTGTTAAAGTAATATCCGACAATGATATGCAGTTTGAAGTCACTACGCGTGAAAGACTTAAAAAGAGAATTCTAAACCTAGATGAGCTTCCTTTTGGTATCGTTGCCACTCAGCAATTCTTAAATACTTTACAACATCCTATTGAGATAGTTATGAAGATTGAGAATGGTGAGGTTGTTAAGCTCACAGCAACATCTAAATCATTTAAGAAGATAACCCATAAAGATCTACATTTTCCTTTTACTTTGGATATGCCTTGTGGAAGTGTTATGTTTACTCAGTTAGCGCCTATTGCTAGCGAAAAGTATACTGTCAATCTATACCCACTACAATATGCCTATGAAGAGTTGATTAAGGAGGTAGCAGTGAATCCTTCCGAAACAATTTCTGATATTGTTGAAATAACTACAAGCTCTTCTAACATCCCTGGTGCGTTTAGGTTGCTTAATGGTATTATGGAACGTTATAATGTCTATTCTAAAGATGTGAAGATACATGATGCCAATCTAAATGCTCAGTTTGTTCGTGAGCGTTTGGATACAATAACCATGGAATTGGCTATGCTAGAGCATAAAATAGAAAATTATAAGCAAAAAAATAAAATGCCCGATCTTGAGGCTTATGGTTCGGTGACCTATATGGGCAATAAAGAGACAGAGCGACTGATACTTGAAACAGAGACTCGTCTTCGTATGATTGATTATGTGATCAACTATATGCAGAAACCTGAGAATATGTATTCGGCTATTCCCATTATTGATGGTTTAGGCGATAAAGCTATTTTGGCTTATAATCAACTAGCTCTTGATAGACAGCGTCTGCTGCAAACGACTGAAGCTGGCAATCCTGTGCTTCAACTTACAGAGATTCAACTTAGAGAGCAACGTAAAATGCTCCTTGAGTCAATTCAAAGTATTCGAAATAATACGCAGATCAGTTTAGACGCTTTGGTTGCTAAAGATTCCAAATTAAGTCGCCAAGTAGACCAACTGCCTACACAAGAACGCGAGTTCATAGAGATGAAACGTCAGCAAAAGATGAAAGAGACCATGTACCTCTTCTTGATGCAGAAACTTCAAGAAAAGGAGTTAGTGAACTCTCCTGATGAGATTGCGGGGCGTATTGTAGACAAACCTTATGCATCATATAAGCATGTGTTTCCTAAAGGCACAGTTGTTCTGATTATTGCCTTTTTAATTGCATGCATGCTTTCGGCAGCTGTAATTGGAGTGAAAATAGCTCTATCAAATAAGAAAGGATAAAACGCCATGCGGCATTTGGTTGTTTCAAAAAATACCCTTTTCTTCTACTTTTTGATATTTGGGTATCTGTTCGGGGTAATCTTCTATGATTATCTCGAATTCGACTTTACTGATGAGTTGATGGCAGCTTTCCTAGTTTTATTTGCTGGAGTCACTGTTTGGGAACGAAAGAATATGAAAGAGCTTCGTCCCTTGCTTTGCGTAGGTGGTGTTTTTTTATTCTATGTAGTCTATTCGCTGCTTATCAAATCAAATTTGCCACAAGCCATTCTAAAGGATATGGTGATACAGATTAAACCTTTTATTGGATTCTTCTGTGCTTGGCTCATCATGCCCCAGTTAACTACAAAACAGCGAAGGTTTACTTGTATCCTCTGTATTATAATCGCTTGCCTCATAGTAGTGATTTATCTTACAGGCAATCTTTGGACCTTCTTTGGGCACCCATCACGTTTGGCCACCTCGGCTATAGTGTCGGCCTTACTTTTTCTTTATTGCAGTTCATTTACATGGACGGAGATACTTATCTTTATCCTGATTCTGACTACCGGCATGCTTTCTACTCGCTCGAAATTTTATGGTTTCTGGGGAGTAGCTTTAATATTGATAGTATTTATAAAACTCGGTGGCGAGATTAAACTTAATGTAAAGACTATTATTGCTATATTATTAGTATTGGTAGTAGCTTTACTCCTTACTTGGCAAAAAATAGTAATTTACTATATTGATGGCGCCATGAATTCCCGTGAGATGTGGAGTCGCCCAGCAATGATGGTTACTGCCTTGTTGATATTCCTAGATTATTTTCCATTTGGCAGTGGGTTGGCCTCTTTTGGTACATACGTTTCGGGGGAATATTATTCAAAAACCTATGCCGAGTATAATATCGATCAACTTTATGGATTGTCCAAAGAGTATCCAGCTTTTATTGCAGATGCTTTTTATCCTGAACTAGCCCAGTTTGGTATAGTAGGTTTGGTACTTTATTTTTCGTTCTGGTTTTGGATTGTGAAGAAAGGTATGTCTCTTCAGAAAACTAATCCACGAGACTTCTTTTTGATTATATCCATATTTATATTCTTTTTAATTGAAGGTGTTGCCGATGCTACCTTTACGCACAATAGAGGGCTTTTTATATTAATACTTTTAGGTATGATTTTACCTCCTTACAAATATGGCAAAAAGTTATAAGAAAGGTGCTCTCTACTCCTCAGGTTTGAGCTTTGTAGCTAAAGTTATTGCTTTCGCTCAGCAACTCTGTATAGCCTACTATTGTGGCATAAATACCACTACAGATATCTATTTCTATCTTATCAATCTAGCATTTTTAGTTGGTGGTATGATTCAAATGGTGACATCTTCTATTTTGGTTCCCCGTTCGATGGAGTTTAGAACCAATCAAGGTGCTTTGAAAGAGATGCAGTTTCTGAATTCATTTCTTTTACTTGTTTTTTGTGTTGGCTTCCTCCTGCTGATTGTATTAGGACTATTGGCACAACCTTTCATGAATATAATAACTCGTTTTGACGCTTTGGAAATAGCTGTCAATCTCCCCATTTACTATTTATTTCTGCCTGTAACATTCTTGATAGCTCTCAACTCGGTATTTGCTGAGATCTTGGTTTCTTATAAGTATTTCACAGCACCCGTTTGGCTGAATGTCTCATTGAATACCGCAATCATTGTGGCTACAATATTTCTGTATCAGACTTTTGGTGGCTTCTCTATGATGATTGGTGCCGTAGCATTGGAGCTTGTGGCAATGGTTATATTTGTATGTTGTTTAAAACGAATCACTAAGTGGCGTTTCTTTGTATTCGATTTTAAGTTATTACGTGCTACTTACAATACCATGGGAGGATTGCTACTGAATCAGTGTTTGGTGATTTTTATCAGCACATTCCCTTTTTATTTACTGTCGCAATTTCAAGTGGGGTCGGTGACCATCGTCAACTATGCCGCTAAGCTAGTTCAGGCGCCATTTGCATTGCTTCAACAGCTCTCAATAGTAATGCAGGTGAAATTGAACGAGCTCAATGCACAGAATAAAGTTGAGGAATTAAATAAGTTGACTAAGAAGGTTTCGTATTATGTCTTTGCGATAGCTTCGGTTATAGCTATTGGCGTATTGTTATTGAGGGTTCCTTTAGTCACTATTCTGTATGGTCTAGGAAAACTTCCCGAAGATGCGATTCAGCAGATTATAATAGTGTTGGCCATTTGTATAATATCACTTCCATTTATGAGCTTTGGGCAGGTATGGGCTAAGCTGTATTTTACCAAGCAAAAGATTAAGCGTTATATATATGTGATGGTATCGGCTAATATAATTTCTTGTATAGTCTATTTCTTTTTAATTCGCGATTTCGTAATTACTGGTTATGCAATAGCATTTGTAATAGCTGAAACGATAACAGCTCTTGAATTGTGGTATTTCATATATAAATACGACAACACTAAGCAAAATTTACCTTATGAAAATAATAATAGCTAATAAATTTATATATCCTCGTGGTGGCGACTGTATATGTGCCTTAGAGTTGCGTAGATTGCTCGAACGCAAGGGACATACTGTGTCTTTTTTCGCGATGGACTTTCCTGAAAATATCAGTTATCCCGAGCAGGTATACTTCCCTAAAGAAGTCTCATTTAGCGGTGGCGGAGTGTTTAACAAAATCGCTGCAGCCAATCGCCTTCTATTTGGTAAAGGAGCCGAAGAGTCTTTTAATCGTCTGCTAGACGATTTTCAGCCCGACGTAGTTCACCTCCATAATATTCACTCTTATCTTTCGCCGGTACTTGCCCAAATAGCCCATAGAAGAGGGGTGAGGGTGGTATGGACCTTACACGACTATAAATTAATTTGCCCCTCTTATTCTTGTCTATATAACGATAAAGTTTGCGAAGAGTGCTTTGACAACAAGTTACCTGTTCTGAAGAAGAAATGTATGAAAAACAATCTTCTTGCAAGCGGGTTGGCATGGATGGAAGCTGTATTGTGGAGTAAAGATAAGCTTTCAAGTTGGACCGATTGCTTTGTTTGCCCTAGTGCTTTTATGCAGAAGATAATGTCAAAGGGAGGTTTTCCTATCGTTAAAATGAAAACTATCTGTAACTTTATAGTTGATAATAAAGTTTCGCAAATCCAGTCGGTTAAAGTAGATAAGGAGAATGCTTATTGCTATATTGGTCGACTGTCTACAGAAAAAGGTATTCGTCAATTGCTAGAAATGGCAAATAAGCTGCCTTATAAACTGTATGTTGCAGGTACGGGGCCTTTGGAGGCGGAGCTAAGGAAGAAGTATGAATCTTCGTCTATAATATTCTTAGGTCATCTGGATAGCCATGGTGTGGTAGAGTTGGTAAAACGTTCAAAATTCATGGTTATTCCTTCCATTTGCTATGATAATAATCCGCTGAGTGTCATTGAATCATTATGTTGCGGTACACCTGTTCTAGGTGCAAATATTGGTGGAATACCAGAGTTACTTACTGATGAGTATAGTGAAATTTTTAATGTTGGCGATGAAGTAGATTTCCACAATAGAGTTTCTTCTCTCTTTGCTAAGGATATTAATAACGATTTATTGTCCTCTCAATCTTTAGAACGATTTTCTGAAGAGACCTATTATAAGAAGATAATGACTGCTTATAGCAGAGATTAATGTAACTTACAGAAATCAGACTATGATTATAATTGAAAAGCTAAAGTGCTTCCTACGCACTAATAAATATTATAAGAAGTATTGTCAGACAAGTGTGAATGATTGCCGCTATTGGTGTCGTGGCATAAAGTATTACCGACGTCAGTACCATTGGACATTGGATAAGAGTGTACAAGGCAATACAATCTATTTTATAATAGACCCGAATATTTCGCATCCCGGCCTCGCCGATCGGCTAAAGGCAATTGTTGGTACTTACTATATCGCCCAGCAGAACGGTTTTGATTTTAAGATTATCTTTAAGCACCCTTTCCATTTGGAGAACTATGTAGGAAGTACGCACTATGCAGAACTAGATGAATTGAGCTATAGCTTAAAAAACTCTCGTATCTTAGCCTATAATGGTGGCGGAAAGGTTCCTAAATTAGACAAATCTATTCGTCAATACCATGTGTACAACTATATTGGCTATGATATTCTGGAAACAAATAAGATAGGAGATTATAAGATGCTATGGGGCGAGTTGTATCGACAGCTCTTTCAACCAACGGAATTATTACAAAAAGCACTTGACTCTATATCGCTGACTCCAAATAGCTATGTGGCTGTGCATTTACGATTTGTAAATGCATTGGAGCAGTTTGAAGAGAATCAATTTAACTTCTTATCTCAAGATCAGAAAGAGGAACTCATAAAGAAATGTCTAAAAGGAATAACCGATATACAGAGACAGTATTCCAATAAGAAAATTGTAGTTTTTTCAGACAGCTCCATGTTCCTCACTAGAGTTAGAGAGGAACTTCCACACTGTGTGGTTCTTGATGGCGAGATAGGCCATATTTCCTTTAGTAGTACAGATGATGTAGTTTTAAAGACTTTCGTAGACTTCTACGAAATGGGTAGAGCAGCCTTGGTAATACGAGTGATGACAGCAGAAATTTATCCTACAGTATTCTCTTATTACGCAGCCCTGTCGGGTGGAAAAGAGTGTATTGATTGGACAATATAGATACAACTAATTCTAAGAATTTCATGTTGAAGTTGATAAAAAATAGATGTAACCTACTACTAGTGTTAGCAGTAAGCTTAATGTTAAACACAGGTGTGTGTGCTCAATCGCTCGACACTTTTGCTGAGTTTGGTACCACTATATATGCCGGTGACTACGTGCCCCTATGGCAAAATAGTTTGCAACACGGATTCTCGTCACTAAAGAATAATACCTATTTGCGAGGTGGTGTTTTCTATAAAGACACGATAAATGAAGCATGGCGAGTAGATGCAGGTGTAGATCTAGGTGTGGCTTATGGCTTTGAGTCTGTCTTTATGTTGCAACAAGGATACGCTGATGTCCGTTACAAATGGATAGGCGCATGGGCCGGTTTACGCGAGATTGAATCCCCTCTACTCAATCAGGAACTGAGCAGTGGTGGTTTGACTTGGTCGGGCAATGCGCGTCCTATACCACAGATTGCACTAGGCGTATTTGACTATGTTTACTTATGGCCTTGGCTCCAGTTCAAAGCAGAGTTGTCTTATGGATGGTTTACTGATGGCAAGTATCTCCAAGATCATCGCCGCGTGAATCATCAATTCGTCAAGAAAGTTAAGTATCATCATAAGAGCTTCTTCTTTAAGATTGCCAAACCTCAAAGTAAATGGAGCTTCGATGTAGGTATGACTATCGACGATCAGTTTGGTGGTCTAGTAATAGAAAACGGAGTGACTGTTGAAGATTTGGGTAGTGGTTTTAAAGATTATATCTCGGCTCTTATTCCTATGAATGGTGGGGAAGGAGAGTATTTTAATGGCAACTATCTAGGTAGCGAACACTTTAAAGTTACTTATAAAGATGCTGATTATACCTTCAGTGCTTACCTTGAGAACTATTTTGATGATCTATCTGGTATGGGAAAGCAGAATGGTATGGACGGTTTGTGGGGAATAGAATTTAAAACAACAAAACGGCAGGCCATTAATGGAATGGTGCTCGAATATTTTCAATCGACTCATCAAAGTGGCCCACTGCACGGATTGGACTTTAGCGATGCAACAAAGACGGGTGGAGCAGACGACTACTATAATCATTTCTATTATGCAGGTTGGTCGCATTGGGGGATGGGGCTAGGCACACCGCTTATTGCTTCTCCACTCTACAATGCCGATGGTGACTTGCGCTTTCTTCTCAATCGTGTCAAGGCAGTACACTTAGCTTGGAAAGGAGATTTTGCTCGTGATTGGAGTTACCGAGCAAAGATGACCTTTAATCGCACTTGGGGTACACCTTTTAAGCCTACTTTAGAAGTACTAGATAACTTCTCTGGCTTTGTAGAATTTGCCTATTTCCCCCATAAACTAGAAGGGTGGGGATTTAAGGCATCGGCTGCTTTCGATACTGGTAGTATTTACGGTGATAATATTGGGTTTCAGCTAAAGGTGCGCAAACGTTTTTAGTTTTCAACCTTTAATTTGTCTAACATACTGCTTTTTTCGTTAAAAGTGACAGATGTCAATGGAAGAAGCTTTAATGCTCCACTTTTAGGTGATAGTCATTTTATTTCTAGCTATTTGCAACTTTTCTTGCTATCTATTAAGATAATTGATAACTTTGCAAAGTTAATTCTAAAAACCTGATTTAAACTCTAATGAAAACCCTAAGTTGCAATCTATATTTGAATGCAAGAAATCGGATTTTACATACGATATAAACCCTATTTGCCTCCAAGCAAATGGGGTTTATATATAAATAGAAGGCACAATTTATCAGAAACAATATATTTAGATATTACAATGGAAAAATTATCAACTAAAGACGATTGCATAACCGATGCACGTTCTCTTGGTCGTCCAAGAATGATGCTTCTAGGGCTTCAGCACATGTTTGCAATGTTTGGTGCTACTGTTTTGGTTCCAGCCATTACTGGGCTCTCTGTTTCGGCCACACTACTTTTTGCCGGTTTGGGTACTCTTCTATTTCATGTTTTGACCAAATACAAAGTTCCTGCATTCCTAGGCTCGTCATTTGCTTTTTTAGGTGGATATGGAACTGTGGTGGTATTAGGTAAAGAGTATGGGCTATCACAAGCCGAATCATTGCCTTATGCTTGTATCGGGGTGTTTTTTGCAGGCTTGGTCTATTTCCTTGTAGCTGCTCTTATAAAAGTATATGGCACAAAAAGAGTAATGAAATACTTTCCACCAATTGTCACCGGCCCTATCATTATAAGTATTGGTTTGACACTTTCGGGCACAGCCATCTCAAGCTGTCAAGACAACTGGTTAATAGCCGTTACAGCAATCGTTATTGTAGTTGTTTGTAATATATGGGGGAAAGGAATGATTAAAATTATTCCAATTCTTTTAGGTGTTATTGGCTCCTACTTATTAGCTGCTATATTGGGTGGTGTCGATTTTGCTACTGTTCAATCTGCATCTTGGTTGGGGCTACCTTTCCAGCAGCAAGAAACCATCTGGCCTATCATTCAGAACCCTAATTTTAGTTTGATTATTGCATCCATCCTAACTATTATGCCCATTGCTTTGGCGACTATAGTAGAGCATATTGGTGATATGTGTGCTATCTCTTCTACTGTAGGAAAGAACTATTTGACTGAGCCGGGTCTACATCGTACATTGATGGGTGATGGAGTTGCAACAGCTCTGGCTTCCCTTTTTGGTGCCCCTGCCAACACTACTTATGGTGAAAATACAGGCGTATTGAACCTTACTCGCGTGTTCGATACACGAGTGATTCGTATAGCAGCTGTTTTTGCAATAATCTTCTCTTTCAGTCCTAAGTTTGCGGCTTTAGTCAGTGCGATGCCAGTTGCTACTATGGGTGGTGTTTCGTTGGTTCTATATGGTATGATATCAGCCGTAGGTGTGCGCAACGTAGTAGAAAATCAGGTCGACTTCTCTAAATCTCGCAATGTTATTGTTGCAGCACTTATTTTGGTTTTAGCTATTGGTATACAATATGGCACAGAAACTTCATCTATCTCTATTGGATTTACTCACTTATCAGGCTTGGCTGTAGCTGCTATTGTTGGAGTAGGCCTTAACGCTATTTTACCGGGCAAAGACTATGAGTTCGGTATAAATGAAAAAGGTGATACATCTATGAACCTTGAACTATAATCGCAACATTCAATAATTACATAACTATAATGAAAAGGACAACTTTATTAATCGTATCATTTTTGACCCTTGCATTTGCTATGCAAGCTCAAAACATTCAGTTTCACTATGATTTTGGTAGAATGCTCTACAGTGATCTTGATGGTGATGCTGCCGACCGTGCTCCAATGACTACAACTGTAGAAATGTTCAAGCCCGACAAGTGGGGTAGTACTTACTTCTTTGTGGATATGGATTACAACAAAAAAGTGGTAGGCGCTTATTGGGAAATATCACGTGAGTTTAATTTTTGGCAACAATCAAAACTAAATTGGCTGTCTGTACATGTGGAGTTTGATGGTGGATTGAATAGCAAGGTTAGCTCATTCAATAATGCTTGGTTGTTAGGTCCTACATATTCAGGACACAGCAAGGACTACTCTAAAACATGGTCGCTTAGCGTGATGTACAAATACATCCCTCGCACTGTAGATACTGAAAATAAAAAACAGGAACAAAACTTCCAGATAACAGGTGTTTGGGGTATTCAGTTTGCACAAGGCTGGTGTACTTTCTCGGGCTTTTTCGACTTTTGGCGTGAGCATCGTCCCTGGATGAATACAGAATTTATTTTCCTTAGTGAGCCACAGTTTTGGGTGAACCTCAATAAAATAAAAGGTTGGGATGATGTGAACTTAAGCTTTGGTACCGAGTTGGAGTTGTCTAACAACTTTGTGGGTAAAGGTTTCTATGCTATTCCTACACTTGCTGCAAAGTGGACCTTTTAATAACTAAAACATAGAATAGATATGATGCTTAAAAAATTATTTGGGTTTGACCCTGCAAAAAATACGATAAAAACCGAGGTCCTAGCAGGTATAACTACCTTCCTGACTATGTCTTACATTTTGGCTGTGAATCCCAATATGTTTGCCATGTGTGGGATGCCTGCTAACTCAGTGTTTACTGCTACAGCTTTAGCTGCAATTATTGGTACCCTTGTTATGGCCTTTTGGGCGAAACTCCCTTTTGCTTTAGCACCGGGTATGGGACTAAATGCCTTTTTTGTATTCTCAGTTTGTTTGGGTATGGGTCATTCTTGGCAATTTGCTCTAACAGCTATTTTGATTGAAGGTATTATTTTTGTGATTCTGACACTCACCAACCTACGCGAGGCTATCGTGAATGCGATACCTGTAACTCTTAAGAATGCTATTGGTGCCGGTATTGGTCTGTTTATAGCCTTTATTGGTTTGCAAAATGCGGGATTGATTATAAACAATGACGCTACGCTTGTTGCCCTAGGAGATATAACGCAGGGTAGTGCTTTGTTGGCTATCATCGGTATTGCTATCACCGGAATGCTTGTCATTAAAAATGTTCCCGGCGGTTTGTTGTTGGGTATCCTTCTTACAACCTTGATAGGTATACCTATGGGTATTACCACCTACGGTGGTTTAGTCTCGTTGCCTTCATCGCTCGAGCCTATTTGGTTGCAGTTTCAATGGGATGAAATCTTCTCTATGAATATGGTAGTAATTGTATTTACCTTCTTGTTTGTCGATATGTTCGATACTATTGGTACTCTTGTGGGTGTAGCTACTAAGGCAAATATGATGCAACCTGATGGAAAGATTCCAAGAATTAAACAAGCCTTTATGGCAGATGCTATAGCTACACTTGCTGGTGCTTGTATGGGTACATCTACCACTACCACTTATGTGGAGAGTGCTTCTGGTGTTGCGCAAGGAGGCCGTACCGGTCTTACCGCCTTCACAGTTGCAATTTGCTTTGGGGTTTCACTACTGTTTTCTCCTATATTCTTAGCTATCCCTTCTGCAGCAACAGCTCCAGTCTTGATTTTGGTAGGTCTTTTCATGATGTCACCTATTAAGCTGATTGATTTTGACCGCTTCTCAGAATCAATCCCAGCATTTATCTGTGTGATAATGATGCCACTAACTTACTCAATCTCTGATGGTATCTTGTTGGGAATGATAAGTTACGTTATTCTTAATTTACTTAGCGGACGTTTTAAAAAGATCACTCCAATGATGTATATCTTGGCAATCCTGTTCATACTGAAATATATCTATATTTGATAGAAAGACAATTGTATATGATAAAAGCCCTGCATTCGTAATGTTTGCAGGGCTTTTTACTTAAATGGCTAAATTAATACTTTGAAAATTACCGTATTCACTGCTCAACCAATTGTGAAATCTACGAAACAGAACACGCTTTTGGGAAGAAAGCTTGCTGATTAATTATGCTCAAAATTATCAGCCGCCTATTAAAATTCTGTAAAATATATTATACTATTGAGTCATAACATATTACCTAAGATTTAAGATTTGCTAGAATCCAATTTAAACTTTACAGATACGAATATGTTTGCTACTCCTCTTGCTCGTAACACACTAAACATCAATGTTATTAATAAAAAAGGTTCTGTTGTATTAATATTTATTTGACTTTAATGTAACACATGTGATTAAAAATATATGAATTGAACATTTATATTTAAAATAGGTTTTAGGTATATGGTAATGGTCTATCACGACTTGTATTAGCTGAGGATTAATTGCCTACCTAAACCCATGAATAATCATATAATAACTTACTTTATTAACATGCAAAGTTTCTTTAACCAAGCGAAAAACATGCGCATTGTGATGCTCATGTTATTTGCGTCGCTTTCGTTTAACCTTTCGGCGCAGACTATTACCGTTACGGGTAATGTCATTGATTCGACTGGTGAACCTGTAATTGGAGCCTCGGTCATTGAAAAAGGGAATACATCAAATGGTACTGTAACCAACCTTGATGGTGACTACTCTCTAAAGGTTCCTTCTAATGCTACTCTTGTTTTCTCTTACATCGGTTTGAAGTCTGCAGAAGTACCTGTGAAAGGACAAACGACTGTGAATGTAACTCTTGAGGAAGACTCTGAAGTTCTGGATGATGTTGTAGTAATTGGTTATGCTACTGTGGCCAAGAGAGACCTTACTGGTTCTGTGGCTTCGGTAGGTGCAAAACAGCTTGAATCTATACCTGTATCTAGTGCTTCTGAGGCTTTGATTGGTAAATTAGCCGGTGTGTCTATTGCTACTACAGAAGGTTCGCCAGATGCAGATGTGAAGATTCGCGTTCGTGGTGGAGGTTCCTTATCTCAAGATAACTCTCCACTTTATATCGTAGACGGTTTCCCGGTAAATAGTATTAGTGACATCGCGCCTACTGATATTCAATCTATCGACGTGTTGAAGGATGCTTCATCTACTGCAATCTATGGTGCTCGTGGTGCAAATGGTGTAATTATTATCACAACCAAATCGGGTAAAGAAGGTAAAGTTCAGGTAAGCTTAGGTGCTTCTATAGGCTGGAGGAAGGTTGCAAAACTGACCAAGACGATGGACCCTTACAATTATGCCTTCTACCAATATGAGCAAGGTTCTGTTGGTTATGGCGAGTTCACGGATCTTGATATTTGGAAATCTCGTAACGGGCAAGAATATCAGAAGGAAATTTTTGGTAGAACAGGAACACAACAGCAGTACAATATCAGTATTAGTGGTGGTACTAAGGAGACTAAATTCTCTATCTCTTATTCTAGAAATAACGAGAAAAGTATCATGCGTCTTTCTGGTTTCTCCAAGGATAATATCAATGCAAAGATTAATACGGATATCAATAAGTGGATTAAGTTAGACTTTAATGCTCGCTTGGTCAATACACGTATCGATGGTCTTGGCGGTGGAGCGGATAGCAACGAGTCTAATGCTACCAACTCAATCGTGGCTAATGCTGTTCGTTTCCGCCCGGTTGACCCCATCACAGTATCATTAGAGGATGATGACGAGTCTAACTCTACCCGTCAATATAGTCCTCTTGAACGTCTTGATGCAACCTACAAGAGACGTAAAGACTTTAAGCAAAACTACAACGTAGGTTTGGATTGGAGACCATTCAAAGGCTTTAGAGTTCGAACAGAATTTGGATATGGTTTCCGTCGTCTTGATACTGATCAAGTATGGGAAAAGGAGGCTGTACAAAACTCTAATCTTGGTGACAATGGTATGCCTCAAGCTGTATTGATTCGTTTGAAGAATAATAACTGGAGAAATGCCACTACCGTGAGTTATAACACAACTTTCTTTGGTGGTCGCGACCGCTTCGATGCAATGATTGGTGAAGAAATATCCAACTCTCGTGATGTAGAACACATCATGACTGCGACAGCATTTCCTACGTCCATGACTAAGGATGAAATCATTGCCAATATGGGTGCTGCGGGTAATACTCATCCTACGCAAAGTACTATTGGTATCAATGATAACATGGTATCTTTCTTTGGTCGTGTTAACTATACATTGATGGACCGCTACCTGTTCACTGCTACTATGCGTGCCGACGGTTCTTCTAAATTTACGAAGGGTGAACGTTGGGGTTACTTTCCATCAGCTGCATTCGCATGGCGTATGAGCGAAGAAAAGTTTATGGCTGGCACTCACAATTGGCTATCTAGTTTGAAGTTCCGTGCATCTTTTGGTATGGCTGGTAACAACCGTATCCCTGCCGGTTTGATGTATACCACTTATTCAATGGCTGCGGCTTCATCTAAAGGCCCATACTTCGGTGAGATTTACAGCCCAATGTTGGAACATCAGACTACTCTCCCTAATTCAAAACTTAAATGGGAAACTACAATTACCCGTAATATAGGTTTCGACTTTGGGCTTTGGAACAATCGCCTCTCGGGTAGCATTGATGCATATTGGAATACCACTAGCGATCTTTTGATGCGAACAGAGATTCCTGGAGACACAGGTTACTCTTATCAATACCAGAATTTTGGTAAAACATCTAATAAAGGTCTTGAATTGCAGCTAAATGCAGTGTTGATTTCTAACAAGAATTTCAACCTAGACTTCAATATGAACATCGCATACAATAAAAACCGTATCGATGAACTAAATACAGACAATCCGTGGCAAAGCTCTAATTGGGCTGGTTCCACAATTGCTAAATACGAAGATTTTCGTGTAGAAAAAGGAGGTAGTCTTGGTGAAGTTTGGGGATATAAAAGCAATGGCTTCTTTACGGTCTATGATAACGTAAATAACCCTAATGGCGAATTAATTTGGAATGGTGCAAGCTGGGCGCTTAAAGATGGTTTGGCCGATAAATCACCAACTATCACTGGTGGGCAATATTATCCCGGTGGTTTGAAATTTCAAGTTGATGCAAGCGGTGAGCCTATCAAGCAAAAACTGGGAAATACTGTAGCCCCGGTTAATGGTGGTTTCGGTATCTCAGGTGCTTGGAACAACTTTGACTTTACTGTCTTCTTTAACTATTCCTTAGGACACAAACTTGTGAATGGAACTAAGCTGGCAACAGCTTTCCGCGTAGGTTCATCATTGGGCTATAACTTGAACTCAGACTTTAACCTAGATAACCGTTATACTTGGATTGATCCTTCTACCGGCTTGAACCTTGGTCGTCCAACAAGTACTGTTATTAATGCTTACGGTGGAATTGACAACTTAATCAGCCGTCTTAATGAAATGAACGCTGATGCAAATATCTACAATCCAGTAGGTGTAACTACCATGCAGCTGTTTGATTATGCAGTAGAAGATGCATCATTCTTGCGTCTAAACAACGTATCTGTGGGTTATACTTTACCTAAGCAGCTTGTTCGAAAGGTTTGGTTGGAAAATGTACGTGTGTATTTTACAGGCTACAACTTGCTTACTTTTACTAAGTACTCCGGAGCCGACCCTGAAGTAGATACCTCGAGCAAAAAGAATGCTATGACTCCTGGTATAGACTATGCTGCCTATCCAAAGAGCCGTAGCTTTGTATGTGGTATAAATGTTTCATTCTAATTTAAAGGAGACTATTTTAACATGAAAAATATATTTAAGAATTTCTTATTAGGAGCTGTATCCATCGCTGTGATGAGCTCTTGTAATGATTTCCTGACTCAAAGTTCTCCTTCTGATTTGCAAGAGGAGAACGTGTTTAACTCGCTATACTATGCTAACAACGTGTTAAACAAAGTGTATGGTGAACTTACTGCTGACCAAACTTATGCCCAATATTTTGGTATCATCTGGAACACAAATTCAGACTACGAACTAATAGACGGCCTTGGTTCTACTGCCGAAGATACATCGAGTGAGCGTGGTAACATGAACTATAATCAGAATCCAGGTTGGGCTAGTTTGGCTCGTGCATGGGACAAAATGTATAGCGTAATCGAATATACCAATCAAATTATAAGCGGTATTAATAATGGTGAGTTATTATCAGATGAGAGTTCTAGCGTGAGGTCAGATGCTAGAAGAATTAAAGCTGAGGCACAAACAATTCGTGCCATGATTTATCTTGATCTGATTCGTAACTTTGGTGATATTCCAATGAGAACAGAACCCTCAAAAACAGATTTGAGTAATGCTTATATTGGTAAAGAAGATCGTGATGTGATTTTAGACTTTCTTATTACTGATCTAGAAGAGGCGATAACTTATCTACCTTATGCGGGAGTAGTAACTACAGAGCATGTCACACGTGGTTATGCACAAGCTCTTTTGGCTAATATAGCTCTTACTAGAGCCGGTTGGGCTATCCGTGAGAAATCGAAGAGCGGTTACGAAACTGCAACTAACAGCGATGCTCAATATCCAACTCAGCGTCCAGCACAAGAGGAACGGACAGCTCTTTACAATACAGCTCTTAAATATCTTTCAGATCTTATTACCTCCGGCAATCACGAACTTAATCCATCGCTTGCTAACCACTGGTTGTTGGTCAATCAGCTGAAACTTGATGAGACTTACAGAGAAAATCTTTTCGAAATTCCTATGGGTCTTGGTATTTCTAGTGAACTCGGTTACTCAATAGGTGTACGTATCAGTGGCTCATCTACTCAATATGGCACAAAAGGTAATTCTTCAGGGAAAGTAAAAGTGCCCGCTCCTTACTTCTGGTCATTCAATAAATATGATCTGCGTCGTGACTTGACGTGCGCACCTTATGTTTTAAAAGATGCTAATGGTATCATTATAGAAGAATTCGATGGAAATAAACCATTCGAGATCTACGTTGCAAAATGGGATATCCGTAAGATGACTGAAGAGTGGCGTTCAATAGCAATTGCTACAGGTAATGCGAAATGGTTAACTGGCATCAATGTAACTAAGATTCGCTACTCATACGTACTATTGATGTATGCAGAAATAATGAACGAACTATACGGTGGTCCCGATGTTAATGGACCTGCTGGTCTAACAGCTCGTCAAGCTTTGGGGAAAGTTCATAGTCGCGCATTCGCTGCAGAGAATCAATCCATCGCTAAAGCCTATGTTGATAATATCTCTGGTGATAAAGAATCATTTTTTAATGCTATTGTAGAAGAAAATGCTTGGGAACTAGTTGGTGAAGGTTATCGTAAATATGATCTAATCCGTTGGAACTTGCTTGGCGAGAGAATTCAACAGATGAAAGATGATTACGTTGCTCAAATAAGTGAATACCCAATTAAATTGTACTTTAAGTACAAAGAAGACAAATCGTCAATTGATATGACCTCAGTACAATGGTATGCTACTGCAGAAGAACAAGCAGATCTTGCTTCGGCGCCTGCTTCAGAAGGTTGGATAAGCAAAACTTTCTGGGGTGATGAATCAAGGACTCCTAATAAAACGAATTTGAATGACAAATTACCAAGCATCAGTGCAGGATTGAATAGTTCTGTTATCAACAGATATGTAATGCCTATCGCATCAACTACTATTTCTGCCTCGAATGGTACATTGAGTAACTCATACGGATTTAGCAACTAATCTTAAATTATTATGCTACATATGAATTCAAAGATAACTAAACTATATATGTTAGGAGCCATGCTACTCCTAACGTTTACAACACTTGTATCTTGCGAGGATGCAAACGATTGGAAAACAGATAGCGCTTATGATCGTTTGTTTATGCCAAGTGGTTTGTCTATTTCTGTAGGCGCAACAGAAGCAGAATTGAGCTGGAAATCAACTCCGGGAACTCAATACTATATTATAGAACTTAGCACCGATTCACTTTATGGTTTGAAAAGCGACTACAGTGCTAATTCGCAAATTTTAGGTGAAGATGGTTCTATTAAATCTTCTCCATACCAGATAGAAGATTTAAGTAATAGTACAAAATACTTTGTCCGCATTAAAGGATGTGCAGATAATGTAGCTAGCTCAAACTGGGCTTATCTTCAGAATATTTTCTTTGAAACAAAGAGTGAAAATATCCTTAACCCTATTACAGATGCCGATAAGGGTAAAGACTATATCACTTTGACTTGGCAACCAGGCCTTGCTGTGACAAAAGTTACTTCGCAAGAAAGCATAGGAACAACAGAAAGTGGTGCACCGTTATATGCCGAACCTGTTGTAATTGACCTTACTGATGAAGATAAGGCAGACGGCACAATTACTATCAGTGGCCTGAAGGAGTCGACCGCCTACTTGATCTCTATTTACAATAATACAACTCTCCGTGGCTCTCAATTGGTGATGACTGATATTGGAATGCCAGAAGCTGAATACACTGTAACCCTTGGACCAGGTGAAACACTAACGCAAGAATTGATAGACTCTTGGGTGGACAAGAAGAACGTATTAGTAGTTTTCACTCCAGGTGAAACCTATGATATTAGCGGTAAGGAGGCTGAGGATGGAACATTGTCGACTTTGAATATTCCTACTGATATGTCTATCACCCTATATGCAGAAGATGAGGGAGAAAGACCTGTATTGAATATCATGAAAGATATTGTTTTCAAAGGCACACACCAGTTTTTTAGAGCTTACAATCTTTTATTTAACGACTCTAATTCAGGATATGTCATCAATCAAGAGTCTGCGATGTATGTCACTGAATTCCTATTCTCCAATTGTGAATTCAACGGATTTACCAATAGTATTATACGTTTTAAAGGTAGTGCGGCTAAAACTGTAGGCAACATTAAGTTTGACAGATGTTCATTCAATAATATTTGTACTGGTAGTTATGCGTTAGTTCATTTGAATTCTAATGCTTATACGGCTAGTAACATTGAGCTAAACGACTGTACTTTGAATGGTGTAGGAAATGATGTTTTACGTTTGACTAATGCATTGGTTACTACAGTAAGCTTTAACTACTGTACATTGTATAATGCAATTGGCTCTGGACGTTACCTGGTTGACGCAGGCTCATCTAACTCAGGACCTGCTATAACCATAACCAATACTCTGTTTGGGAAATCAACTAATGCGAAAGGCTATCGAGGTTATGCTCCTACTGTAAACAACTCTTATGTTCTTACAGACGGTGTATTTGCAAGTAATGCGATAAAGGGTATTACCACTTATGATGCCGACTCTGATACTGTATTTGAAGATCCAGCTATTGGTGACTTTACTATCATAGATACTAATTTCCCAAGTGGGGTAGGCGCTACTCGTTGGTATCCTCAATAATCAGTTTTCTGATTATACTTTATACAAAAGAGGCTGTCTAAAACATGTTAGACAGCCTCTTCTATATAGTCAAGTAACTAATATTACTTCTTCAAAGCAGTAGCGATATCTACCGCACAAGCAACAGTACAACCTACCATTGGGTTGTTACCGATACCTAGGAATCCCATCATTTCTACGTGAGCAGGAACTGATGAAGAACCAGCGAATTGAGCGTCTGAGTGCATACGACCCATAGTGTCAGTCATACCGTAAGAAGCAGGACCAGCAGCCATGTTGTCTGGGTGAAGAGTACGACCTGTACCACCACCAGAAGCAACTGAGAAATATGGTTTGTGAGCCAATGTACGCTCTTTCTTATAAGTACCAGCTACTGGGTGTTGGAAACGAGTAGGGTTAGTAGAGTTACCAGTGATTGATACGTCTACACCTTCTTTCCACATGATAGCTACACCTTCGCGTACATCATCAGCACCGTAGCATTTTACTTTAGCACGAGCACCGTTAGAGTATGCGATTTCGCGTACTACTTTCAATTCACCTGTATAGTAATCAAATTCAGTTTGTACATAAGTAAAACCGTTGATACGTGAGATGATTTGTGCAGCATCTTTACCCAAACCGTTCAAGATAACGCGAAGAGGCTCTTTGCGTACTTTGTCAGCTTTAGCAGCGATTTTGATAGCACCTTCTGCAGCAGCGAATGATTCGTGACCTGCTAGGAAAGCGAAACATTTAGTTTCTTCCAACAAAAGCATTGCAGCCAAGTTACCGTGGCCGATACCTACTTTACGATCTTCTGCAACAGATCCTGGGATACAGAATGCTTGCAAACCTAGACCGATAGCTTCAGCAGCTTCAGCAGCGTTTTTGCAACCTTTTTTCAATGCAATAGCAGTACCTACTACGTAAGCCCATTTTGCATTTTCGAAACAGATAGGTTGAGTTTCTTCACAAGTCATATAAGGATCTAGTCCATAAGAATCGCAGATTGCATTTGCTTCTTCGATGTCTTTAATGCCGTTCTCGTTAAGTACAGCGAGAATTTTGTTGATACGGCGGTCTTGGCTTTCGAATTTTACTTCTCTAATCATTGTTCTATTCCTCCTTATATTATTCGTGACGTGGATCAATTTTTTTCACTGCACCATCTTCTTCAGTTACGCGGCCATAAGTACCTGTAACTTTAGCCAATGCTTCGTTAGCATCGGTTCCTTTTTTGATTTCGTCCATAAATCTGCCCATGTGTACAAATTCGTAACCACAGATTTCGTCGTTGCTATCAAGGAAAATATGTTTGATGTAACCTTCTGCCACTTCTAGGTAGCGAGGGCCTTTTGCTAGAGTACCATACAAAGTACCTACTTGGCTACGAAGACCTTTACCCAAATCTTCTAGACCTGCACCGATAATCAAACCGCCTTCAGAGAAAGCTGATTGAGTGCGTCCGTAAACGATTTGCAAGAAAAGTTCGCGCATAGCAGTGTTGATAGCGTCGCACACCAAGTCAGTGTTCAATGCTTCAAGAATAGTCTTACCTGGAAGAATCTCAGAAGCCATAGCAGCCGAGTGAGTCATACCCGAGCAACCGATAGTTTCGATCAATGCTTCGTGGATGATGCCTTCTTTTACGTTCAAGGTAAGTTTACAAGCGCCTTGTTGAGGAGCGCACCAACCCACACCATGTGTCAAACCTGAAATGTCAACGATTTCTTTTGATTTAACCCATTTGCCTTCTTCGGGTATGGGAGCCGGTCCGTGGTTAGGACCCTTCTTTACAACACACATGTGTTCCACTTCGTGTGAATAAGTCATAATTAGCTCTTTTTTAATAGTGATATAATTAAAAATACGTAGTCGCGATTTTAAATCGAGTGCAAATGTACTTGTTTTCTTGTTTTAACCCAATTCGCTTATGTGACTTTTTTCCTTAATTCTGCAAATAGTTAAATATCACTTCTACTATTGTAATATAGAGATTGCAATATGCATTTATTTGAACTTTACTATCACTTTTTTGTTTTTATTAAAACATTTGCTTTATGGGATTAGACTTTTCTGAATCTTATCACTTAATAACAGCATTGAGCCTGCTGGTTTCATCACTTTTGTTTTATAGCATTGGTGTATGGTTGGAGCACGTTAGAGGTAAAGTTCGTTTCTGGGATATTTTTTTTATGCTCATTGGTCTAGTGTGCAATGCCATTGCAATTGGTTTCTTGCGAGGGGTCGATTATTCCATGAGAATCATCGATGAGGTGCAACTGCTTTTGGGCGTCTTTACAGTACTCATCATCCTATTTCATGCACTGTGGGCGTTATGGGCGCTATCTACAATAAGAAAACCAGATGCACGTGCCAAATTCAATAGGATTAGTATCTTTATTTGGTGCATCTGGTTAGTCCCATATTTTGCGACGATCTATTTCACAGTATCGTCTCACTTTAGTTAGACTCTGATATTTACATTGCCTTAAATGTTGTAGTCAGTTTTGCCCCCACTACTTTTACAATAGAGGGTTGGCTGATCTGAATTTGCATTTTGTCAGACTGACTTTGCTGTTGCGAGATGCATTGACCACTCATATTATATATGTATACCACGCTGCCTTCTTCCATATTAGTTAAGAATGTTAGTCCTCCTTCTTTATATAATATAGGCGCATCGGTCTTGTCGAATAGTCCATCTTCGATACCTGTAGATGTACCCTTTAAGTCGAAGTCATCTTTGCTGGCCCAATTCTCTGCGTCTTGATAACCCGCTTTCATGATGTGGTCTACTATGCTATTTATGTATAATTCGATATAACTATATCCCGTTTCTGAGTCGATATCGTTATATTTATTACCTGCCGGCATATATTGTGTTGCCCATGCATCGGCTATTCCATCGTTATCGGCATCAGTAGGTCTAGTTTCGCTTTCGTAAACAATGTAGCCTTCTACATCAGTTTGAGTATCAATAATTCCATTGTTACTACCATTTGTGCCTTTATAAGTGAACGATCCAGTTTTTACCTCATTAACGATGCGTTCGTCAATTCTGTCTCGCTTGTAGCTTGCCCCGGCATAGGCCAATACCTTCTCGTAAGCGGCAGCGGGAGTATGTGTTGTTGGCTTAACCACTTCGTACTCCTTCGTACTTTTGATATCGTCCTTTGAACCATTAGGCAAAGTTCCGTTAGGGTGAATACCTACCCAGTTGTCAGCGTTGGTATTTGCCATATAACTCTTCATTTTGTCAGTAAGCTTGCTGCAACTGTCATCAAAGAAATTGTCTGCCACATAGAACGTTCCCCATACACCCAACTCGTTTTTATTCGAACCATTGTCTGGATTGGGTTGAAATATGCGGTAAGTGATACTTTCTTTGGTTGCAGTAGACGGGCCTGGTTTATAGTAGTTGCCAACAATATTGTAACTACCTCCTTCGCCCGCGTAAGCTCCATTGGTTGGACCCCAATTGTAGAATACATTGTTGCGTAGGTCTACCAACTCGTCTTCAGGACGACCTGTGTAGCGGCTACCACACATACGAGGTGTACGGCTGGTGTGATGGGCTAATAGATTATGGTGAAAGGTTGCACCTTCACCGCCCCAGATGCCGCCATAACCATGATTACCTTTGCCATGAACGGAGTTGGTAAGGCTTTCGCTCAATAAACACCACTGCATGGTGAAGTCCACATTGCCATAGAAAGATGAGCATTCGTCAGTACTCCAGCTCATAGTACAATGGTCAAGTATGATGTTCTTCTGGTTTCTACCCCATAGTGCATCATCTTCTGTCTTTTTTTCGTCTCCCATGCGGAAGCGGATAAAACGGATGATTACATTGTTTGCTCCAATATATGTGGTATAATTTTTTATGCAAATGCCATCGCCAGGAGCCGTTTGACCTGCTATTGTGATGTTTCCGTTTTTGATTTCTAGCCTACTTTGCAGTTCAATAGTGCCCGATACATCGAACACCACGATACGATTTCCTTTCTTTACAGCCTCGCGCAGAGAACCCTCTCCACTGTCATTGAGATTTGTTACATGATATACATCGCCACCTCGTCCACCTGTTGTAGTATAGCGTGCAAAACCTTCTGCTCCCGGAAATGCGGGAGTCTGTGCGTGTGTGGGGAATAGTGAGCACATTATTCCCAATGCAAATAGAGTAATAAACTTCTTCATTATGTTTTTTACTATGGTATTAAGATATTTATAGCAAAAGTAGCGGTATGTGCGGAGAGATGTTAGTACATTTTCACTATTTAGGTGTATTTATTGGTTTTTGTGGTGAAGATTTGCTTTGTGGAGTGGGGCAGATGTACTGTGAGTCTATATTTTCTTAGGTTGGTAACCACAGCTGTTCAGCCTAGTACAGAGGGCTATGTACTGCAGTGCATAGCTGTACGTATCGCGCTGCATAGGCTTATGCAGTAAGGTAGATGGCAATAGCCTAAATATGCGAATTACTGTTCCTGCGCTGATTATTAAGAAAAAATAGCTACACATCTTATCAACAATCTCTGATAGTTTAGTTATCTTCGCATCATTATAAATAGACTTTGCGTTATGATAGAGATAAAAGATGCCGCTTTGCAAGCTGGCGCAGCCGAAGGAATGGATGGTTTCATCAATGTGTTTACCGACAAATACCTTGAAACTATCGGTGATGAGTGGACGGCAGAGACCATGGGTAGCTTGACGGGCGAGCAACACTCGCTGTTGGCCTACCGCATCTTTCGCGATGAAGTGATGTCGGGTGGTTTCATTCAGTTAATTCAGAATGGGTATGGCGGATATATATTCGATAATCCCTTTGCTAAGGTAATGCGCTTGTGGGGTGCCGAAGATTTCTCTAAATTGGTATATAAAGCTAAAAAACTATACGATGCCAATAAGGAAGATTTGCAGCGCGAGCGTGATGATGAGGAATTTATGGCTATGTACGAGCAATACGAGGCTTTCGATGACTTAGAGGAAGCTTTCTTTCAGATGGAAGAAGATACTACCGAAAGGATAGCGCGATATGTGGATGAGCATATCGAACTTTTTGCAAAAATTGTAGAGTAGCGTATGCAGTATTTTTTGCGACACGGCATTTACATATTAAAACAAAAAACATTTATCTTTGCAACACGCTAAATTAATTTTATGAAAAAGTTTAATGCTATGGTGGCGGCCCTCACCTTGATTTTGGGCCTTGGACTGACTTCTTGTATGGGCGAAACTAACTACACTCCACAGTGGGGTGGACCTATTGAGGTTATTAGTTGGATGGGCACAACACATTTCAAAGATTTCGGTGGCTTACAGGTTTATCCTACTACAAGTTCATTGGAGTCTGTAAAATCGAGCATGAAATTCGACCCTAATAAAACAAATGTAGCTTATGTAGTATACGAATATGCGGAAGAAGGTAATGAGAATATGAGTGTTACAGGTAAACTTAACAACGCTCAATTAAGATATGCAATTTCTTTGGATGCTGGCGTGGAGTATGTTATGACGGCCGGTGCCTCTAACGACTCAGTGTCTACTGCTCCTATTATGGGCTTGGATGATGTAGTGACAGGAAAAGGTACGCAACCGATTTCTTTAATTGCTGGTCGTTACTTATTTACAGGTGTCAACTACCTTTTCAATGCTAAGCAGCACTATTTTACTTTGGTTCATATTGTTGATGAACAAGAAGATGGTAAAGTGAAGTTCAAACTTCGCCACTCTGGAATTCCTGAAGCAAATGGTGTTTACACTACCTCTAGAGGTGCTTTCAATGTAGGCCTTCCTTATGTGTACTATAAGTCGTTTGATATTCAGAACTATCTTCCTACAGCTTCTGAGGCAAGTCAATCTTTTACTATCGAAGTAGAGGTGGATCTGAATACATATACTAATGAATTGGAAGGAAATAACACAGAGAAAAAAGTGTACTCTCTTGTGTATAAACCATTCCAAGAAAATGAATAAAATTTGAATTACAGAGATTTATTTCAGACCATAAAGATCTTGATTTCCTCCCCGGCTAAGGCATGGGAGGAAATTTCATTAGAACAGGATAGACAAAGGGTATTTGCAACCTTCGTCTATCCTATGATTGGTTTATGCGCATTTGCTGTTTTTATTGGTTCGCTTATTACAAATGGGTGGGGTGATGCCTTGAGCTACCAGTTGGCTATGACTGACTGCTGCGAAGTGGCAGTATCTCTTTTTGGTGGCTGCTTTTTGTCGGCTTATGCAATCAATGAATTGCGCGTACGTATGCTTCATGGTCCCAATGATATTGTGCTGGCACGACAGTTTGCAGGCTATGCCATGGTGGTGACATTCTTGATACATACGGTTACCGGAATCTTTCCCGATCTGATTGTGATAGGGTGGATGATTCAGTTTTATGTGTTCTATTTAGTGTGGGAAGGGGTACCCATCATGTTTGGAGTCGACGAAAATAATCGTTTTCGCTTCACCATTTTTACCTCATTATTGTTATTAGTATGTCCTGCCTTCATTCAATTTGTGTTTGGCAGACTAACCTCTTTATTGAATTGACCGATATGAAACCAACTCCTGTCAATATAAAAAATAAGCGTGCCACGTTCGACTATGAATTGGTGGATACCTACACCGCGGGTATTGTGCTCACCGGTACAGAAATTAAATCAATCCGCTTAGGCAAAGCTAGTCTTGTAGATACCTATTGCTATTTTGCCAAGGGTGAACTGTGGGTGAAGAATATGCATATTGCCGAGTATTTCTATGGCTCGTACAACAATCATGCAGCACGTCGTGACCGTAAATTGCTGCTTAGTAAAAAGGAGTTGAACAAGTTGGAACGTAATCTTAAAGATGCAGGTTTCACCATTGTGCCTGTGCGTCTTTTTATAAATGAAAAAGGACTTGCAAAACTTGTTATAGCTTTGGCTCGTGGCAAGAAGCAATATGACAAGCGCGAATCGATAAAAGCTAAAGACGATCGACGTGATATGGATCGTATGTTTAAAAGATAACTTATGAGTAAGAAGACGATTGAGCAGCTGATAGCTCAACGTATCCTTATCCTAGATGGAGCAATGGGTACAATGATTCAGCAATATAAGCTTGACGAAGCTGATTTTCGTGGCGAACGATTTAAGGATATTCCGGGTTTGATGAAGGGCAACAATGACTTGTTGTGCTTGACTCGCCCCGACGTTATACAAGGCATTCACCGCAAATACCTAGAGGCGGGTGCCGACATTATTGAGACTAATACTTTCAGCTCTACTACCGTAGCAATGGCCGACTATCACGTAGAAGAGTATGTACGCGAAATGAACTTGGCGGCGGTTAAACTGGCACGTGAAGTGGCCGATGAGTTTACTGCTCTCACTCCCGATAAACCGCGTTTCGTGGTTGGCTCTATCGGACCTACCAATAAAACATGTTCTATGAGTCCGGATGTGAACAATCCTGCTTATCGCGCTCTGTCGTTTGATGAGTTGGTGCAGTCCTATCAGGAACAAATGGAAGCATTGCTCGAAGGTGGAGTAGATGCGCTGCTTATAGAGACAATTTTCGATACGCTCAACGCTAAAGCTGCATTGGTGGCTGCTGAGTTTGCCATGCAAACAACAGCTATCTCTGTCCCAATCATGCTTTCTATTACTATCTCCGATTCTGGCGGTAGAACATTGTCTGGACAAACTCTCGATGCTTTCTTGGCTTCAGTGCAACATGCTCCTATCTTCTCTATCGGTCTAAACTGCTCGTTTGGTGCTCGCCAAATGAAACCTTTCTTGCAACAGTTAGCTCAACGAGCTCCCTATTATATAAGTGTTTATCCTAATGCCGGTCTTCCCAATAGTTTGGGATCATACGATCAGACTCCTGCCGAAATGGCTGTGGAGGTTAAAGAGTATATCTCAGAGGGATTGGTCAACATTATTGGTGGTTGCTGTGGCACTACCGATGCCTATATTGCAGAGTATAGCGCTCTAGTTGAAGGCGCTCAACCGCATGTGCCGGTAGCTGCTCCTAACTATATGTGGCTTTCTGGGCTAGAACTTTTGGAAGTGAAGCCCGAGAATAACTTTGTGAACATTGGCGAGCGCTGCAACGTGGCCGGTTCACGCAAGTTCTTGCGTCTCATTAATGAGAAAAAATACGATGAGGCACTCTCCATCGCCCGTCAACAAGTGGAAGATGGTGCATTGATCGTCGATGTAAATATGGATGATGGTTTGCTTGATACAGAGCAAGAGATGGTAACCTTCTTGAACTTGATATCCTCAGAGCCCGAGATTGCCCGTGTGCCTGTGATGATTGACTCTTCCAAATGGGAGGTAATTGAGGCCGGGCTTAAGTGCCTGCAAGGTAAAGCGGTGGTCAATTCTATATCCTTAAAGGAAGGGGAGGAAGCATTCCTAAATCGTGCCCGATTGATTAAACGCTATGGTGCTGCTGTGGTAGTGATGGCCTTCGATGAGAAGGGTCAGGCCGATACTGCTGCTCGTAAGATTGAAGTGTGCCAACGCGCTTATCGCTTGTTGGTTGATAAAGCCAATTTTAATCCTAATGATATTATTTTCGATCCAAATGTGCTTTCAATAGCTACTGGTATCGAAGAACACAATAACTATGCGGTAGATTTTATCGAGGCAACTCGTTGGATTCGTCAAAATCTTCCCGGTGCTCACGTAAGCGGTGGTGTTAGCAATCTTTCGTTCTCGTTTCGTGGCAACAACTATATCCGTGAGGCGATGCATGCCGTGTTTTTATACTATGCTATACAGGCGGGCATGGATATGGGTATCGTAAACCCTGCAACTGCTGTGCTCTATACAGATATTCCTTCCGATGTGCTTGTTTGTTTAGAAGATGTGGTGCTGAACCGTCATCCTGAAGCTGCCGAAAGATTGATAGAACTGGCTGAGAAACTAAAGTTAAATGCCGCAGATGTAAAGACGGCTACTGTGCGTCATGATGCGTGGCGCGACGAGTCTTTGGAGGAACGATTAAAGTATGCTTTGGTAAAAGGTAACGGAGATCACCTAGAAGAAGACTTGGCTGAAGCATTAGCAAAATATCCCAAGGCCGTAGATATAATCGAAGGTCCATTGATGAGTGGGATGAACTATGTGGGTGAGCTATTTGGTGCCGGAAAGATGTTTCTTCCTCAAGTAGTAAAGACGGCTCGCACCATGAAGAAAGCGGTGGCTATTTTGCAGCCTGTTATTGAGGCTGAGAAGCAAGAAGGTACTGCGTCAGCTGGCAAAGTGCTAGTGGCAACTGTAAAAGGTGATGTACATGACATCGGTAAGAATATCGTATCGGTGGTGATGGCTTGCAACGGCTATGAGATAGTAGACCTGGGTGTAATGGTTCCTGCCGAAGTTATTGTGCAGCGTGCTATCGAAGAGAAAGTGGATATTGTGGGGCTTAGCGGATTGATCACTCCTTCGCTAGAAGAGATGGTGCATGTAGCTTCCGAAATGGAAAAAGCTGGCTTGAAAGTACCTCTGCTTATTGGCGGTGCAACTACCTCAAACTTGCATACAGCTTTGAAGATAGCTCCTGTATATAATGCGCCGGTGATACATCTTAAAGATGCTTCGCAGAATGCCGGTGTTGCTGCCCGTCTTCTCAATGCAAAGATGCGCGATGAGTATGTGAACGAGATTAATGCAACATACGACGAGTTGCGTTCGAAGAGTAATGTGCTAAAGCGTGAGACTGTTTCGCTAGAAGAGGCCCAGCAGAAGAAATTGAATCTCTTTTAAGGGATAGAAAAATAGAAAATATTCCGGCAAGTGCTAAGCTACTCTGCCGGAATTTTTTGTTTGTACACTTCGTAACGGTTCATGATTTCACGAACGAAATTGTGTGTTTCTACACCACGGAAGTAGCCGTTGCGACAAACAGAGTCGGTGAAATATTCCTCATTGCTTTTTAGTAAGATGAAGTTCTCCACATTGTCGTACCAGCGTGTCTTGTCTTTTCCATATTTATTAGCCAAAGCTATAGCGTCATAGATGTGCCCCAGCCCCGCATTGTAGGCAGCAAGAACAAAGTAAAGTCGTTCCTGAGGGTCGGATACGCTGCGAAGACTTTTGTTTACATCGGCTATATATTTTACAGCTGCCTTTACGCTCTCTTCTGGATTGAATTCTTTGCCTTGGGGTACACCGAACGCTGTCGCTGTGCGTGGCATTAGTTGCATTAAACCCTTGGCGCCGGCCCAAGATACCACCGCTGTATCGAAATTGGATTCTGTATAAGCTAGTGAGGCAAGTAGTCTCCAATCCCAATCAATCTCTTTTGCATATTTCTTAAATAGCGTATCGTAGCGAGATATTTTCCCTTCACGCAACGAGAGAATAGTGGGGTGGGTTATGGCTTTACTACTCTCAAAATAGCGTTTAGTGCTAGCTTTATATTGCGGAGAGGTGACATTCTCTTCGTGCCATTTGTCGGCTGCCTCTGCTAACTCCAGCATGTCTTTCCTGGTAGCCCAAGAAGCGCGTTGATCGTAACTTACTTTGAGCTTTACGTTTAGATTGGGGAAATAGGTGGTGTTTAGTAGGGCTAGATCGTTGTCGGCCACTGTGTAGGGGATTGAGCCTTCGGCTACTTGTGTAATAAGATCTTCCACAGTTATACTGTCGTTGTTGACTTTATGTATATTGATTCCTCCTCCGAGTTCATTGTTGAGATTCACCATCCGGTCGTAATATTTACCGGGTTTTACATATACATCTTTCCCAATAAGTTCAGTGACACTTCGCAATGGACGGATAGTGCTATTGCTGCGTTGAACCAATACTTGATGGGTAACGAAAGACTCGCCGCAGTAAATCAAGCTGTCACGTAGCTCACGAGTTACGGGTAAGTTATAGGCTATGATGTCGCCTTCGCCGACCAATAGCTTGTCAACAAGTTCGGGCACACTTC
Organism: uncultured Bacteroides sp.; assembly: GCA_947074205.1. Classification (GTDB taxonomy): domain Bacteria; phylum Bacteroidota; class Bacteroidia; order Bacteroidales; family Bacteroidaceae; genus Bacteroides. The sequence goes on along the minus strand of CAMTOQ010000004.1, from coordinate 31,778 downwards.
TCGCCAGTTCAATACGTAGGTTCAAACCCAAGTGTTCTGCAAACTGTTTGCTGAGTTCGTACTGGTAGCCCATTTCATTGCCACGATAAATAAAGTATGAAGTTGATCCGGAAAGTGTGAGTACGACTAGTTCGCCGTTTTCTTTTAACTCATCGAGTGTAATAGTCTCGATGGTAGTTTGTTCAACGGCTCTTTTGTGGCAACTTGATGTGAGTAGAAGCAAAGCTACCCAAAAGGATAGCTTTTGCAATAGGCGTACTTTCATTTATGGATGTAATGTCTAAAGATGTTTCTTGATATACATAGTAAGAATGTCAATAGCTACCTGGTTGTTACCTCCTTCAGGAACAATAAGATCGGCATAACGTTTGCAAGGCTCAATGAACTGTTGATGCATTGGTTTCAGAACCTTGGTATAACGATCCATAACAGCCTCTGCAGTTCTACCTCTCTCCACAACATCACGTTGGATAACACGTATCAAGCGTTCGTCAGGATCTGCATCAACAAATACTTTCAAATCCATCATGTTGCGAAGCTTACGATCGCATAGAGCTAGAATTCCCTCAATGATGATGACCTCTTTAGGCTCAATGTGAATGGTGTCAGGTTGTCGAGTACAAGTAAGGTAAGAATAGGTAGGTTGTTCAATGCTTTTCCCTTCTTTTAGCATTGCAACATGTTTGGAAAGAAGACTCCATTCAAAAGCATCGGGGTGGTCGAAGTTAATATTCTGACGCTCTTCTACAGGTACATGACTACTGTCTTTATAATACGAGTCTTGTGGTAAAAGAACCACCTCATTGGCAGGCAAGCTCTCAACGATTTTTCTAACTACGGTGGTTTTTCCAGATCCAGTACCACCTGCTATTCCTATAATTAACATCGCAATATTAGTTATATATAATGAAAAAATATATTAGGGCGATAGTTCACATACTACGCTTCATACAAAGATAGCTCTTTTTATTTCAAAAGAAAATAGTGCACGGGTTATTTTATTAGTAATCAATAAATTGCTGGACTTATTGTTTAGAGCCCGAATACCTGAATTATTGACAGATTCCTTTTTAACAGCATTTTTGTTGATCGATTTATAAGTGTTTGCTTCTTCTCTTTTACTTTTTGACAACAAGTAGCCAATAAGCTATAAATATTTGTCTATGCTTTTTATTATAAGTGTAAAAAGCTCTATTTTTGTTTCCTATTAAACTATATTATCAAACATTTATAACATAACCTAAGTATGATAAAGCATATTGTACTCTTTAAACTAAAAGAAGAGGTAGGCAAAGCAGAAAAATTGAGTGTGATGAACGAGTTTAAGGCTGCTATAGAAGCCCTTCCAACTGTGATTCCGATGATTCGCGCTATAGAAGTTGGCCTAAATATGAATCCCGCTGAAACATGGCACATTTCATTGTATAGCGAGTTCGACTCTTTGGAAGATTTGAAGAGTTATGCCACACATCCTGCACATGTTGAAGCAGCAAAGATTCTAGCAGATGTCAAATCTGAACGCTCTTGTGTTGATTACGAAGTGTGACAATAAATGCTCTAACTAAAACTACAATATCATTTATGCTACTAATGAAAAAGATTTATTCTCTATTTACACTACTATTACTCTCTCTTTGTGTTTCGGCTCAAGTATTTGATCCCGTCTCTTTTAAAACAGACTTTAAAAAACTTGCCGACGATGAAGCTGAGATTGTTTTCACTGCTGTTATTGAATCGGATTGGCATCTTTATTCTACTGACTTAGGCGATGGTGGTCCTACATCTGCTTCTTTCAACATTGATAAGATGGATGGTGTCGAACTTGTGGGAACTTTAAAACCAGTAGGTGAGGAAGTCTCGAAATATGACAATCTTTTTGGAATGCAAGTGCGATATTTCGAAAATAAGGCTGAGTTTGTTCAAAAGTTGAAACTAACTGCAAATAAGTACTCAATTCAAGGTTATCTGCAATATGGGGTTTGTAATGATGAAACTTGCCTCCCACCTACTAATGTGGAATTTGAGTTTAATGGTACTACTAACTTAGCAGCTGTTGCACCTGCTAAAACTGCTGTGGTAGCTTCTGAACCAGTTGAAACTTCTGCTGAAGAAATCTCTCCTGCATTTTCCGTAGAAAAAGTCTCTCCTGTTGAGCGTGCTGCTCTTGAACCAGATGTTCTATGGCGTCCTGTAGTCGATGAACTTCATGCGTTTGGTGATGAGCAAGTGATTGATCGCTCTTGGATCTATATCTTCTTTACAGGTTTCTTAGGTGGCCTAATTGCATTAATGACACCTTGTGTGTGGCCTATTATTCCTATGACTGTTAGCTTCTTTCTGAAGCGTACTAAGGATAAGAAAAAGGGTATTCGTGATGCTTGGACCTATGGTGCTTCTATTGTGGTAATCTATGTGGCAATTGGCCTTATTGTTACTGCTGTATTTGGTCCAAGTGCACTTAATGCACTTTCTACGAATGCTGTGTTCAACATTCTCTTTTTCTTGATGCTGATAGTTTTTGCGGCTTCTTTCTTTGGTGCTTTTGAAATCACTCTACCTTCTAAATGGAGTAATGCAGTAGATAGTAAGGCAGAGGCTACAACTGGGCTTTTGAGTATTTTCTTGATGGCTTTTACTTTGTCATTGGTGTCATTCTCTTGTACAGGTCCTATTATCGGCTTCCTTTTAGTTCAGGTGTCCACTACAGGTAACCTCATTGCTCCCGCCATTGGTATGCTTGGATTTGCCATTGCTTTGGCCCTTCCTTTTACACTCTTCGCCCTATTTCCCACATGGCTCAAATCGATGCCAAAGTCAGGTGGCTGGATGAATGTGGTAAAAGTAACATTAGGCTTCCTCGAATTGGCTTTTGCTTTGAAATTCCTCTCAGTAGCCGATTTAGCTTATGGCTGGAGAATTCTAGACCGTGAAGTATTCCTTTCTTTGTGGATTGTTATTTTCCTTCTTTTGGGTCTCTATCTCTTGGGTAAGTTTAAATTTAAACATGACGATGATGATACCAAGATAGGCGTTACTCGTTTCTTTATGGCATTGATCTCAATTGCTTTCGCTGTGTATATGGTACCAGGTCTATGGGGTGCACCTTTGAAGGCAGTTAGTGCTTTCTCGCCACCTATGTCTACTCAAGACTTGAATTTGTACAACGACGAGGTGCATGCCAAATTCGACGATTATGATTTGGGTATGGAGTATGCGCGCCAGCACAATAAACCTGTTATGCTAGACTTTACTGGTTATGGTTGTGTCAACTGCCGTAAAATGGAGTTGTCTGTATGGACAGATACTAAAGTGCGTTCATTGATAAATGACGATTATGTATTGATCACTCTATATGTGGACAATAAGACTCCACTTAGCGAGCCTGTAACTGTGACTGAGAATGGTAAGAAGCGTATTCTACGTACTATTGGCGATAAATGGAGTTATTTGCAAAGCGTTAAGTTTGGCTATAGCGCGCAACCATTCTACGTATTGCTGAACGATGAAGGTTTACCTTTGACAAAAGCATATAAGTTCAATGAAAGTATTCCTGATTATATCGAATTCCTCGAAACTGGTTTACAGAACTTCAGAAAACAGAAATAAAACTATCCTCCTGTAGGATAAAAACAATAAAGGCTCAGTGTTAACTGGGCCTTTATTGTTTAAAAGAAGCTTCTCCTTAGACTTGTTACTCAGTTAGGATACTTTGACTTTGCATAGAACTTAATAGCTATTTAGGCTCTCATAATCTGCTCTAAAGAATGATGCCAATCTCCACGGGTTTAGCTAAAACAGAACAGGCTGTCTTCACAATGGAAGACAGCCTATTATTATAAAAGTATCTTATATAAAGGTATTATAACAAGAAACCAAGCAAGATACCGGCAGCTACAGCTGAACCGATTACGCCAGCTACGTTTGGCCCCATAGCATGCATCAATAGGTAGTTGGTTGGATCATATTCCAAACCTACTACTTGTGAGATACGTGCCGAGTCGGGTACAGCCGATACACCTGCATTACCGATAAGCGGATTGATCTTGTTGTCCTTGCCTAAGAAGAGATTGAACAACTTCACGAACAATACGCCCGATGTAGTAGCGATAACGAACGAAAGCGCACCCAAAAGGAAGATCTTGATAGAATCCCAAGTGATGAACTCAGAAGCCTGAGTAGATGCACCTACTGTCAAACCAAGAAGGATAGTGATGGTGTCGATAAGCGGACCGCGAGCAGTCTCAGCTAAACGGCGAGTTACACCACTTTCTTTCAAAAGGTTACCGAAGAACAACATACCCAACAATGGCAAACCCGAAGGTACCAAGAAGGTAGTCAACAATAAACCTACAATAGGGAAGATTACCTTCTCTGTATGAGAAATCACACGGGGAGGTTTCATGCGAATGAGACGTTCGTGTTTAGTAGTCAAAGCTCTCATGATTGGGGGCTGAATCACTGGTACAAGGGCCATGTAAGAGTAGGCCGATACCGCAATGGCACCCATAAGATTAGGAGCAAGCTTAGATGATAAGAAGATAGCCGTTGGACCGTCAGCACCACCAATGATACCGATAGCACCGGCTTGCATTGGGTTAAAACCGATAGCCAAAGCGATCATATAAGCACCAAAGATACCAAACTGAGCTGCTGCGCCAATTAACATCAACTTAGGGTTAGAGATCAATGCCGAGAAGTCGGTCATAGCTCCGATACCTAGGAAGATGAGTGGCGGATACCAGCCGGAGGTTACCCCTCCATATAGGATGTTCAATACAGAACCCTCTTCATAGATTCCCACTTTTAGTCCGGCGTCCATATTGAAAGGTATATTACCAATCAAGATACCAAAACCAATAGGAATAAGTAACATTGGCTCGAACTCGTGGGCCACAGCCAAATAGATGAAAACCAAACCGATGATTATCATGGCCAAATGTCCCCAGGTCGCATTATAGAAACCTGTGTAAGTCCAGAAGTCGGCAAGGTTATTCCCTAGAAAACTTAAAAAATCTCCCATATTATTCGATGATTATCAGGTCTGTACCTTCCAATACAGAGTCTCCTTTGTTTACATTAATTTTAGTAACTGTACCATCTTTGTCTGCATTGATGTTGTTTTCCATCTTCATTGCTTCGAGGATGAGAACGGTTTGACCTTTCTTTACAACTTCTCCTTCTTTTACTTTTACCTCAAGGATTACGCCTGGAAGTGGAGACTTGATGCCTGATTTAGATCCGGCAGCAGGAGCTGGTTTTGCAACAGGAGTAGTAGGCTGAGCAGCAATAGGGCGTGCCACCACAGGACGTGGAGCAGCTTTTTGAGTTTTCTCCATTTCTACCTTAAAAGGTGTACCGTTTACCTCTACGTGGGCAATGTTGTCATCGATATCGCCGATACAAACATTATAAAGGTTACCGTTGATTGTATATTTGTATTCTTTCATTGTTTTATGAATTAATGGTGATATTACTTTTTGTTCGGATTCTCACGAAGTGTATAGATTTTCGAGCTCCATGGTGAATATTTACGCTTCACTGGGGTAATCGTCAATACTGTATCTTCCATATCGTGAACGTCGTTTTGCATCTCGTGCATAGCCATAGCAATTGCAGCAAACACTTCGCCTGGCGCTTGACCAAGTTTCTTCTCGTTAGCCTCTTTGTGGTCAGTGATACCTTTAGCGCGCATTGCATTGCGTCTACTCATCGATACAGCAATTGTACCAATAATCTTAAAGATAATGAAGAGCAACAATAGCCCAGAGAATACTACAGTCATAGCAGAAATAGCCATACCGACACCCGATGAGTCTTGTTTCTCAAAGTTTTCAACTTTACTATTGCTATCAATGGTAAGGTTGTTGGTGCTTGGAGTGACATATTTATCCTCACTGCCATCTTTTACTTCCCAAGTATCGGCACCATCAGATACACGTGCCCATGATTGGTTAGCTTTTAGTTGGCCAGCTGGAATCTCTACTTCGTCCAATAATTTACCACCCGAATCATACAATCTGATGATGCTGTTTTCGTTAGGGTTTAAAACAAAGTTGGTGTGGAATGTACCACGACGGGGTTCTCCATCAGCCCAAAACAAAGTGTGCTGACGAGGTTTGATCACCGTTTCAACATCACCCTTTGGAATAAAGTATTGAACAGGAGCGTTATTTCCCGATTGTAGTTCAATTCGGTGAGCCGAAATGTCTGTGCTACCAAACGAACGATTGAATATCTCAATCCATGCGCTATGTACACCATAGTCGTCCTGGAGGTTGCTTTCGTTGTCTAGAAGCACCTCATTCAGCAACAACTTGTTGGTTGATCTTTGCTCTTGACAAGAAGAACAGAAAACCAATACAAGAAGCAATGAAAGGAATATTCCGTTTTTTATTTTATTCATAATCGTTTTTGTTTACGTTTAAAGAATTGATTACAAAGGAATATTACCGTGCTTCTTAGCGGGATTCGTCAACTTTTTAGTTTGTAGTTGTTGCAAGGCGCGGATGATGCGGAAACGAGTATTACGTGGCTCAATCACATCATCGATGTAGCCATACTTAGCGGCATTGTAAGGGTTAGCAAACAGCTTGTTGTATTCAGCTTCTTTTTCAGCAAGGAATTGAGCTGGATTTTCTTGATCTTTTGCTTCTCTTGCATAAAGCACCTCTACAGCGCCGGCTCCACCCATTACTGCGATTTCTGCAGTTGGCCATGCATAGTTCATATCACCGCGAAGTTGCTTACAGCTCATTACGATGTGCGAACCACCATACGATTTACGCAATGTAACAGTTACTTTAGGTACAGTAGCTTCGCCATAAGCGTAAAGCAATTTAGCACCATGAAGGATTACACCATTGTACTCTTGACCTGTACCTGGAAGGAAACCTGGAACGTCTACTAGCGATACAATAGGAATGTTGAAAGCGTCGCAGAAACGAACGAAACGACCTGCTTTGCGTGAAGCGTTGCTGTCCAATACACCTGCTAGATATTTAGGTTGGTTGGCAACGATACCTACCGATTGGCCATTGAAGCGAGCAAAACCAATGATGATATTTTTTGAATAATCTCTTTGTACTTCTAGGAATTCACCGTTGTCAACGATAGCGCCAATCACCTCATACATGTCATAAGGTTTGTTAGGGCTATCTGGAATGATTTCGTTAAGAGAATCCTCTAGTCTATCAATGGGGTCAGTACATTCTGCGTAAGGAGCTTCTTCAAGATTATTTTGTGGGATATAGCTCAACAATCGACGCATCATAGCTAGGCCTTCTTCTTCTGTAGAAGCGGTGAAGTGTGTTACACCTGACTTCGCAGAGTGAACGCTTGCACCACCCAATTGTTCTTGAGTAACATCTTCGCCTGTAACTGTCTTAACAACTTTAGGACCAGTAAGGAACATGTAAGATGTGTTTTCCATCATCAAGGTGAAATCGGTAAGGGCAGGAGAGTAAACTGCACCACCGGCACATGGGCCAAAGATACCCGAGATTTGTGGAATAACACCCGATGCAAGAATATTGCGTTGGAAGATCTCAGCATATCCGGCCAAAGCGTTAATACCTTCTTGGATACGTGCACCACCCGAGTCATTGATACCGATAACAGGAGCACCCATTTTAAGTGCTTGGTCCATAATCTTACAAATCTTAAGTGACATTGTTTCGGACAATGAACCTGCAGTAACAGTAAAATCTTGTGCGAAGATATATACTAAGCGACCGTCGATAGTACCGCAACCAGTTACTACACCATCACCAGGATAGTGCTTTTTGGCCATACCGAAGTTGGTACATCTGTGTTCAACAAACATATCCATCTCTTCGAAGCTACCTTCGTCAAGAAGCATTGCTATACGTTCGCGAGCTGTGTATTTGCCTTTTTCGTGTTGTTTGGCAATTGCTTTTTCACCACCGCCGTTACGTGCTTCGGTGCGTCGCTCAATTAGCTCTTTAATTTTGTCAAGCTGGTTACTCATAATTGTTGTTTATTAGAAGTTACTGAGTGTCGTTCGTCTAGTAATCGGCTGATAGGGCGATAACTCTAGTTGAAGACTACACTCATATATCTGATTTTAAATCTAAATCTTTTGGTTTGTTTTTAATCTTCGCAAAGCTCAGTCAATACGCCTTGAGTTGATTTTGGATGTAGGAAAGCGATGCTTAAACCTTCTGCGCCATTGCGAGGAGCTTTGTCAATCAAGCGTATTCCTTTTTCTTCGCATTCTGCAAGAGCATTAGCCACACCATCAGATACTGCATAAGCAATATGATGTACGCCTGGACCTTTGTTTTCTAAGAATTTAGCAATAGTGCTTTCGGGAGAAGTCGGTTCAAGAAGTTCGATTTTTGTGTCGCCAACCTTAAGAAAAGCCGTTCTTACCTTTTGGTCTTCTACAGTTTCGATGTTATAGCATTTCAGACCCAAAACATTTTCATAATAGGGCAGGGCTTCTTCGATACTTGGTACCGCGATGCCTAAGTGTTCAATGTGTGAGATTTTCATAAATTTCTTATTAATTGCTTGAATAGTACTGTTTTTTAGACTAAAACAGCACAAAGAAAGCCAATTCTTAATTAATATAGAAATTTTTCTGCAATTTATTTTAAAAGTCAATGAGCAGGCGTACGTTGATTTGACGAGATGTCAGATAGTTGGGTACCGCAAACTGATTGTTGTTTACATCTGTTACCCAGTAGTAGGAGTTTACATTGTTAATATTGAGGAGGTTGAACACGTCTAAACCTAGCCATGCCGTTTTGATGTTACGTCCAAAGCCCGTCTTGTGACGGTCGGAATTGTCAAATAAAATGCGCGACATGCCGATGTCAACACGTCGATAACTTGGGGTGCGGAATACTGCAGCTTCGCGTCCGCTTCTTGGTGGGCCGAATGGTAAACCTCCAGCCATAGTTCCTTTTAAATTCATCTTCCACTTGGTGCTTTTAGGAAAGTAATCAGTGAAATAGAGTGAGACATTGTAACGTTGGTCAGTGGGACGTGGAATCCACTTGCCGTCAATCTTCTCCTCGGTTTTCATCAGTGATACACTTAGCCAAGAGTCAGTTCCCGGAACAAATTCGCCAAATATTTTCATGTCTAGGCCCATAGCATAACCATTCGCCATATTTCGCCCATAGTAGTTGATGCGCACATTGTCTATATCATAGGGGATAAGGTTGCTGAGGGCCTTGTAATATACCTCAGCAGTAAACTTGAAAGGTCTGTCTACAGCTCTAAAGCTATAATCCCCTCCTAGTACAAACTGTATGGATCGCTGCGATTTGATGTCTTTGTTGAGTTCCACTTGCCACATGTCGTCGGTATAGACCATCTGTCTAAACTCTTTGTAGAAAGGGGATTGATAGTAGATGCCTGTAGCAGCGCGTAGAGTAAAGCGCTCATTGAAAGCTGGTATCAGCGCAAGTGAAGCACGTGGGCTGAAGATAAACTCTTTGTTCCAACTCCAATAACTACCACGCACACCTGCTGTTAGGGTGAATAAACCCAATGGTGATCTGAATCGATAACTGTCTTGTGCAAAGAAAGATAAACGATTACTATTGATGTTGTTGCGTGAAGTCAATGAATAGATCAGCTCAGGTCCTTCGGGCACGTGGGGTAGTGAGTAGTTTGCTGAGTCGCGCATCTCCCACTCACGCATTCGCTCTTTTATCTGTTCGTTTTTGATTTCTAATCCCCAGCTGATACGATGACTTTTAACCTGGCTCTGTCCAGTAATAGAGTAACTTTGGACCGTGCTTGAGAGATAATTGCGGGCATGTTCCATATAGCTACCTACTCCAACAATATCACCGGAATCACTGCTCTGATCGGAACTGGAATCGTCCGAATCATTTAACCAGTATTGCCCCATGATATCATAGGTCACCTCTTCAATACTTCGGAAGGCACTAGCTCTGAAGGTAATGCTATTAAGATCAGTGAACTTGTAAGTAAGATTGGCTGCACCAAAGAAGGTGCGAAATAAATCTTTTTCTTGTCCATCGAAGTAGACTTTAAACTCCCTTACTGATGATAATGTTCCAAATTTTGTATATCTATCGGCTGGCTGAAATTCATACTTGTTTTGCGAGATGTTTCCAATGAAGCCCACCTCCCAGCGTTTTGAAATGTTCCAACTGAAATAGGTCTGATAATCCACAAAACGTGGATTGTACTCTCCCTTAGTGTCTAGTGTTCCCAATAGATAGCTGTTGGTTTTATAGCGCACACCGTTGGTCCACGACCATTTGCTGTTTCCTAAACCAATATAAGCAGATGCGCCTAAAAGGCTCATAGCAGCACTTGCCTCGAATTGAGTAGGACGTTTATATATTATATCAAGTACAGAAGACATCTTGTCGCCATAGCGTGCTTCGAATCCACCCGATGAGAAGCCAACGTTTGACACCATATCCGGATTGATGAAGCTAAGGCCCTCTTGCTGTCCGGAACGAATAAGTAATGGGCGGTATACTTCAACTCCATTCACATAGACAAGGTTTTCGTCATAACTACCCCCGCGTACATTGTATTGCGAACTTAACTCATTATTAGAGCTCACGCCGGCCTGCGTTGCGATGATCGATTCAATGTTTCCACCCGATGCGTCGGGCATCATCTTATTGGCCTTCATGTCTATCTGCTGTACCGTGTTGGTTTGTCTGCGACTCTCGGTTACCGTTACTTCGCCAAGCTCGTAACCTAAAGCGGGTAGAGTTATATTGATGCTGATATTACCTTGTGGTCGTACAAGTGTGCGCTTTCGGGTGTTGTATCCAATCATCGAATAGATGATTGTTACACTATCGCGCGAGGTGAATTTTAATGAATAACGTCCTTTTAAGTTGCTTACTGTACCAATGGCAGTTCCCTCAATGCGTACTGTTGCTAGTTCGATAGGCTCGCCATTTTCATCGACAATAGTACCCCCGATCTTCACCTCTTGAGCAAAAACGTTTACTGAAATTAAAAGAAATAAAAGTATAGTAGATAATTGAATTCTCATTTGAATTGTGTTTCAAGACATAGCAGGTGTAGCTGCTCGCCATGTTGGTGATAGCTTACCCGAAAACCTTCATAAATATAAGTAATAACGAGAAAAACGTTTTAAACGTATAGTTTGATACACAATTTATTTAGCCATTGACAACGAAAGCTGAACCAACGACGAGTAGTACTTTGTTTGCCTCCAAACTGAAGTGTGAAGTTTCGATATCCGTGACGCTTGAAGGGAAGTCCTACATGCATAAACTCGAAGTGGCTAAAGCCTCTTTCGAATGCATCGTTCATCGCTGCCCATGCAGCCAATACACCAGGATATTGCCGAGCATAGCGCTTCTTCATACCGCCCGAGAAGTAGAGTAGGGCATCCGTTCCGGAATAGAAGCAGAGTGAGCTGCCAATAATTTTTTCTTTATACTTTACTACAAAAATCTTTGCCTGTTGGTTGGGGTAGAACAGATCGTAGATGCTTTCGAAAAAAGCCACATTGGGAAACTGCTTTCCAATGACAATATTACCCACCTTATGTAGTGATTCGGCAAACTGCTTAATCTCTTCCCTGTTTTTAATCTCATGAATAGATGCACCATTCTTCAATCCTTTGCGTATTTGTCGTAAACGCGAAGGACTCACCCTTGTGGATGCTTTTGGTTGACTGTGAAGTGAGTTTCTTACGCGCGACCAATTGATTGGGAAATAGTGGTTGGCTCGGAAGTGTTTGTAGGCAAATAGTGGATTGTTCAAGTAGCGGAATTCTACCATGAAGGCATCTCTAAATGCTTCTTTTGTAAGATGTTCAAGAAGAATGTTGAAGATCTCTTCCTGCCTACTCTCTTCTACAAAATATTCGCCTTTGCCATAGGTGTAGCAGCGCTTAACAATAAAAGGTGGAAATAGTAGGCGAATGGTGCGAACGCCTAACAATATTTTGCCAATAAGCTTACCATCTTCCGATGCTGTAACAAGTAGCGGAGCAAAGCCTGGGGTATTATAATATACTCTAAATAGATTATTAGAGTGGTAAATATAATCTCCAGGAAGATCTGGCAGATTATCTGTGTGCCGATATGTGGTTAACTTAATGGCCATTACTTGCAAATTTAAGAAAAATGTCTAGCCTTTGATTTTAATATTCTTATTTTTTCAGCTTACTACCTATTTTATTGAATGCTACAACTCTTGCGTTCTCCCCATTTAATATAGCGCTAGTCTCGCTTCTGCTTCAGTGGAACCGCATCCTCTCTAGTTATAGTTTGCTTGGTATATAGAGCTGTGGATGTTAGTACATAGAGGAGTGTACTTTAGTCCGCAGCGCAATGCACTAAAGTCAATAGCCCTATGCACCGTTGTGCATTCCCATTGTGCACTACGGTGGTACGTGTAAAGGTCTCTTTGTATGCGGCACTTCATTTGTGTGATGGCATGTGTGGAACTTTAAATGTTGTCGAATCTTCTTCGCTGTTCTATAATCACTTTTTGAAAAAGTTTATTCAACTTTCGAGCTAAATACTTTTAATATTATCTTTGCATCTATTACTAACGATAAAAGAATCACCTCGAATGGATAAGTTTAGCGAACTCATAAAGGCTAGACGCAGCATGCGTAAATTTACTAGCGAGAATTTGACACAAGAAGAAGTTGTAGCTTTATTAAAAGCAGCGTTGATGTCGCCCGCATCGAAACGCTCTAATCCTTGGCAGTTTATTGTGGTAGACAATAAAGAAACGCTCAAAACCCTATCGCATTGCAAAGAACATGGTGCTGCCTTTTTGGGCGATGCAGCTTTGGCAATTGTGGTAATGGCCGATCCATTGGCTAGTGACGTTTGGATTGAGGATGCTTCCATAGCTTCAACTCTTATTCAATTGCAAGCCGAAGATCTAGGTCTAGGTAGCTGTTGGATTCAAGTACGCGAACGCTTCACTGCTACGGGCATGACTTCGGACGAGTTTGTTCACGGTGTATTAGAGATACCTCTGCAGATGCAAGTCCTTTCAATCGTTGCTATAGGTCACAAAGGTATGGAGCGTAAACCTTTTGACGAAGAGCATCTGCAATGGGAGAAAGTGCATATCAATAAATTTGGAGGTCAGTAAAATATGGTAGCTGCTAAATCGACTAACAACAAAGATACCTATCGTGCCACCGCTTTAGCTTTTATGCTTATCGGCTCACTGATGTTGATAAACAAAGTGTTGCCTTTTGAATCCTTAGGATTAGGATGGGTGATGCAGAAAGATAATTTTATACTCTATGCAAGTATTATCTTTTTGATATTTAAGCGAGATAAATCAATCGGTTTGATACTGTTGGGACTGTGGCTGATGATGAATATCGGACTTGTAGTTTCACTGCTTGGCGCTGTGTCGGGCTACTTACTACCTTTGGCGCTTCTTTTAGGTGGTGGTTTTTTATACTTCCTTTCCACTCGATGAACACTGAAATGAAAGATTCTAGAATAGTATTTATTGGGGCAGGCAATCTAGCCACACATTTGGCTCGGGCCCTTTATGCGAAAGGTTATAACATTGTACAGGTATATAGCCGCACACTAGAAGCCGCTTCGGAATTGGCCTCTAAAGTAGCTGCTAGCTTTACAAACGATTTTGAGGCCATCAACACCGATGCGTCACTCTATATAATCTCGCTTACAGATAGCGCGTTTGTGAACCTGATTCCTCAAATAGTGAAAGGTAAGAATAAAGAAGCTCTATTTGTACACACAGCAGGTACATTGCCAATGGAATTGTGGCAAGGCCACGCATCACGATATGGCGTGTTCTATCCAATGCAGACATTTAGCAAACAGCGTGATGTTGATTTCGCATCGATTCCTATTTTTATCGAGGCTAATAATCAACAGGACACCGATTTGCTTCTAAAGATAGCTTCGGATATATCTCAGAAGGCTCGACTGGCCACTTCCGAGCAGCGTAAAAAATTACACGTAGCTGCAGTCTTTGCGTGCAACTTCACCAATCATATGTATGCGCTTACGGCGGAACTACTCGAGAAAAGCAATCTTTCATTTGATGTAATGCTGCCACTTATCGACGAGACGGCACGCAAAGTTCATACCCTTGCGCCTCATACAGCCCAAACAGGTCCTGCCAAGCGCAATGATCTGCTAGTGATGAATGAACACTTGCGTATGTTGGAAGATGATCCTGCAGTGGCAGATTTATATGCCACATTAAGTCAAAGCATCACCAATCACCATAAAAACGATTAATCAGATGAGTACAATAAATTACGACTTACAAAAAATAAAGGCACTAGTGTTTGATGTGGATGGTGTCCTTAGTGCAGATGTTCTCTCTCTACATCCTTCCGGTGAACCTATGCGCACTGTCAATATAAAGGATGGTTATGCCATGCAGTTGGCTGTAAAGAAGGGACTTCGAATAGGTATCATTACAGGCGGGAACTCTAATGCTGTGTTCCAGCGTTTCGCAGCTTTGGGGGTGACAGATATCTATATGAAATCAGCGATAAAGATTCACGACTACCGAACCTTTCGCGATGCGCATGGTTTAAAAGATGAGGAAATACTCTATATGGGTGACGATATACCAGATATGGAAGTGATGCAAGAGTGTGGTTTACCTTGCTGTCCGCGTGATGCTGCCAATGAGGTAAAGCAGTTGGCGAGATATGTATCGCATGCCTCCGGAGGCTATGGCTGTGGCCGTGATGTGATGGAACAGGTGATGAAGGCCCAAGGCAAATGGATGTCCGACGAGGCATTTGGTTGGTAATTAAAATAGAATTAGAAGATGCTTGACAATTTAGAGAAATACAAAGTGGTGTTGGCCTCAAATTCGCCACGACGCAAAGAACTGTTATCGGGACTAGGTATTGAATATATCATCAAAACATTGCCCGATATCGACGAGTCTTTTCCAACTACTCTTTCTAAAGAAGAGATTCCTGCTTTCATTGCAGTCAACAAGGCTAATGCCTACCGTGAGGTGATGGCCGATGATGAGCTGATTATTACAGCAGACACTATTGTTTGGAAAGATGGTGAGGTACTGGGTAAGCCTGTTGATCATGAAGATGCCATAAATATGTTGCGTAAACTTTCGGGTGCAAAGCATCTAGTAATGACGGGTGTTTGTCTAACAACTACCAACTGGCAGAAAGATTTCACTGCAACTACAGAAGTTACCTTCTCAGAACTCTCGGATGAGGAAATAGAATACTATGTAGATCTATATAAACCGATGGATAAAGCGGGATCTTATGGAGTGCAAGAATGGATTGGCTACGTGGGTGTTCAGTCTATAGTGGGCTCTTTTTATAATGTAATGGGGTTGCCTATACAGAGGCTGTATGGTGAGCTAAAAGCTTTACGGTAGTTGGATGCTATATATAAATAACTTAAAAGCTCCCTATGCATGCACTGCATAGGGAGCTTTTAAGTTATACTAGATCTGCAATCAATGGCAACTCGTCCTCGGTAATACCTTGAGCTAGTAGAAACTCTTTATCTTTATAGAATATCTCAAGGAAATTATCTTTGCTTCCTAGCATTTCGGCCGCTTTGTTGTAATAAGCTGCAGCCTCGGCAAATGCTCTTGCGCAACAAGCTATGTGTCCTGCATTTAGGAAGTCTGCCGCTTTGGGACGGCCCTCTAAGAGCTTCTGACAATATTTTTGTGCTTGTTCATTTTTGCCTAAGGCAAATGAACACCAAGCAATACCTCTCGATGCTTTCTCAGAACCGTTTTCTAAATAGTCTAACTTAAAGAACTGCTTCAATGCCTCTTCGTATTGGTGAGTTTCGGCATAACAGCTTCCCAAAAAGTAAATGATTCTTGAGTTTTCGGGCGAGGTCTCCAAAACCTTGTTATACCAAATGATAGCATTCGCAAAATCTCGTTTAATGCGGTAGCAATTAGCGATATGTCTGTTCGTCCAATGATTATCAGGTCGGATAGTGTCAGCTTTGTGGTAGGCTTTTAATGCACTGTCAATATCTCCTCCTTTTTGTAGAGCATACCCCATCTTTTGGTAGAAGTCGCCTTCGAACACTTCATCACCATTTAGAGCGATTATATCGTCGCATATTCCTATGGCCTTTACCCAATGCTCTTTCTTGATGAAGAAGTTGAGAATATCCATTAATGTCTGTTCGTTGTTGACATACTCTCCGATTAATGGCAACTTATGAAGTTGGAAGTCTTCCTTAAAAAGATCAGTAAAATCGGTACGGTAATAGCTTAATTTAAAGAACCGATATAAATCCTGAAGGTATTGATTGCTCACTACGTGTGGCTGTTCCGATAGCTTTTTAAAGCTTTTTGCTTCTGGGCTGTCCATGAAACTCTCCATTTGCTGCTCGGTGAGCTGACTGAAAACTGCATTGCGTTGAGAAGCCGGAAGCTGTTGCATGATAAACAATAATGAATACTTATCACTATTACAGAAGATGCCTGTTTCCAGAATCATATTGAACATCTTGTTCTCCCCATCCTCTTTGCTCAGAATCTGATGAACATCGGGTTGCAAACGGTCGAAAAGATAAAACCAGTGATGGATTTCTCGGAAAAATGAAAACCCCTTCAGTGTAGAGAAGGTGCTCATTTGAACATCAGCTCCCTCCATTTGCAGGTCATTCATTTCGCGTAACTTATCACCAATACCCGATTTGTCAATAAGACTTTCCCAATCGGGATTACCATCATTGCTTTCTTCGTCATTATCATCTTGCTCAAAACGGTTGATTGACATCTTAGGGGCGTTTTTTATCATCTCAGGGATAATCTCTTCGCGCATTTTTTTGTCAATCTTCTCTGTCTCTTGGGCCATCAATATCTGTTTGTATATACGTGTCAAGTCTGTTGTTAATGGCTTCTTCTCAGCTGTCAGTTCTACCAATGCTTTTATCTCAGGATAGAGCTGGATGCGCTCGGGATAGGTTTGAGTCACCAAAACTAAGCCCACTAATGCACGTTGTGCAGTGAGCGTATTATCGCTACTATAAGCTTCGAAGAGCCATTTCATCTTGTTTGCATCGAAACAAGCTAGCAAGCTAAGAGTGACAGCACTGCAAAATAGTGTTTTACCATTGTCTGGAATTGATTCCGAAGTCAATAAGAGTTGGGCTTGCGTCTGCTCTTCGGTAGACCAAGAGCTATTTGCCCAAACATTCATGAAGAGTTGGCGTAGCATCTCTTCGTACGACTTCAATATCTCCTCTTTCTTCTCTTTAGAGAAAAGACTGCCTATCGAAAGATCATCTTGAAATGCCTCTAGTTGCTCTATAATATTGCCAAGTTGATAGGGCGAAGAGTTGAGTGCAGCCTTACGACGCATCGAGTGATATAATTTTGTAGAGGTCTCATCGAGCAATACAAGTTTTATTTGGTCAGTAATGGCGGCTGTACGCGCCAATAAACTATGAAAGAGCTTAGTTCTATCAGGGTCATTTATGCCATCTTTTAAGTAGTTTAGCATATATTGATAGGAGCTAGAAATTTGTTCTAGCTGCATCTTTAACTCATAATTCGGGCTGGAATATAGAAAAGACTCAAGTTGTACTATCGCTTCTTTTAACCTTTTCTCTTTTATCAGCTGGTTTATATAGTCATATTGTCTGTTTATCTCTTTTTCGTTCATAGGATGTCCATTCTATTGTATAAAGCAATTGCAACAAAAGTAGTGCCAAATTCCTTGTCAAGGGCTGTTTACTAGGATTTAAATTTGAGATCGTTATTTGAGGGAATAAAAAAAGGGATATCGCAATGGATATCCCTTTTGAATTTATCTTGATCGCTATTAATCGTCAAAGATTAATCTTCGATAGCTGCGATACCTGGAAGTTTCTTTCCTTCGATAGCTTCGAGCAATGCTCCACCACCTGTTGAAACGTAAGAAACACCATCAGCAAGACCGAACTTGTTAACACAAGCTACAGAGTCACCACCACCAACAAGTGAGAATGCACCGTTTTTAGTAGCTTCTACGATAGCTTCGCCCACTGCACGCGAACCTGCAGAGAAGTTATCAAATTCGAATACACCTGTAGGGCCGTTCCAAAGAATAGTTTTTGAGTTCTTGATAACATCAGCGAAAAGCTCCATAGTCTTAGGACCGATGTCAAGACCTTGCCATCCATCAGGAATTTCGTTAGCGTTGCAGATTTGAGTATTAGCATCATTAGAGAAAGCGTCTGCCACTTTATCGTCAACAGCTAAAACAAGTCTTACATTGTTTTCTTTTGCTTTTTTGATGATGTCCAAAGCCAAATCTAATTTATCATTTTCAACGATTGAAGAGCCGATTTTTCCACCGATAGCTTTGCTGAATGTATAAGTCATACCACCAGTAAGGATAAGATTATCAACCTTAGCAAGCAAGTTTTCGATGATTTCGATTTTAGAAGATACTTTAGAACCACCCATGATAGCAGTAAAAGGACGTTGGATATCGTTCAATACCTTATCAACAGCCTTCACTTCTTTTTCCATCAAATAACCAAACATTTTGTGGTCTTTGTCAAAGTAAGAAGCAATAAGTGCTGTAGAAGCGTGTGCACGGTGAGCAGTACCAAATGCATCATTTACATAGCAGTCTGCATAAGAAGCCAACTTTTTAGTGAATTCTTTTTGGCTTTCTTTCACTTGTTTCTTAGCAGCAGCTTTTTCTTCGTCTGTTGCATCTTCTGCCAAACCACGTGGCTTACCTTCTTCTTCAGGATAGAAACGAAGGTTTTCAAGAAGAAGAACTTCGCCTGGTTGAAGCGCAGCAGCTTTAACGGCAGCTTCTTCACCAATACAGTCGTTAGCGAATTGTACTTCTACACCTAGAAGGTCAGACAAATGTTGTTGGATATGTTTAAGTGAGAACTTAGCGTCAACACCTTTTGGACGACCTAAGTGTGAACCGATAATGATGCTACCACCGTCAGCCAAAATCTTCTTTAATGTTGGAAGAGCTGCACGCATACGAGTATCGTCGGTGATGTTGAAGTTTCCGTCTAGAGGAACATTGAAGTCTACACGAACAAATGCCTTTTTGTTGGCAAAATTAAATTGATCAATAGTCATAATTACAATTCGTTTAAAAGTGTTAGTCTTTTTTCTGAATGTCGCAAAGTTACAATATATTTCTTTTTACCGATATATTGGCACATTATTTCTTTGGCTGATTCTCCGTTTTTTTTGGCTTGAGGCCTGAACTGTATTCTCGGCATAGCAACTTTAAACCACAGTTGTCACATTTGGGAGAACGTGCTTGACAGATGTATCGCCCGTGAAGTATCAACCAGTGGTGGGCTATAGGGAGTAGCTCTTGGGGAATGTGAGAAATCAGTTCTTTCTCTACTGCTAGGGGGGTAGTCGATTTCTTATTAACTAATCCCATACGGTGGCTTACTCTAAACACATGTGTGTCTACCGCCATAGCTGCTTTGTTGAAGACTACTGATTGTATGACGTTGGCAGTTTTTCTCCCTACGCCAGGTAGTTTGATGAGGGCGTCTAATGTGTCGGGTACTTCGCTATTGAAGTCTTCGACTAACATTTTAGCCATACCCACTAGGTGTTTGGCTTTGTTGTTGGGGTAAGATACGCTTCGAATGTATTCGAATACTACATCAGATGAAGTGGCAGCTAACACTTCAGGAGTGGGGAAGTCCTGAAACAGAGCGGGGGTAATCATATTTACCCGTTTGTCTGTGCATTGTGCCGATAGAATAACAGCAATTAGTAACTCAAACGGATTAGAGTAGTGTAGCTCCGTTTCAGCAACAGGCATATTTACCTGAAACCATTCTATAATTTGTTGATAGCGTTCTTTTTTTCTCATCTTATAACTCTGTTTTTTATGTAGAAATCTGCCACCTTTACTTTAAAGTAGAGAGTGGAGATCACTGTGAGAAGTGCTCCAGCTAGAAATGCTACTCCAAAATTGCAGATGTCGGCCAAGAAACCTCCACTTAGCATACCAATTCCGATTCCAATATCCCATGAGGTGAGATAAGTAGAAACAGCTGTGCCTCGCATATTGTTGGGCGCAAGATTGACAAATAGTGTATTGAATGCTGGGAACATCATTCCAAAGCCTATGCCAAGTAAGGAGGCTATCGCGAAAAATAGACTATTAATAATCCACCTATTCATTATGCTTAATAGGGAACAACTTGCTAATAGAAAGAAAGCGAAAACCACAATGTATAGACCCATTGATATGACTTGAGTTAGTCTTCCACTATCTACCCATTTCCCTGCAAATATACGAGAAACTGCCATTCCTGCTGCCATTAAAGTGAAGAATAATCCGGTGTGTCCTGTAATGCCAATTTGTTGTGCATAGATGGCAACGTAATTGGAGGTCATTCCGTAGGGAATGGATAAAAGAAGTAACACAATGCCAGGTGGTATTCCTTTTAGTAGCACAAAACGATCCAATGAGATAGGCTCCCTAACCATGGGTGGGCGATAGGGTGTACGCACAGAGCTTGCAGCAAAAAATCCCAATAGGCAGGTTGCTAGACTGATGGCGAAGATATGACTGTAGGCAATACCTGCATCATGCATGAATAGCCCCACGGTGGGGCCTATTGCCATACCAAGGTTGTTGGTTAGTCCATAATAGCCCAAACCTTCACCACGTCGTGAGGATGGCATAATATCAATAACTACTGTATTGCCGCTTACGGTTACCACTCCAAAGGATAATCCATGTATTACACGGAGTATAATGAAAAAGACGAGGGTGGCAGCTAAGATATATCCACAAAAGACCAATGTAAATAGTCCGAAAGATATTAGGTATAGTGGTTTGCGTGGGAGAGTGTCGAGAAGGTAGCCCGAGAAAGGACGGATGCAAAGTGCTGCTATGGTATAGCAAGACAGGACAAAGCCTATTAGTAAATTGCTGTTAGTGTAGTTTTCGGCAAGATAGAAGGGGAGGATAGGGACGAGAAGCCAGAAGCCGAAATAAAGGAGGAAGTTGGCAGCGAGCATAAAATAATAATCGCGGGTAGCCAGACGCTCTTTCATGAAGTACAAGAATAAAGCCAACAGATATTTTGCAACTAAAAAAAGTTGCTGCAAAATATCTGTTGGCTGTTAAATATTAGTAGGCTGACTCAAACTCTTTGAGGAAGCGTGTATCGTTCTCGGAGAACATACGCAAGTCTTTTACTTGGTATTTAAGATTAGTGATACGCTCGATACCCATACCGAGTGCATAGCCACTATAAGTTTTGCTGTCGATTCCGTTTAGTTCAAGCACATTTGGATCGACCATACCACAACCTAGAATTTCTACCCAACCGGTGTGTTTGCAGAATGGACAACCTTTACCGCCGCAGATATTACAGCTGATATCCATCTCTGCACTAGGTTCAGTAAATGGGAAATACGAAGGGCGAAGTCTGATTTTAGTATCTGCGCCAAACATCTCTTTCGCAAACAATAAAAGAACCTGTTTCAAATCGGTGAAAGAAACATCTTTATCAATATAGAGAGCTTCTAATTGATGGAAGAAGCAATGTGCACGGTAGCTAATAGCTTCATTACGGTATACGCGACCTGGGCAGATGATGCGGATAGGAGGTTGTGAAGTCTCCATTACACGGCTTTGTACAGAGGATGTGTGAGTACGCAACACCACATCTGGATTTGCTTCAATAAAGAAGGTGTCTTGCATGTCGCGGGCAGGATGATCTGCAGCAAAGTTAAGTGCTGAAAATACGTGCCAGTCATCCTCAATCTCTGGACCTTCGGCGATGCTAAAACCAAGACGAGCAAAAATATCAATGATTTCGTTTCTTACGATAGTCAACGGGTGGCGAGTTCCAAGCTCAATAGGGTAAGCCGAACGAGTTAGATCTAATTCGCAAGCTGATGTATCATTGCTTTCAAATTGCTCCTTTAGAGCATTGATCTTGTCTTGCGCTTTGTTTTTTAATTCGTTGAGGCGCATACCTACCTCTTTTTTTTGGTCTGCCGCTACATTGCGAAAGTCTGCCATAAGGTCGTTGATGGCACCCTTTTTACTTAGATATTTTATGCGTAATGCTTCAAGCTCTTCAGCGTTTGTAGCCTTCAATGCATCGATTTGTTCGAGTAGCTGATTGATTTTAGCTATCATATCAATTGTATTATTATAATATTCAGTTTTAAAAAGTGCTGCAAAGATAATTGTTTTCTTTTATTCATCTTTTATTGTCTCTCCTTTTTTACTGAGATTATAACTAGTAAGTTAGCTCTTTTAGTAATCACTTGATATGAAATTGAGCACATCTTTGTAGACTATCTGGCAATCCTCTTCGTTCAAAACTTCGTGACGCATTCCGATATATACATTGTTAACGAATTCGCGATACCCTATTTCTTGAAGGAGTTTAAAAGTTTCTTTTAGTCCTATTTTGCCTCCTGTAACAGGGTCGTCCTCTCCGGAAATACTCATAATTGGTAAACTTGGATTTTTGCATTCAAAGTGTGCTGTCTCTTTTAGCTCTTTTACAGCTTCGAATAGAGTTAATATTGACTCATTAGGGTAGGCGAATCCGCAAAGTGGGTCTTTGGAGTAGTTTTCTCTATTCTTTTTGCTTTTGCTTAACCATCTTGAGTCTTTGCCATTCATGGCCAATGTACGGAGTAATGTACTGTGGGCATCTTTCCCCTCTATTTTTGTTATCGTTCTTGCCAGTGATAGTGCAACAGTAGTGGGAGGAAAATAGGGTACAGTCCCACTTAGTACAAGTTTGTGAATCTCGTCGTCATGCTTCTCTAGGTAGATCCGAGCAAAAATAGAACCTAAGGAATGGCCCAAAAGAATAAGTTGCTTTTGTGGATATAGTGCTCGAAAGTATTGTGAGATTAGGTACTGATCATCAATAATCTTTTGAAAACTGTCCATGTAGCCAAGTGGATACAATGTGTTGACTGATAGACCATGCCCTCGATTATCAGAAACCAAAACCGTATACTGGTTATCATTTAAAAACTGTGCGAACTCATAATAACGTCCTTTATGTTCGGCGGCTCCATGTATCATTTGAACTATGGCCTTCGGGTTATTGCAATCAAAATGGGCTATTGAAAGCTTTAGACCATCAGTTGCATCTAAAAAGAAAGTATTCATCGGGAGTTAAGTTAAGGCGATATTCTAATTTTATTCATTTTTCTTACCCTCTTCGGGTTTCTCTTCCTTTTGTACTTGAGTGGGGGATAAGGGATCGATGCTCTCTTTCTTTTTACGGTTGCTTTTTATGGTTACTCCAATGAGTAAAACCAAAGTTATGGCTATGGCGATAATAATGATAGTTTCCATGCTTCTTATTTTATTTATTTAAAGTGATAACAAATCTAAAGCTTGTTTTGCTTAATCTTTGTCGATATAAATAGTAGTATATGAAGTGTTTACTGTTTCTTTTATTCTATAATATATATGTATAGTGTAGAAAATACATTTATTTTTTGATTTATGCTCTATAACATACAGTTTGCTTTATTATGAAAAGTATAAAGTGTTACTTTTACACCATCTAAAAACGATAGATGAGTCTTCTTTATAGACTGGAAATGTGAAACCTATTTTATTTAGTATTTAAATGCTGCTTAAATGCATTTCAATCTTATAAAATTATAATGAAAAATATTTGTTAACATTAAAATCGAAATTGTATGCAACTCTTAGATTGGGTAGTGATTGGGCTCTTCTTTATAGCCCTGATTGGGATTATCGTTTGGGTAGTCAGACAAAAACAAAGTAACTCGGCAGATTATTTCTTGGGTGGACGTGATGCTACATGGCTGGCTATCGGTGCCTCTATCTTTGCTTCAAACATTGGTTCGGAACACCTTATTGGCTTAGCGGGTGCTGGTGCATCTAGCGGTATGGCAATGGCTCACTGGGAGATTCAAGGTTGGATGATCTTGATTTTAGGTTGGGTCTTTGTTCCATTCTATATGCGTAGTATGGTATATACTATGCCAGAGTTCTTGGAAAGACGATACAATCGTGAATCACGTGTGATTCTTTCTACAATTTCGTTAATTAGTTACGTGTTGACAAAAGTTGCCGTTACTGTATATGCAGGGGGCTTGGTGTTCCAACAAATCTTTGGCATTAAAGAGCTTTGGGGTATTGATTTCTTCTGGATTGCCGCAATCGGTTTAGTATTGCTTACTGCTGTATATACCATCTTTGGTGGTATGAAATCAGTTCTTTATACTTCTGTACTTCAGACTCCTATTCTTCTTTTAGGTTCGCTTATTATCCTTGTACTTGGCTTTAAAGAACTAGGTGGTTGGGATGAAATGATGGCAACTTGTAGCGCAGTCGTAGTAAATGATTATGGTGATTCAATGACAAGTTTGATTCGTAATAATGCTGACCCCGATTTCCCATGGTTGGGTGCTTTGGTTGGTTCTGGTGTTATTGGTTTCTGGTATTGGTGTACAGACCAGTTTATCGTGCAACGTGTTCTTTCGGGTAAGGATGAGAAAGAAGCTCGCCGCGGTACAATTTTTGGTGCTTATTTGAAACTTCTTCCTGTATTCCTTTTCTTGATTCCGGGTATGATTGCTTTTGCATTGCATCAACAAAGTTTGGCAACCGGTGGTGAAGGTTTCCTTCCATTGTTGGCCAACGGAAATCCAAATGCTGACGCTGCTTTCCCTACTTTGGTAGCAAAATTGCTCCCTGCCGGTGTTAAAGGTTTAGTAGTGTGTGGTATTCTTGCTGCCTTGATGAGCTCTTTGGCTTCTCTTTTCAACTCTTCGGCTGCCCTGTTTACAATTGACTTTTATAAGAAATTCAAGCCTAATACTTCAGAAAAATCATTGGTGAGAATTGGCCAAATTGCAACAATTGTGATCGTTATCTTGGGTATTCTTTGGATTCCAATTATGCGCTCTATTGGTGATGTGCTTTATACATATCTGCAAGATGTTCAATCGGTTTTGGCTCCTGGTATTGCGGCTGCTTTCTTATTGGGCGTTTGCTGGAAACGTACATCTGCTATGGGTGGCATGTGGGGTCTGATTTCAGGTATGGTTATCGGCTTGAGTCGCCTCGGTGCTAAAGTATATTATAGTAATGTAGAAACTGCTACTGATTCTACCTTTAAATATCTTTTCTATGATATGAACTGGCTGTTCTTCTGCGGATGGATGTTGCTATTCTGTATTGTAGTAGTTATCGTTGTTAGTTTGATGACTAAAGCTCCCGATAAAGCGAAAATCCAAGGTTTGGTATTCGGTACTTCTACTCCCGAGCAAAAGGCGCAAACACGTGCTAGCTGGGATAAATGGGATGTAATCCATTCTACTTGTATCTTGTTAATCACAGCAGCTTTCTATTGGTATTTCTGGTAAATTAAATAGATTAAATATCTATGAATTATTATCTTCAGAACCCGAAGTTCTACGTTGCAGTAGACTGTATTATCTTCGGGTTCAATCAAGGGGAGCTCAATTTGCTGCTACTGCAGAGAAACTTTGAACCATCGCTCGGTGAGTGGTCGCTGATGGGAGGTTTCGTTCAGCAAAACGAAGGGGTAGACGAAGCTGCAAAGCGAGTGCTACAAGAATTAACAGGACTCTCGGATGTGTACATGGAACAAGTAGGTACATTTGGCGAAGTTGGGCGTGATCCGGGTGAAAGAGTGATTTCGGTGGCTTACTATGCTTTACTCAATATCAATGAGTCAGATAAGGAGATGGTCGAACGTTACAATGCGCATTGGGTAAATATCAACGACTTGCCGTTATTGATATTCGATCATAATGAAATGATTACAAGAGCTCGCCATCTGATGCGGTTAAAAGCATCAACAGCTCCTATCTGCTTTGAGTTGCTACCTAAGCTATTTACATTGACTCAGCTGCAAAAGCTTTATGAGGCTATTTATGGCGATGCCATAGATAAACGCAATTTCCGAAAGCGTATTGCTGAAATGAACTATATAGAAAAGACGGATAAGATAGATAAATCGACTTCCAAAAGGGGAGCTTATCTCTATCGATTCAATAATAAAGTATATCACAAAGATCAGAAGTTTAAAATATAGAAGATCATGTTAGAAGATTTAAAACAAAAGGTGTTTCGTGCTAATCTTGATTTGGTGAAACACGGATTGGTTATTTTTACTTGGGGAAATGTTTCGGCTATCGACCGCGAAAGTGGTTTGGTGGTTATTAAACCCTCTGGAGTTAGCTATGATGATATGAAAGCATCAGACATGGTGGTAGTTGACTTAGATGGTAACATTGTTGAGGGAAATTTGAAGCCATCTAGCGATACGGCTACTCATCTTGTCTTGTACAAGGCATTTCCTGAAATAGGTGGGGTGGTACATACTCACTCTACTTATGCAACGGCTTGGTCGCAAGCGGGGGTTGATCTACCAAATATTGGTACAACTCATGCTGACTATTTCCACGATGCCATTCCCTGTACAATCGATATGACTGCCGAAGAAGTAGAAGGCAGTTATGAAGAGGAAACCGGAAATGTAATTGTGAAACGTTTCGAGGGCTTGAATCCTGTACATACACCTGGTGTATTGGTCAAAAATCATGGACCATTCTCATGGGGTAAAAACGCTGATGATGCTGTGCACAACGCAGTAGTGATGGAGCAAGTCGCTAAGATGGCCTCTATTGCTTATACTGTTAACCCTCAGTTGACAATGAATCCTTTGTTGATTGAGAAGCATTTCAGTCGTAAGCATGGTCCAAATGCATACTATGGACAAAAATAAAGACAAAAGAAAAAAGATTAATAACAGATATAATAATTAGGATTATGGAAAAAGGATTTGATCAATACGAAGTGTGGTTTGTAACAGGCGCACAACTTCTTTACGGAGGTGATGCTGTAGTAGCTGTCGATGCTCATAGCAACGAAATGGTAGCTGGACTTAATGCAAGTGGCAATCTGCCTGTGAAAGTGGTATACAAAGGCACTGTAAACTCTTCTAGAGAAGTTACTGCTGCTTTCAAAGCTGCTAACAACGACGATAAATGTATCGGTATTATTACTTGGATGCATACTTTCTCTCCTGCAAAAATGTGGATCCATGGCCTGCAAGAGTTGCGCAAACCATTGCTTCACTTCCATACACAATATAATAAAGAAATTCCATGGGATACAATGAACATGGATTTCATGAACTTGAATCAGAGTGCACATGGCGACCGCGAGTTTGGCCACATGGTGACTCGTATGCGCAAAAACCGTAAGGTGGTTGTGGGGCACTGGCAAGATGAGGCTGCTCATGCTAAGATCGCAGCTTGGATGCGCGTAGCAGCAGGTTTAGCAGATTCGCAAGACATGTTGATTCTACGTTTCGGCGATCAGATGAACAATGTGGCTGTTACCGATGGCGACAAAGTGTCTGCAGAACAAGTTTTGGGCTACCATGTGGATTACTGTCCGGTGAACGACTTGATGGAGTATTACAATGCTGTAAGCGACGAAGATGCTTTGGCTATGGTTAATACTTACTTCGCAGATTATGATCACGCTCCTGAACTAGAAGATACTAAATCAGAAGCTTATACTACAGTTTGGAATGCTGCTAAGGCTGAAGTTGCTTTGCGTCGCCTATTGACAGATAAAGGTGCTAAAGCTTTCACTACTAACTTCAATGACTTGGGTGTGTTAGATCAAATCCCTGGATTGGCATCTCAACGCTTGATGGCCGAAGGTTATGGATTTGGCGCAGAAGGTGACTGGAAAACTGCTGCTCTTTACCGCACTATGTGGTTTATGGGTCAAGGTATGCCTAAAGGTTGTTCGTTCCTAGAAGACTACACATTGAACTTTGATGGTGCTAACAGCTCTATCCTTCAAGCTCACATGTTGGAAGTTTGTCCTCTTATAGCAGAGCACAAACCTAAACTAGAAGTACATCGTTTGAGTATCGGTATTGACGCAGAAACAGCTCGTATCGTATTCACTAGCAAGCAAGGCGAAGGTGTTGCAGCTACTATCGTAGACCTTGGCAACCGTTTCCGTTTGATCGTGAATAAAGTGAAGTGTATCAAGAGCAATCCTCTTCCAAAACTTCCTGTAGCTTCAGCTCTTTGGATTCCAATGCCTAACCTAGAAGTAGGTGCTGCTGCTTGGATTCTTGCAGGTGGTACTCATCATACTAGTTTTTCATTCGACCTTACCGTAGAACATCTAGAAGACTACGCTGAAATGCTAGGTATCGAAATGATAGTGATTGATGAGAATACAACTATCAGCGACTTTAAGAAAGAGTTGCGCATGAATGAAATTTATTATATGTTGAACAAAGCTCTTTGCTAAGATATATGGAAGATAAATTTGTTATCGGCCTAGACTATGGTAGCGACTCAGGTCGCGCCGTAGTTGTCAATGCTACTACTGGCGAGACATTGGCTACTGCAGTGAAAAACTATCCACGCTGGATGGAAGGTAAGTATTGTAAACCTGAAGAGAATCAATACCGTCAGCATCCGCAAGATTATATTGATGTGCTTGAAGCTATAGTGAAAGAAGCTCTAGCAAAATGCCCTGCAGGTACTGCCGAAAAGGTGGTGGGTATGGCTTTCGATACTACTGGTAGTACACCAGCGTTTACAGATGCAACTGGAACTCCTCTTGCTATGTTGCCCGAATTTGCAGAAAATCCTAATGCGATGTTTGTACTTTGGAAAGATCATACCTCTATTAAAGAGGCTGCTGAAATCAACAAACTTAGTAAGGACTGGGAGATTGATTATACATCTTACGAAGGCGGAATCTACTCTTCGGAATGGTTTTGGGCTAAGGCCTTGCACGTGTTGCGCGAAGATGAGGCTGTACGCGAAAAGGCTCACTCAATTGTAGAGTATTGCGAATGGCTCCCTGCTTTATTGACGGGTGCATCAACTTCAAATGATATCGTACGTAGCCGTTGTGCTAATGGACATAAGGCAATGTGGCATCCCAAATGGGGTGGTCTTCCTTCTGAAGAGTTCTTGACATCTTTGGATCCACTTTTGGCCGGTTTTCGTGATCGTCTTTTCTGTGAAACAGAAACTGCTGATAAGTCGGTAGGTAAACTTACATCAGAATGGGCTCAACGATTGGGACTTTCTACGGATGTTGTGGTTGCCGGTGGTGCTTACGACTGCCATATGGGTGCAGTTGGTGCAGGAGTTACGCCAAACACTTTGGTTCGTGTTATCGGTACATCGACTTGTGATGTAATGGTAGCTAGCCACGAAGAGATTGGCGATAACCTTATCAAAGGTATCTGTGGTCAAGTAGATGGATCTGTGATTCCTGGTATGATTGGCTTGGAAGCTGGTCAATCGGCATTTGGCGATATCTATGCATGGTTCAAACGTGTGTTGGAATTTCCATTGAAGAATGTTCTTGCGCACTCTACTCTAATCGATGAAGAAACTAAGGCCAAACTTATTGAGGAATCGGCTGAGAGAATTCTTATCGAATTGACAAAAGAAGCTGAAAAGATTCCTGTTACAGAAAGTGCAGTTATTGCTACGGACTGGATGAACGGTCGTCGTACCCCTGATGCAAATCAATTGCTTAAAGGCACTATAAGCGGACTTACATTAGGTACTACAGCTCCTCATATTTTCCGTGCTTTGGTCGAAGCTACAGCATTTGGTACTAAAGCTATTGTTGATCGTTTCACTAGTGAAGGCGTTAAGATCGACAACGTAATCGGTATCGGTGGTATTGCTCTGAAATCTCCATTTGTGATGCAGACAATGAGCGATGTGTTGAATATGCCAATTAAGGTGTGTAATACTGATCAAGCTTGTGCTTTGGGTGCGGCCATGTTTGCTGCTACTGCTGCCGGTGTCTATACAAAAGTAGAAGATGCAATTGCAGCAATGAACTCTGGCTTTGCTAAGGAGTATTACCCCGACGCTGAAAAACATGAGGTGTATCAGAAATTATATGCAAAATATATAGCGATAGGCGAGTTTACAGAACGTGAGCTTTTCAAAGCGTAAACCTCGAAATTAATCTTATAAGAGCAGTGTTGGTGTGGACTGATTATTCGGTTTACCTAGCACTGCTTTTTTCTCTATAAAGCCTTTATAAACTACTTTAAAACGAATACAATTATGAGAATGAAAGAAGCTATTGTAGCTCTTGGCGCATTGGTTCTAGCCTCGTGCGGTGCACAACCAAAAGTCGAAATGACTGATTCAGGGCTGAATCCTGCTAACTTCCAAGTGGAATTAAATGGTAAGAAAACGGATCTTTACACCTTGAAAAACAGCAATGGTATGGAAGTTTGCATCACCAACTTCGGTGGACGTGTGGTTTCGATCTTGGTACCTGACAAGGACGGCGTTATGCAAGATGTCGTGTTGGGATTTGATAATGTTGCAGACTATATTCGCAACCCTACCGACTTTGGCGCCACTATTGGTCGTTATGCCAACCGTATTGGTCAAGGTAAATTTACATTGAATGGGGTAGAGTATGATTTACCCAAGAACAACTTTGGCCACTGTCTTCACGGTGGGCCTAATGGCTACCAATATCAAATATTTGATGCCAAACAACTTTCTCCACAACAATTGGAACTGAGTTATATTGATGTAGATGGTCAAGAAGGTTTTCCTGGTACATTAAAGTCTAAAGTGTTAATGACACTGACAAATGATAACGCTTTGGATATTGAATATGAAGCAGAAACAGATCAGCCTACTATTGTTAATATGACTAACCATTCTTACTTTACTCTCGACGGTGACGCGAAGAGCAATTTGGATCAGTTGATTGTAATTAATGCCGACAACTATACTCCTGTTGATAGCACTTATATGACAACTGGAGAAATCTTAACAGTAGAAGGCACTCCGATGGATTTAAGACAAGCAACTACAATAGGCAAGAATATCGATGATTTCGAATTCGAGCAATTGAAAAATGGTAATGGTTTTGATCATAATTGGGTGTTGAATACAAATGGCGATGTGAATCAAGTGTGTGCAACCCTATCTTCTCCTAAAACTGGTATCGTTATGGATGTTTATACCAATGAACCCGGTATTCAGTTTTACAGTACTAACTTCCTTGATGGAACTTTAGCAGGTAAGAAAGGTATTGCATACGATAAGCGTGCAGCTGTATGTTTGGAAACTCAGAAGTATCCTGATACTCCCAATAAAACTGACTGGCCAACTGCACAGCTTAATCCTGGAGAGAAATATTATAGCCGTTGTATCTATAAGTTCTCTGTAGATCCTTCAGTTGTAGCTCAAAACTAAGGCTACTTTATTTGTAGATATTTTCAAGCGCTTCTCACGTCAGTAGGTTATGATTGCCACTTTCGTGAGAAGCGTTTTCTCTTTTCGCCCATCCTAAAGGCGCTATATTGGGCTAGCGCTTCTTAGTTTTATACCGAGCACTCCTGCTGCACTTAATGCCATGCTGCCTATTTGTCTCATCATTCTTACGCCTTTGAGAAGAACTTCTCAAAGGCCTTGAGAATTTGTTCTCACCGTGTTGAGAAGAGTGAGACAAAAGGGTGAGAAAGTTTGAATTATTAAGTCAGTTGTTTCAATTCTCCCTTTCTCCAAATTCTCCCCTTCGCGCGCCCGCATATAATAAGAGGTATAGCCTATATGTGCCTCAAGTGTTACTGAACTATAAATGTAAAACGCTAACTCGCACAATAGCAAATCATTGACCAACTCCATCAAGTAAATTCAAAAAGAAATACCCAAAAACATTTGGCTGCAGACACAAAACCCTCTACTTTTGCATCCGCTTAGCAAGAGAAGCTAAGTTGAAA
>CAMTOQ010000003.1 GCA_947074205.1 uncultured Bacteroides sp. | reverse complement strand
CTAACGAGCATAAGGACGTGCCACGGCGCACGCAGCACACAGAACCGCATTTGCCGAGCGGACGGCGCCGGCAAACAAACAACCGTGCTCGAGGGCGGCAAAAGGGCGGGTGTGCCTGGGCGCTGCAGGTGCCCAAAGGCGCCCCGACTGTTGCGGCCCGGTTGCACTTGCCGGCCTCTCTCTACAAACGCCCGCTGAAGCTTTCGCCCGTGTCACCGTAGATAGTAAGGCGGCAAATGGGCGGGAAGAGGGCGCGCCCAAGGGGTGCGGGCTTCTCGACCGTTGCGGCCTGATCGCAATCCTGGCGCCCATTTATACAGTCTAGTAGTGACTCTTCACCCAGGGAAGGCGGCCGTACTCGGCGGCCTGGTGGCTGTGCCGGTCCTCCTGGTACCGTAGGAAGAAAGGCGGCAAAAGGGCGGGTGTGCCTGGGCGCTGCAGGTGCCCAAAGGCGCCCCGACCGTTGCGGCCTGGTCGGAATCCTGGCGACCTGTCAGCCGTTTGCGGTTCTCCGAGGCGGAGCGAAGCGAAGCCGATGGTCTTACTCTTCTGTTAAATTTGATTCGTGTATATCGGGATCTTGTGTCCAATCTTGTACTGTAGAATCGCCTATTCCTGGGGTTTCTTCGGGATTTTCAGTTGTTAAGTCCGGCGGTAATACTTCAATTATCGGATGCGTACATGCTGTTAGAATAACTATAAATATTACAATTGTTAATATGTTCTTTTTCATAGATTCTTTTTTTTGCAAAACTAAACAAATATATTGCAATATATACCCGTGTATAGCTATAATTTACTACCTTTGTATTAAATCAATAGCTCTTTAAATATTGGCTTTTATAGTGGGTTCTTTTGGCTGTCGGTGCCTATCTCGGTGACACACCCAACAGACGAACTATCTAAACAATTGAAATATAACGTATAACGCAGCCAGGGTTTGGCTACCTTCATCCGCACTAGAAAAGCTTTCAACAATAGTTGGAAGCTTTTTTTGTATCTCTACATTTGGTAGTAAAAATAAAAAAGCATATCTTTGCAACGCTTTAGGAAACAAAAGCATTTGCGGATGTGGCGTAATTGGTAGCCGCGCTAGACTTAGGATCTAGTGTCTCGCGACGTGGGGGTTCGAGTCCCTTCATCCGCACTGGAAAAGCTTTCAACAATAGTTGGAAGCTTTTTTTGTACCCCTACATTTGGAGAAAAAAATAAAAAAGACGACCTTGCAAACATCTTCAACTCCAAAATTGTAATATTATAACTTTAGGAATCTCTAAAACGACATAATCTATGGGCAACAGTGTTATCATCGACTTAATGCTTTTTGTAGTAATCAGCCTCTTTGTAGGCGTATTGCTGCGCATCTTCTTAAAAAAAACGTTTATCCCCTACACTGTAGGGCTTTTCATAGTAGGACTACTCATCGGAGCCGCCGAACGCCTACAATGGTTTAAAATGCCAGATATGGTAGATACCGTGCTGGTCAATATCAGCGATATGGACCCGTACATTATTCTCTACTTCTTCTTGCCTATATTGATATTCGAGGCCTCCCTCAATATGAACTTCCACATCTTCAAAAAAACCTTTGTCAGCGCCAATCTTTTGGCCATACCGGGGGTTGCCATCGCCATGCTTCTTACTGGTGGGCTCTTGATGCTGCTTAGTTCACTATTCCCTCATTATGTGCAGTGGAACTGGACGCTAGCCTTCACCTTCGGTGCACTAATATCGGCTACCGACCCCGTAGCGGTGGTAGCACTGCTTAGCGAACTGAAAACCAGTAAGCGGTTCTCTACCCTAGTCGACTCGGAATCGATGCTAAACGACGGTACAGGTATCGTCTTCTTTATGATGTTCTTTGGTTCGTTTATCAAGGAAGGTTTGCCCTTCAACCCTTTTGTAAACTTCCTGATTACAGTATTTGGTGCCGTGGCAGCAGGTCTATTTGTAGGAGCTATCTGCATCGGTTTAGTGACCCGCACCAAGAGCGAGCCCGTGCTACAAAGCACCGTACTTATCACAGCCTCCTATATTTTGTTTTACCTCACCAATGATGTGCTACAGATATCCGGAGTAATCTCACTCGTTACCTTCGGGCTCTATATAGCCTATGTAGGATCGACAAAGCTTCAGGCGAAAGTAAGACAGTTTATACACAACTTCTGGGAGCTATTAGCCTATATGGCCAATACGCTTATCTTCCTACTAGTAGGTATCCTGATAGGCATGAAATGCAGCTTCTCATGGCACGACTTCCGCATCTTGCTAATTGTCTATGTAGGTATTAACATCATTCGTTATATCATGATCTACTGTTTCTTCCCGGTGATGCGAAAGATGCGCTATGGCTTCAGCTTCCGCGAAACGGTGGTATTGGGCTGGGGCGGACTACGTGGAGCGGTGGGACTAACATTGGCTCTAGTTGTATTCTATACTAAATCAGTTCCCGAACCTATACGTCAACAGACACTGTTCCTTACTGCCGGCATAGTTGCACTAACGCTATGCATCAATGCCACAACAATGGGATGGCTGCTCAAGGTGATGAAGCTAACCGCCAAATCGCCAGTGAGCGAATTACTAAAATACAACGTTAAGACACTGTATGCTCAGAAGTCTCGCGCAGGCCTGGATGAGCTCAAGAAGAATCAATTCGTAGATAATGTGGACTGGCAGAAACTAGAACAGTATCTTCCACAGCCCGGAGTAGCACCTGAGGCGCCTTGCATCAACCTTGAAACCATAACAGCCACTATGCGTCAACGCGTGATGGGACAGTTTATGACCGATGTCGTCAAGCTATTCAACAAAGGCGAAATAAAGGGCGGCACACAAAAAGAGCTGCTGATGATGGTCGAAAATATGGACGATAGAAATGGTACATTACCGCTTACCGACCTAAAGAAATATATACTTTCGTACGGATTGCCCTCGGACAGAACGAGCAAACTCATTAAAGCGCACAGCTTCTTTATGAAGATGTACAACAACCATATTGAGACGTGCTACGATACATTGCGCGGATTCATCATCATGCATCGCAACGCTTTGACCATGGTGGATACCCTAAGACAATCGCCAACACTTGAGGCTACAGAGATGCAAGCCATACAATTGGTAGAAACAGAACTTCAGGCCAACATAGATATCGCTCAAAAGCAGTTTGACGTGCTAGAGTCCGACTTCCCCGAAGCATTCACCAAAGCCGTAAACGACAAGGTGAAACGACTGTTGCTCAGTCAAGAAGTTCAAGCCGTAAAAGAACTTATGGCAGCCGGGATGTTAAGCGATGAAGACGAGGAAGAGATGATGGACGAGATAGGCAAGGCACAATAACCTTGCCTCCCGCCACAACTTTACTGATTGGCACCACCTGTGCTATTACCTTCGTCTTCCTTCACATCATTATTGGAGATAGTACGTTTGGTTTTCTGCACGGATGCCTTCAATGAGCCTAGACGATAGCTTACTGACACACCATAACTTTGCTGCAAATAGCGATAATCGGTGCGTTGCACAAAACCTTCGCCCGACACTTTATTCTTAAAGTGATTGTATTTATTGAAGACATTCGAGCAATATGCTGATAACGTCAATCGGCCTTCTTTTAAGAAGGAACGATTCAGACGAAATGAGTAATTGTAGAATGAGCTGCCCTTACCTTGGAGCGAAATGCTAGGCGATGCATACATACCGTTGAGCGACAGGCGAATATTGAGCGGCAAAGTGTGTTGCACACCTACATTGGTAAAGACATTCCATCCATCATTCTCTAGGCCTTGCGACTCGCTCTTAAACTTCAGGTAGTTGACGTTAAGATTAATATAGGCGCGGGTCTTAGGTGTGACATTCCAATTAAAATACCCATCTAAACCCAGATTCTGCGACTTTCCTATATTCTCATACGTCTCGAACAGGAAGTCATGATCGGCTACCATCCCGTTGAGCGCGGGCACTACTTCACCCGTTTTTACTAAGCGCGTAAACGACTCTATCCCATTATTGTTGTAACGGTAACGAAAGGTCATATTCACACTAACCTTTGGGGTAAATGAGCTATAGGTCAGGTTGAACGAGTTGCTCTTCTCATTCTTCAAGTCGGGATTACCTTTTGAGATGTAGTTAGGGTCTTGGTCGTTTACATAAGGATTCAAATACCAGATGCTAGGACGCATGATGCGCATATCATAACCGATACGGATATTAGACATATCGGTGATCTTATAGCCTAAACTTCCCGAGGGCACAACATCATTAAAGTTAGAAGTAAAGTTTTCACCTTCGCCCACTAGGAACTTGACATGTTGCAAGGTGTGTTCGTAGCGCACGCCAGTCTTTAGCATCCACTTGCCCGTTTTCAAGCCATATCCCACATAAGCAGCAAAGATGTCATTGAGATGTTTGTAATAGCTACTTCGGCTATCGCTGTAGACATAGCTCTCATCTACACCTTCTGCTTCAAAGCGTTTGGTGTCGCTGATATTATTGCGCAAGATGTATTTCATGCCTACATCGAGTGTGTTGACTTTGGCAAAAGGTGTGGTATAGTCGGCTTGGAAAGTATGCTCATTGGTATTGCGCGTACCGTCCGAATGAAAGTTTTGCAGCTGCAGGCGTTCTTCCCACACGTGCGACATCTCTTCGGAGTTATAGTCATAGTAATTATGTGTATCCGTCGTAGAAGGACTAATGTTTAGTCGATAAGAGAAAGTAAAGAAGCGCTCCTTATTCACAGCCGACATACGCTGATAGTCAACATTGGCCTGTACGTTGTACCACGAATTATTGCCCTTAGCGTACGATTGATAACGATAGATAGGCGAATTGTTGATGAGAGAATAGTCGTTCATCCAGTTATCAGCCATCTGCTTTGAATCGAAGTTTCCACCAAACAAGCCACCCGACACAGTAAGTAGTCGCAATGTATCAATCTCGTAACTAGCCTCCAAGTTACCAAACTGGAAGATACCGTTTTGAGAAGTGGTTCCATTAGCGTATATACTCTGTGTCAGCTCCCCTTTCTCATCGATTCCTTCTCGTACATTCTCTGAAACGCCCTTAGGTGGGTTGTGATGATTGATACTATAGTTTAGCGAGAGAGTAAACTTATTCTTTTTTATCATGGCATACACACTCCCATCCTCTCTGATGTTACTGACACCGCCCGTAATCGTAGCAGTATACCCTTCGAAACCACCGCCTACAGTGATGATATTCAAGATACCCCCTATGCCCTCAGCGTCATACTTAGCACCTGGATTGGTAATGACTTCAATATTTTTTATCGTATTGGCCGGCAATGAGCGAAGTACCTCCTTGGGGTTATCACTCATCATCGTATTGGGTTTGCCATTGACGTGTACCTTGAAACTGCTGCTACCATTGACTTGTATATTGTCTTCGCCATCAACGGTGACCAATGGCACTTTGCGCAGCATTTCCAATACTGAGTTGGATTGTGCATCAGGATCATCCTCAACGCTGTAAGAAAGGCGGTCCAGTTCGGCCTTAACCAATGGTTTTTGCGCCACAATCTCCACTTCACCCAACCCACGGATGGCCTCAACACTGTAGAGAGTACCAAGGTCTACTATAGGAGTTGCAGCACTCAAATTGAGTTGACGCATAATGGGGGCCTTCCCTATTGAGGTGATTGTTAGTAGATGCTCCCCCGGAAGCGATTTAAAACTTTCCGAGAAGTGACCCTGCATATCAGTAACCGCCATTTTCACTGCTTTCATCGGCTGATCAGCCTTCACAATTCGGATGGTAGCGTAAGGCTCGCCTTCGTTGGTGAGCGAGTCAATCAGTACCCCTTTTACTGTATAGTCGGTACCTGTTGGTGCTTGTGCCTTCAAGGACAAGAACAGAAATAGAGATAAGAGACAGAATAGTGTTTTCTTCATAACATATAGAGTGTTTATTATAATGCTTATCATCAAGTAAAATAAAAACCAACGATCTTAAATGGTACGCTTTTTTTGGGGAGGTTTACCGATTTAACACCAATTTAATTAATATCAAGATTAAATAAGTCAGCAGCCACCTTAATAGTTGTTTTCCACTATTATAAGTCACAACAGCCATATATCATTTAGCATATTTTAATTGCGATAAAGCTTTTTGTACACTAACGTTATAGAAATGTAAGGATAACATCAAACATTTGAAACAAAAGCCGCCACAACAAACAAATATTCGCGACAGAATGTTATCGAAAAATAGTGCATATTAGGAATTGCAGATAGCAAAATGTTATATTTGCTTGGTTTTTCTGGTCGCAGAAATTAGACGTGTATTTTTTTATTAAATAATTATATATCAAGTATGAAGAATCTTAATCATCTTAGGTTTTTTTATTTGCTTATCTGCATGATAGCAAGTACTGTCTTCGTAGGTTGTGTTGATGACAACGACGACACCGAAGCACCCTATCTGACTGTCACTCCCACCACGCTAACGTTTAGCAATAGTGGTGAACCTGCCGAAGGGAGCCAAGCCTATTTCGAGATTTCGACCAATCGTCATTGGACTGCAACAGTGCAAGACAACAAAACATGGGTTACTCTTTCAAGCTACGAAGGAGACAACTCAGCTAGAATTCAAGTAAGCATCCCTGCGGGCATCAACGAAGAAGCCAATATTTTGATTCAGATATCAAACAAGGTAGGCCCATTGAAGAGCGAGACTGTTACTATCAAGAGTGGACAAATTGTTCCTTCGGTAGTGATATTCAACACCAATGTAGGTGACCAAGCTGTATCTTCGGCTGCCGGATGGCCTTTTGCTGATGCATATACTGACTGGAATGCCACAGGTCTCGGCGCAAGCAGCGTTACTTTTGGCGGAAGAAATGCCAGCATTCGTACCACAGGTAATGCTAATACGGGGTCATACGATGGTGCATCAGGACCTAACGTAGTATTCTTTGGCACAGCGCCTGCATCACTATTGGTAAACACTATCTCGTTGACAAGCGCTCAAACCAACCTGAAGTTGACATTTGGAGCTAGCTACTCTTTCCGCGATAATGATGGTGTTTATGATAACAACTTCCCAGTAGATCAATTTATCGTTTCACTTAGTGCTGATGGCTCAACGTGGACTCCACTTAGCTACACTAAGAATAATGGAGACGAAACTGCCCCTAACTGGATATTAGCTACATCCGATTTCACTCTATCCGAAGCTGTAGGCAACCTATACATCAAGTTCGAAGCACAAGCCTCATCGGTATTCCGCCTAGACGATATCACATTGGCAACCGGCAACGGTGGTACAGTGATTACCCTTAGCGGTGGCACAACACCTCCTGGAGGTGGCGAGACAGGTCAAGCTGAAGTTATCACTATCCCAGACATCAATTCGTTGATGACTACTGCGGGAGCGGTGATTGATGCGAACAACGACCGTTACTTCGAAGCTATCGTTCAAAACGACGTAGCGGGTGGCAACTACTCATTCAACAATTTGATTGTTGCTACAGAAGGTGCTACTACTGCCAACAATGGTGTTACGCTATACGGTAGCCAAGTAGAACCAACTACTTTGGGTCTAAACAAAGGCGACCGCATCAAAGTAACCCTCAAGAAGGGCCTAGCACAAGCTAAGAACTACAACGGCCTTATGGAGATCACCGGTGGTAAAGATGAAGCTTGGGTAGAGATCGAAAAGCTGGCATCGGGCGTAACCATCACTCCAACCGTGATTACTCCAAGCCAATTGAGCAGTTACCAAGCTATGACTGTTACCATCCAGAATGCTGCTCCTGAGAAAGCGGGTGTATGGGCAGTTAGCACAGGCATATCGTCGCACTCGTTTGTGGCTGGCGGAACTACATTCACAGTATTCTGCAAGAAAGACGCTACATCATTCTTGAATGAAAACTATGTAGTGACTACAGGAAGTATCTCTGGTATCGCTTCTGTAAATAGCAACAACGGCCAACTTGTTCCACGCGACATGGCAGACGTTATTGCTTTCAGCTCGGCCGATCCTATCATTACAGGTGCCACTCCTTCGTCGGTGAGCTTCCCTTCAGAGGGGGGAACTAAAACGGTAGAAGTAGCTGTGTCCAACCAAGGTAGCAACACACTCTCAGTAAGTGGTCTAAGTGGTATCCTTTCGGCTACTATCGACAATAGCACAAATGTTGTGACTATCACAGCAACTGAAAACACTGCTGATACAGCCGAAAACCAAACATTGACCATCACGTTGAGCGGCTACAACAGCATCACTGTACCAGTGACAGTGGCGGCAGCAGGCGGTAGCGCTTCAGAAGGCTATACATTG
Organism: uncultured Bacteroides sp.; assembly: GCA_947074205.1. Classification (GTDB taxonomy): domain Bacteria; phylum Bacteroidota; class Bacteroidia; order Bacteroidales; family Bacteroidaceae; genus Bacteroides. Next base: position 118,052 of record CAMTOQ010000003.1, on the reverse strand, counting down.
ATTTCTACTGCTAATGACATTACTGCAGGCACCTATATGATGGCAGGATATGTATCAGCATCTGCTCCTTACGACTATCAAGTGTGGACCGGTGCAACTTCGGCAGACGGAAGTAACCTCAATACGAATAGCGACCTTGTGACTGTACCTTACAGCTTTGCTTCGGGAGAATTGACTCCACAAACAGCTTCAGACGCTGTAACTACAGAAGTTCAGCTAGTAGCTGTAGATGGAAAAGCCAATACTTACTACATCATGGTAAACGGCAAATACCTCTACAACTCAGTAGCTACTACTAACCGTCGCTTATTCTTCACGGATAATGCAGCCGAGGGAGAGTGGTTGTTCGAAAACAAAACGAATGGTGATGGTATCTGTCCATCAAATAACGGTACATGGTTGATGACGGCAGCAGCTTCATTTAACTATCTACGTTCTTATAAGACAGAAACTCAAAACGCTACAGGTGTCTTCTTCTTCAAGAAGAACTAAATAAACTGGAAGTCAGTTTTACTCTTTACAACAGTATTGAGTAAACTGACTTTTAATGGTTATATACTATCCATTTATGAATTCAGTTATGAAATCGATTCAGACCACTAAATATTTATGGAGGCTTACCCTCTCGTTAGTGCTACTTTCGTTTATTTACTCGTGTAGCGACAACGATTCGAACGATTCCAACAACGTCGTGAATGACGTGACATGGAAAGACTCTTCTACCGTGGGTGCAGCAGCCGGTACTTCGGCTATCCTCATCACCGGGCTAGAAGGTACAACTTGGACAGCAGAGGTGATAGAAGGTGCCGATTGGTGCTCATTTGGTTATAGCAGTACGCTAACCCAGAAAACGGGTGAGATCTACGGCGAACTGAATGTGCTTTACATCTACTATCCTGCCAATACGGGGTCAATACAACGTAGCGCTACCATCTCTTTCACGTTTGACAACGATACAGAGCCCTATCAGCTAACCCTGACACAGATAGCTACCGACCAGCAGAATTCACCTCCATTCGGGAGATGGGCCGAGCTGCCTAGCTATAAAGCAGGTGCCAACTACGATTATGTCATCCACTACGCGATGCTAAATAGTGCGGCTGTGCGCAACTACTCTTTCTGCTACGATGAGACCAAGAAAGCAGCACTTTGGGTGGCCTATCCATTGCATAGCGCCTATCTAGGTTCGGGTAGCCGTACCGACGCATGGGCTTACGACCCTATCGTGCCTGAAAAATATCAGCCCGATCTGTTCAAATCATACAAAGGAAGTTACGACCGCGGACACCAATTACCTTCGGCCGACCGCCTATCTACTTATGAGCTGAATGCTCAGACCTTCTACTTTACCAATATGACTCCACAAATGGCTCGATTGAATCAAGACATGTGGGCTAAGCTTGAGGCTAAAGTAAGAACTAATGTCTGCTCGGATACTCTCTATGTGGTTACGGGTGCTTATTTCGGACCAAATGCCGGTACCACAACAGATGGTGCTGACAATGTTGTGCCTATCCCAACGCAATACTACAAAGTATTGCTCCGCACTAAAACGGGCAGAACAGGCAAATCGATACGCGAATGTACACCCGACGAATTGATCTCTATTGGTTTCTGGGTAAATCAAGAGAATTACGGCAATATTGAACCGCCTCGATCTATCTGTACCACTGTAGCCGATATTGAGTCAAAGACTGGCTTTAACTTCTTCCCACAGGTGACCGATGCGTCAGTAAAACAACAAAATAATCCCACAGCTTGGGGCATAAACTAAATGATGAACAACTTATGAGAAAACTATTAATACCCGCAATAATGATGCTCGTGCTAATCTCGGTTAGCTTTGCACAAAAACCTATCAAAGTGGTGTTCTACAATGTAGAAAACCTTTTCGACACGATCAATGACCCAGAGATACGCGATGACGAATTTACGCCTATGGGAGCAAAGAAGTGGAACAGTGCTAAGTACAACAAGAAGATGAGCAACCTCGAACGAGTGTTCTACGATATAGCAGGTATCGACAAGGACTTTCCTGCTGTCATTGGCCTATCCGAGATTGAGAACCGCAGTGTGTTAGAGGATATCGTGGCTTGCCCTAAGCTAGCGCCTGCCAACTATCGCATCGTTCACTACGATTCGCCCGATGCTCGTGGTGTGGACGTAGGTCTACTCTATCGCCCAGACATCTTCAAGCTTGAAGGCAGCAAGGCAATAAAGACAGATATCCCTTCGCGCCCTGATTTTAGAACTCGCGACGTGCTTACAGCTTGGGGAACTATCAAGAACGAGCCTGTCTTCTTTATGGTGATTCACTGGCCTTCGCGCATTGGTGGTAAGGAGCAATCAGAATACCTTAGAGTAGCTGCAGGTGAGCAACTCAAAGCGATTGCCGATTCTGTGCTTCGTGCCAACGACGATACACGTGTTATGATTATGGGTGACTTCAATGATGACCCCACGGATAAGAGTATGCTTCAAGCCATGGGTGCAAAGATCAGCACCAAGGGACTCGATGATACCGACCTATACAATCCTTTCGGTCAGATGTTGAGAGATGGTCACGGAACATTGGCCTACAATGACATCTGGAACATCTTCGACAACATCGTGGTAAGTGGTAATATGATAGACGAAGACGAGGGCCTCTTATTGATGAAGTCGCCAAAATCTAAATATTATGGCAACATCTTCAAACAAAGCTATATGATACAGAAGGAAGGTAAGTTCAAAGGTTATCCATTGCGTACCTATGTGGGTAACAATTTCCAAGGTGGATTCAGCGATCACTTACCTGTCTACATCAACATCAAATATGTAAAAGATTAAATAAAATCATCATCAACATATGAAAATAAAATCAATACTTACCGTGATGCTTACCTTGCTCTCGCTGACTGCATTTGCACAGTCGGGCGGTGTGACGGGTAAAATCATCTCGCGTACTACCAGACAGCCTCTGGAGAAAGTCAAGGTAACACTGACTCCGGGCAATATTGAAACCATATCTGCTCAAGATGGTGTGTTCCTCATCGAGCCATTGGAGAGTGGCGAATACCAACTGCATTTCGAAACACCCGAGTTTGAGACACTCCATCTACCTGTACGAGTAGGTACCGTGGTGAGAGACCTCAACCAAGTGGTGATGATTCCAGATGTAGCAATGCCCGCCATGGATGATGCAATCTTTGCAGAGTTCGACAATGAAACATTGGACGATGCACAGAGCACCCCTACTTCTCTATCGTCTTCGAAAGATCTATTCAACAGCATCGCTTCGTATAAGTTTAGCGAGATGCGTTTCAACCTTCGTGGTTACGACTCTCAAGCTGCCGATGTTTATCTGAATGGTATCCAGCTAAACGATGCAATGACCGGCTATACGCCTTGGTCGCTTTGGAGTGGATTGAATGATGTGACTCGTAACCAAGAGACTACAAGTGGCCTAGTGATAGGCGATGTTGGTATTGGTGGCATCGGTGGTGTGACCAACGTTAATACACGTCCATCACAGCTTCGTCGCGGGTTCCGTGCCAGTGTGGTAAACGGCAACTCTATGTATCGCTTCCGTGGTATGGTGACCTATGCATCGGGTGTCAACGAAAAAGGTTGGTCGTATGCCATCTCGGCTTCTACCCGTCAAGGTGGCAACTCGTATGTAGACGGTGTATTCTACAATGCATTTGGCTACTTCTTGGCCGTAGAAAAGCTATTGGGGGAGAATCAACGCATCGGTTTCAGCATTCTAGGTGCTCCTACTGAGCGTGGCACACAGCAGGCTAGTACACAAGAGGTGTACGACCTGGTGGGCAACAACTACTACAACCCTAACTGGGGATGGCAAGATGGCAAGCGTCGCAACAGCCGCGTGCGTAAGTTCCACGAACCTATTGCTATGCTGAACTATGCTTGGGATATCAACGACCGTTCGCAAGTAAACTTGGCTACATCGCTACGTTTTGGTAAGAATGGATACTCGGCACTTACTTGGTATGCCGGTCCCGACCCTCGTCCGGACTACTACCGCTACTTGCCTAGCTACTATCCCGGCACTAGCGAAGGAGCATGGTTGCAAGAGGCTTGGTTGACCAACAAAGATAATATACGCCACATCAACTGGGATGAGCTATATTCTATCAACCGTGAGCAGCCCGATGTAACCGATAAATATGGTACAGGCAAACGTGCTATCAACATGGTAGAAGAGCGTCATTCAGACCAATTGGACTGGAACTTAGCAGGAGGTTACTCGCATCTGTTCAAAAACAACTCTACGCTAGCAGGAGGTTTGACTTTCCGCCGCAACCGTACATCGTACTATAGCGAAATTGTCGATCTTCTTGGAGGCGATTATTGGATTGACGTAGATAAATTTGCTGAACGCGATTTGAGCCAACTCGATCCATTGGCAGCTCAAAACAATATGGCTTACTATAACAAGTACGGTCATGCACAAGCTGCTAAGGTAGGCGACAAAGTGGGCTACTACTATACGGGTAATGTATTCAACTTCCGCAAATGGATATCCTACACCTTCAACATCCAAAACCTTGGTGTGAACCTTGGTGCAGAGGTAGGACATGTTAAGATGTGGCGCGACGGTAAATGGCAAAAAGGACTCTTCCTTGACAACTCTTATGGTAACTCTGAGACGCTGAAATATTGGACGTACAATTTGAAGGCCAACTTTATGTATCGCATCTCGGCACAGCAATGGCTCGAAGCCAATGTGAGCTATATGCGCGACGCGCCAACCTTCAACAATGCCTTTATCTCGCCTCGTACCCGTAACTCGGTTACTCCAGGTATTAAGGCAGGTAAGACCTTCTCTACGGATGCTACTTACAACCTACGTTTCAATGGTGTGAGCATGCGTCTTACCGGTTACTATACAAAGATGATGGACCAAAGCCGCGTGTTGTCGTACTATGACGACCTTGAAGCTACTTTCACCAACTTTGCGATGAGTGGTATTGACAAGAAATTCTTCGGATTGGAGTTTGCAGCGTCTGTGCCTATCTACATGGGACTGACCTTCAACACAGCTTTGAGCTGGGGACAGTATACTTACGACTCTAACCCCGACTATGTGCAAGTGCAAGACAACAATGGTGTCATCAAAGGTCAAGGTAAGGTGTATTGGAAAAACTTCCGCGTAGAAACCGGCCCACAAACAGCATTGAATCTCGGTCTTTCGTATCGTACCCGCAACAATATCTATGCTTCGATTGATGTGAACTACTATAACAACAACTACATCTCAATGAGCCCTGTATACCGCACAGACGATGTATTGAATGCGCACATGAGCGAAGAGAGCATACAAGATTTGCGTAGCCAAGAGAAGTTTAGTGGTGCATGGGTGATGAACGCAAGTATTGGTAAGTACTGGAGCATCAAACGTACTTATACTATCGGTTTCAATCTTGATGTGAAGAATATCATCAACGATCAAAACATCAAGACAGGTGGTTACGAAGCAGTACGTCTGTTGAAAAACAGAGATGAAGCTTACACTACTTATCAACCGTTCGACTCGAAGTATTTCTATATGCTAGGTACTACGTATTACCTCAACCTCTATTTCCGTTTCTAATTTTAGACGAAATAATAAACAATGACTACAATGAACAAGATATATAAACTAGCCATAATGGTGATAGCAGTATTCGCTCTGAGCAGCTGCTACAACCACTTTGACGACCCTGCACCAACCAAGCCATGGACAGAAGCCGACTTCCCCGACCAGAAGCTTATCACCATTAAGCAGCTCAAGCAGATGTTTATTGATAAGTATGGCACCGGAGCGTCGAGCTTGGCCCAAACACTGCCCATCACAGAAGATCTGATGATTGCAGGGAAGGTGATCTCAAGCGACCAAGCAGGCAATGTGTACAAATCGATCTACCTCTACGACGAGAGCTGCGAATCGGCTATCGAGGTAAAGGTGATGGTAAGCAACTGGGTGCTCTACCACCCCGGACAAACTGTTTACATCAAACTAAACGGATTGTGTGTGGGCAGCTACCGTTATATGCTTAGCGTGGGCACTATGCCCTCTGCTGCCGATATTGCTGATGGCTATGCCAACAATAATATTCAGACAAAGCCCGACATCGATGCACACATCTTTATCGGCGCATTGGGACAGTTGACGGCTGCTGATACATTGGTCATCACCCCTAGCAACTATAGCACTGCGCTTACCGATGATGCATTGGGCCGACTAGTACGTTTCGAAGGGGTGACTTACAAGACCGGTACTTTCGATGGAGATAAATATCCTCAATACCTTGAGGTGACCTATCCCAACGGACAGACTACAGGTGTATATACCAACCAGTATGAGCTACCCGACGGAAAGCCATTCACCACGTTTGCCTATAACTATGACGACGAACGCTACTACGGCTCGTCATGGTTTAGCTACAATGCTGGATCGCCTACCTACACCGGCAACTATATCGTGCGCGTAAGTGGTTATTCTAACTTCGCGTTGGTGCAACTGCCTACTCCCAACACTACGGGCGACATCACAGCTATCTATACGAAATACTCGTCACGTTCGGGTGGATTCGTTAAATATCAGTTGTTATTGAACTCGGATGCCGGAGTCGTATTCTAGAGTTTGTAACTAATAATAGACCAATAAAGGGCTGCTCGAATTAATCGGGCAGCCCTTTATCGTTTTTATAGATCAAGAGTTACACAGCAGCTTTACATCTTTTGTATACCACAAAAAGTACAACGGAAAAAACAAACAGCAGAGACATGGCGCAGATATCGAACGTGGTCACAGCATCACGAACATGTACGATGAAATACCAAGGAACAGCAACAATCGTCAGTATAGCCAGCTGCTTGGAAACACGAAGCAGACAATAGCGTCTCAGTTCCTTCTCTACCACCTCCTTACCCAAAGTAGGTGCTTGCTTGCGATAAAACTCCCTCTCTTCTATATATTTCTTACGCAGATGATAGCCCATAGCAAAAACTCCAATAGACCAAAGTACCAGAAACAAACACATTCCTACACCTCCGGTTCCATCATCAAAGAAATAGGTGATACCTACTTTACGGACATAAGCCGATATACAAACCAATGAGAAGAGTACCACATTCCATACAACTGTGGCAACACAAGCATATTTTAAACAGTCTCTATTCATATCTCCCTGCTATCTAATAAGATAAAACACCAGTAATAACCCAAGATTCAATCCCATGACGCTGCCAAACCCTCGAAGCACCCACGGATGGAGCTTGCTACCTTTACCGCTAAAGAACAAAGCATAGCCCATATTCACAGCTATATTGCTCACGATGGCTTGCAAGCAGCACGCCGCAATCACCACCACAGTAGCGGCTTCCTTGTTTTGCAACAAGTTCAACACAAATGGGGTGATGTCGCTACATCCTGCCACTATTGATAGTACGTTAAGTCCCTTAGAACCGGTGTAGAGTATCACATAGTGTGTCACTATGGTGAACACCACGAATAGGAAGGCAAAAATCAGTGCCACCTTAAATTCCAATGGGTTACTACTATCGTCTTCCTCATTGTCTATCACTATTGTACCCTTCTTCTTTCCGCGTATATAGATGAACCATGCTATGCATCCTGCAGCAATCGACATCGATAAAAGATAAGGGTAAATAACATAGAAAATATCACGACTGAAGATCAATATCAATACCATGAATCGTAGAAACATCATACTGATAGCTAGCAACATGGCTGCTACATACTCTGCTTCTCGTCCGGGATGAGCATTCTTGCTTTTGCGCGCCAGCACCGAGATAGTGGCGGTACTGCTATACAACCCACCAATGATGCCCGAAACCAATATGCCCGACTCGTGAAACACATATCTTTTGAGCAGATAAGAGAGGTAGGAGATACCCGATACTACTACTGTAGCCAGCCAGATGGAGTAAGGAGTAAGATTAATGCCAGGGATAATATTGGTGTGGGGAAGCATGGGGAGGATGATACCACTGATAGCCAAAAATTTGGCCAACGTCACGATATCGTCGTTCTTCATCTTCTGCACAAACTCGGTAAGTGTATGTTTGGATTCGGTGAGCAGCAATACCACCACCACTACAAGCACCGAGAACCACGAGGGCTGAGTGCAGATGATGGGCGCTAAACAGTAGGTGATAAGGGCGATGATGATAGTGGTGACACCAAACAGATGGAACTGCGACTGCTTTACGAAGTAGTTGACCGCCAATAAAACACCCAACACCAAGCCTCCACCCATAAAGAGAACTAGGTTATTAGGATCGAGAATATAGAGCAGATAGCCCAATATGCCGATAAAGGTAAACGTACGATCGGTGCCAAAGTGAGTGGCCTCTCCGGCATGGCGCAAGGCAATGCGGCGCTGTGTCAGTCCGATGAGTAGCGAGAAGATAGTGACTAGCAAAAAAGAGACTAGCTCACGTGGCAAATAGTCGTAAAGTCGTTCCATAAAATGATGCTTTTATATATAGAACAAACTAAACGGTCATTTTGTCGATAACTACCAATTTTTATAGGGATTTCTTGTTAGCATGGAGTTGTAGTAGCGGATATCACCCGTCACCTCTTGTCCAAAGAACGAAGGAATGTCGAAAGTATCTTCCGGTGAGTCGAGCTCTACTTCGGCCATTACTAGCCCTTCGTTTTCGCCACGAAACTCATCCACCTCGGCCACATGGTTATCGTCAATCTTCACCAAGTAGCGCACCTTGTCTATCACTCCCGGCATACAAAGCTTGAGCATGGTTTGAGCATCAGCAAGAGCAATCTCTTGTTCCCACTCAAAGCGGCTCAACCCTTCGGCATCCGAGAGCCCTTTGATGGTGATAAAACCTTTATCATCGCGAATACGGATGCGCACGGTGCGCCCTTTCTCTCTACAGATGTAGCCTTGAACAATGTGGCTATGTGCATAGGCCAACGATTTGAATTCTCCGGATATTAGGAACTTACGTTCTATTTCTTGTGCCATAATTATCTAATCTATATAGGTTCAGATTACGGATAGAGCTAAAAATGAGTCATAAACTCGATGACCAGTTTATTTTGCTCAGAGTTCTTAGGAACCCCCGTCTTTTTATAAAAATATTGTTCGTAGTTGATGCGGATATCCGCTAGCACCTTTTTAGCAAAATGGAGTGTCACACCCCCCGTAATGCGGTGACGATTATGATCGGCTGTAGTTAGCACTTTCAGTTCATCATCCTCATAGATGCCGGTACTTTGGTCGCTCATGTAGTCGTAGCGCATCAGCACCGACATAGCATGAAAGAAACCCTTTATAGGAAACCTATAAACAGCAAAAGAGTTGATGGCATTAGTATTTTTAAACGCATCTTTAGCATAAGTTCTGAGCAGATATTCGGCCTCCACGTGCAGGCGCTTACCTTGATAGTACATACCCACATCGAAGAGTTGCATCGAAACATTCTGAGGTTTCTGGCGTTGATTGCCCAGCGTTAAATTCCAGCCCGGCGCAAAGAGCAGTTGTGCCCTTATGGAGTAGTTCAGCGATTTGCGCCATTCATTTTGTCTATATAGTCCTGTACCGTTGAACACCCCACCTTGCACAATGAGAGGTAGCGGCCCATCTTTCCAATCATAGCCCAATGCCACACCAACGTCGCGCGCATTGCCCACTTGTTTGGCTATAAAAGAGCGATTAGCAAAATAGCGAAGATGTGGAGAACGATGAGCATCTATTGTAAAAGGAACGCGCATCTGTCCGATAGTAAAATCGAAGTTTCGTACGGGAAAAATACGTGTGTAGGCATCGAGCATCTTTATCTCTCCTCTATCAGAGAGATCAATCTCCAGCTTATAGGCTACGATAGGAAGAACATTGCCCGTAGCAGCAAGTCGTGCATTACGCACTTGGAATCGCTGTTCATCGGTAGCCGTTTGCCACTCGTAACGAGCGCATATAGTACCGCTAAAGGTGGGCATATAGTCCATCCCCTCTAGTTTATTTTTATCTATCTTTCTGCCATCAATATTTTTCTCGGTTGGCTGTTGTCCATAAAGAAGAGCTGAGAAAAATAGTCCTATCAGCAGAGAGCTTGTTTTTTGCATTATTCTGAAATTGGATAGTGCGCAAAGTTAACACTTGGATGTAAGATATCCACTATTTGTTTGTCGCAAACATATTATAAAACAAAGTGGTAAAGGTCCCATTGTCTAAGGCATCTTTACCACCGATATAAACTAATTCTATATCTTCATAAATGAGAATCCGATTAACATTGCAACACCGATAATAATAAGTGCAGCAAATAGAATCTTGATCAACCTGTCGGCTTGCTGTGCCTCTTTTTGGCTTTGTGCTCTTTTCTTATTCTTTCCCATATCGTTAGTTTTAAAGTTCAACACTAACAAAGTAAATGGAAATATTGTAATATTCCAAAACTTATGCCATTAAAAATTAAAAGCTAATGGTTGCTATAAGACTCTGAATAGCATAATAATACGACAACACTTAGCTAGGCCGCCAGAAAGACTTTGGTGACCACAGCTTGCCAGCGTGGTGACCACGCCTACTCTGCTTGCTAACCACAGCTATCCACCGCGCTGAGTAGACGTGGTCACCAAACCAAAAAAGGCGACCTGTTACAGTCGCCTTTTTCGCCCCTCGAAAGAGAGAGTTCTTATTATCATTGTTCACTAGCTATTCTTCGCCTTCGCCCGAAAACTCCATCAAATAAGCCTTGACAAATGCGTCAATCTTACCATCCATCACACCGTTTACATCCGATGTTTGGAAGTTAGTGCGGTGGTCTTTCACGCGGCGGTCGTCAAATACGTAGCTTCGTATTTGCGATCCCCACTCAATCTTCTTCTTGCCTGCCTCTACTTTAGCTTGCTCCGCCATGCGGTGTTGCAACTCTTTGTCGTAAAGTATAGAGCGAAGTTGACGCATAGCGTTTTCTTTGTTCTTTGGCTGGTCGCGAGTTTCGGTATTCTCAATCAAGATTTCCTCTTCCTCGCCAGTATAAGGGCATTTGTATTGGTAGCGCAGACGTACACCCGACTCTACCTTATTTACGTTCTGACCACCGGCACCACCCGAACGGAATGTATCCCAAGATACACAAGCAGGGAGGATATTTACCTCGATAGTATCATCAACCAATGGAGTAACGAAAACAGATGCAAACGAGGTCATACGCTTACCTTGTGCATTGTAGGGCGATACACGCACTAAGCGGTGTACACCATTCTCGCCTTTGAGGTAACCGTAAGCATAGTCGCCTTCGATCTGGATGGTACAAGTCTTGATACCTGCTTCATCACCCTCTTGCAAGATAGATATAGTAGCCTTGTAGCCATTGGTCTCGGCATAGCGCAAGTACATACGCATCAACATAGATGCCCAGTCTTGACTCTCCGTACCACCCGCACCCGAGTTGATCTTAAGAATACAGCTCATTTGGTCGGCCTCGCCACGAAGCATATTCTTCAATTCCAGATCTTCTAAAGACTCTAATGCTTTGGCATAGGCAGTGTCTACCTCTTGCTCAGTCACTAGTTCGTCTTTGTAGAAATCAAATGAAAGCTCGGCCTCATCGGTCAAGGTTTTAGTGTGGCTGTAGCCATCGATCCACTTTTGCAGACCTTTCACTTTTTTCATTTGTGCCTCGGCTGTTTTTTGGTCGTCCCAAAAGCCGGGAGCTTGCGTGCGCAGTTGTTCCTCCTCTACTTGCACCAACTTAGCATCGATGTCAAGATAGCGTCTAAGGGCTTCTGTGCGCTCTTTTATATCTTTTAATTGCTCTATAGTTATCATAATCGTACGATTTAGGCTGCAAAATTAGCGAAAAAACGCCTCTCTACAAAACCAATTGCCAATGAGGATGCTGATAAACAGATAAGTAAAAGGAGTTTAAGGTTTTTTGGCGCAAAAAGAAAACCATAGTTTCTATTCCAAGAGCGGAATAAGAAACTATGGTTTGTATAGTATTGTGTAGATGCTATAAGCACTACTCTATGGCAACATTATAGATACACATCACATTATCAAAGTCCATATAGAGAGGTGTACTCCCATCTGGATTGAGCTGCACCCGTATCTGGCAGGGAATTTGATCTTTGTTTACACAATTGAAAACATGTAGGTTTCCATCACTAGTACCCGATTTGGGCGCCGAAGATTGTTGGATAATAAGCTCATGCGTCTCTGGTGTAAAGATAGTGATGCGTTTCGTCTTGTCATTGATCACAATTGACACATTGTCCACATCTTCCCATTTAGTCCAATCGGTCCAACTAGAACCATTCTTCACCTTATAGGAGAAATTGTTTGCCTTAAACTTATACTCTTCGGCACTTATTGAAAGTGCGAAGCAGATAAAAAGCGAGAATAGAATTAACTTCTTCATATATCTGTGTTTTTAAGTTTGTAATAGATTTAGCTATTGCCAAATTTAATAAACTATCCACACAAAAGCAAGAAGATACAGACCTATTACTGCACTATTTCTCTGTTTTTTAAGTCTAAATATCCCAATCTACTCTTCGTACATCTTATCGATAATATCCTTATAGTTCTTGGCCACTACTCCACGCTTGATTTTCAGCGTATTGGTCAACTCGCCACGCTCCATGCTAAATGGTTCGGGTAGAAGAGTGAAACGCTTAATCTGCTCATAGTGTGCAAACTGCTGTTGCAGAGTATCAATGCGGCTCTTAAACAGAGCGATGATCTTAGGATTCTTCAACAAATCGGCCATATCAGTATAGCTTATCTTGTTGGCATCGGCATACTCTTTCACGAAAGGATAGACAGGAACGATGAGAGCCGAAACAAACTTGCGTTCGTCTGCTATCAGTGCTATCTGGTCGATGTAACGGTCGATAGTGATTTTTGTCTCAATAGATTGCGGAGCAATATATTTACCGTTAGATGTCTTATAAAGGTCTTTAATACGTTCTGTAAGATAGAGATTATCGCCCTTCAAATAGCCGGCATCACCGGTATGCATCCAGCCCTCTTCATCGATTAGAGCAGCAGTCTCAATAGGTTTCTTGTAGTAACCGGTAGTCATTGTCTTACCCTTGAGCAAGATCTCATTATCGGCACCTATCTTCACCTCGATACCCGGCATCACCTTACCCACAGAACCAATCTCGAAATCGACATAAGGGAAACAAGCTACTGTAGCCGTAGACTCGGTCAAACCATATCCTACCATCATGTTGATACCCACCGACTGCACAAAGATACAAATCTCATCGGGCACAGCAGCCCCGGCAGTTGGGAAGAAGTTACCGCGTTCGATACCGATAGTTCTCTTCAAGAGTGAATAAACTGTCTTTTCGTAGAACTTATACTTCATGGCCAACAACGGAGGAGGTGTTTTGCCTATACGCTTGTAATCGAGGTTGTATTTGCGACCCACTTTCAAGGCATCGAGCATCATGGCTTTCTTAATACCTTTGGTTTCGGCAATTTTCTCTTGCACACCAGAGTATACTTTCTCCCAGAAGCGAGGCACACTGCACATCACTGTGGGACGAATCTCTTTAATGGTAGTTTGAATATCTACAGCACGAAGATTGATACAAATCTCGGCACCTTTGTGAATCACAAAGTAGCACCATGCCTTCTCGAACACATGAGTGAGTGGAAGGAAGTTCATCGACACATCTTTGTCGGTGAATGTGGTGAGACGTATATCGTGTATACGGAAAGCTTCTTGGTAGTTGAAGTGGTGCAGCAACACCCCCTTAGGGTCGCCTGTGGTGCCCGAGGTATAAAGAATGTTGGCCAAATCGTCGTTGGTTGCACGAGCTGTACGCGCATCCACCACCGCTTGCTCGGAGTGATCGGCACCCATAGCAAGGAATTCATCAAAATAGATAGACGATTGATCGCGGGGATCTTTTACTACCGAACGATCGAAGATAATGAGCTGTTGCAGAGAGCTGCACAGTCCGAAAACACTGAAAGCAGCATCATATTGGTACTGCTCTCCCACAAACAAGAAGCGAATCTGTGCGTCGTTTATGATATATTGTGCTTGAGCCGCTGAGCTAGTGGCATAGAAAGGAATAGACACTGCTCGGTTGGCAAATCCACCAAACTCTACATAGAACCACTCGGGTTTGTTTTGCGAAAAAACCCCTAAGTTTTCTTCCTCGGCAACTCCCAGCTTTACTAAAGCATTGGCTGCAACCTTCACTGTGTCAGAAAACTGATTCCACGTTACGGGTATCCAAGTTGAAGTCTTATAGTCACGATAGCGCAAAGCTACTTTCTCACCATACTGACGAGCACGCTCGTGAACTAAGACCGATAAATGACAGTTATTCATACCGTTTATTGTTATTAACAGATTACAAAGGTATTAGTTTTATTTAAAACCATAGTTTTTTTGTTGATTAATCGTAATTTTGCCAAATGAATTACTCGATACCTACCCTAGCGCAAGAGGCCGTGAGCCTACTTAAAGCGCTGATTGCCATACCCTCTATCAGTAGAGAGGAAACAGCGGCAGCCGACTACCTCCAAAACTATATTGAATCGGAAGGAATGGCTACCGGCCGCGAAGGAAACAACGTGTGGTGCCTGAGCCCGATGTTCGACCTCAACAAGCCCACTATACTACTTAACTCCCACATAGACACGGTAAAACCTATTCCCGGATGGCGCAAGGACCCCTTTACACCACGCGAGGAAAATGGTAAATTGTATGGTCTAGGCAGCAACGATGCCGGAGCTAGTGTAGTGTGTCTCTATCAGGTGTTTATGCAACTATGCCGCACGGTGCAAAGCTATAATCTGATATTCTTGGCTTCGTGCGAAGAAGAGGTATCGGGAGCCAACGGTATAGAAAAGGCTTTGAAATACCTACCCCCTATCACTCTTGGCATAGTGGGCGAACCCACCGAAATGCAGCTTGCCGTTGCCGAAAAGGGATTAATGGTTCTCGATGTAACTACCACCGGCAAAGCAGGACACGCAGCACGCGAAGAGGGCATCAATGCCATCTACCAAGCACTACCCGATATTGAGTGGTTCCGCGACTATCAGTTCGATAAGGTATCGCCTGTGCTTGGCCCCGTGAAGATGACGGTTACAGGCATCAATGCCGGTACTCAGCACAACGTGGTGCCCGACCTCTGTACCTTTATGGTAGACATTCGTAGCAACGAGCTCTATAGCAACGAGGAGATCTTCGAACTCGTAAAGAAGCACATCAAGAGCAATGCCAAAGCGCGTTCGTTCCGCCTCAACTCATCGCATATAGCAGAGTCGCATCCTGTGGTGCGCAAAGGTCTAGCCATGGGCTTGCAAACCTTTGGTTCGCCTACACTATCGGATCAAGCCTTGATGCCATTTACTACGGTTAAGATTGGCCCGGGCCGTTCTTCTCGTTCGCATACTGCCGACGAATATGTGATGATAAAAGAGATGGAGGCAGCTATCGACATCTATCTGAAGCTGTTGGATGGACTAGTGCTGTAAACTAGCATATAAGAATCTACATCAGAAGTTGGTATCTCATCAAGAGTTACCAACTTCTTTCTTTTTACTAGCATCTGAAATAGTATAGGGAATATTTGGGGTACAGCATAAATATATATAAGTTTACAAAAAAATATTATAGCAAACTAAAAAAAGGCTCTTTATGACAAACTACCATACCCTATTGTTTCTTCTCTTGTTATGTCTATCTACATCAGTTGGTGCTCAGCAAAGCACCATAGAGCCTAGCCTAAAATATGGCAAGCCGACAGAAGAAGAACTGCTTCTACAATCCTATCTCCCCGACACTACGGCAGCTGCTGTTGTGCTTTATCGCAATAGAGATGTATTCTATGAGTTTATCGATAATGACTTCCGCCTCAACTATAGCTACGAGGGCAAAATAAAGATATTGAAACCCGAGGGCACGGCCTATGCCGATATATCTATCCCCTACTTTCAAAGCACTAAACCCGGTAGCAACAACAAAGAGACGGTGGTTCAGATTGATGCAAGTGCTTACAACATGGTAGACGGCAAGGTGGAGCGCATCCGAATGAAGAAGGAATTTATCTTTAGAGAACGTCTCAACGACTCGTACATGCAGGTAAAATTTACCATACCCGGTGTCAAAGTGGGTAGCGTCATCGAATATAAGTATAAGATACTGTCGGATAACTATAGCGAGATTAAAAGATGGAACGCACAAGAGGAAATCCCTGTACTATATACCTCTTACAGTGTAGCAATACCCGAATATTTCAGCTTCAGCGTTGATACAAAAGGCGTCGAGCCAGTTAAGTCAAACGAGCAGAAGACTAACATCAATATGTTGGGCGGAGTGCAATGTAGCGGACAATCACTCTCATTTGTCGGCAGAAACGTTGATGCATTCCGTGGCGATAGCTATGTGTGGTGTCCGTCGAACTATATCACACATGTAGACCTTGAACTGAACTCCATCAATTTCGCCAACTTCTTCAAATCGTATACCCAAACCTGGGATAACATTGATGAGCTGTTATTAAAATATGACAACTTTGGAGAGCAGCTAAAGCTACGCAATCCCCTAAAAGAAGATACAGAGCTGCTAAAACTCCTAACCTATAAAAGTGTGGATGATAAGATATGTGCCCTTTACGGCATGGTAAAAGGGAAAATTGCATGGAATGGCAAGTATGAGCTTTATGGTGGCAACAGCAAGAAGGCGCTAAAGGAGGGTACTGCAGACAATGCCGAAATCAATTTTATACTAATGAGCGTACTTCGCGATGCCGGCTTCAAATGCTTCCCGGTAGTGATGAGCCGACGCAACCAAGAGGCTCTTCCTTATTCCCATCCCAGTATTCAGAAACTCAACACTTTTGTAGTAGCGATAGCCACTACCGACAGCACAATGGCTTATATAGACGCTTCTGTAAGCGATGGCTACCTCAACGTGCTGCCACCTGTGCTTTGTGTCGATCGTGCCCGCATCATCTATGGCAACAATGGAGGCAGTAACTGGGTAGATTTAAGCAATCTTGGGAAGAACAAACTACAATCTTCTGTAATAGGAGAGATTACCCCCGACGGAGTGATTAAGGGTACTCGCTCTACAAAGTACGACGGGCAATATGCAGCTACCTTGAAACGCAAATATCGAGAAGCAGTTGATAGCACTGAGTTTGTGAAACAGCTTGCCGACCGAGAGAATGTTGAAATCAATAATTTCAAGTTGGAACAAGTAGACGCTTTCTCGCCAGAGGTTCGAGAAGTTGTAGGTTTTGAGAAAAAGACACCAACAGCAGGTGATTACATCTACCTGAACCCTCTTGTATTTCTGCATACCGAGAAAAACCCCATGGTACAATCTGAAAGGAAGCTACCGGTAGAGTTTGACCATACAGAGCAAATCATTTTGTCTGTCAACCTAATGTTGCCCGAAGGCTACCAACTAGAAGAGAAGCCACAACCACTAACCGTAATGACCGAAGATGGCGAAAGTTCGTGCAAATACAATATAACGGTGAAAGACAGAAGGCTGATTGTTCAATATCGTTTCAATTCCAATCGACTAGTCTACCTACCCAATGAGTATCAGGGATTGCAAGCCTTCTGGGAAACAATTGCGGGTAAAAACAATGAAACCATCGTACTAAAGAAAATCTAATGAGCGCAACTTTACGTCTAATACGATTCAGAGCCATACCACTAATGATGATGTTATACACGGCAACGTTTGCTATAGCACAAAATCTACCGACAAAAAACACCTATGCCATTATCCAAAATGCCACCACAGAAGTGGTGTGCGAATCGGCAACCAGTGCCGTAAAGAAAGAGACATTGAGCATCATTATCCTAAATGCAAAGGGACGATCATTGGCCGACTTTAGCTGTATGTGCGATAAGTTCTCCTCACTTCGGAAGTTCTCGGGAGAAGTAATTGACAAGAACGGCAAAGTGATTCGCAAGATAAAGCGTGCTGATCTAACCATGACGGAGTATTCATCGGGGCTCACTAGTGACGACTATATGTACTTCTATGAATGTCAGCTACCCTCTTTCCCCGTTACCGTGAACTACGAATGGGAGGTGAAATACAAAGATGGATTGATTGGTTTCCCCAACTTCGCACCCCAATTCGGCTACAACTTGGAGGTGCAGCAAGCCGACTATAGTCTAAGCCTACCACAGGGAGTAGAATGCCGCTATAAAGCAGTCAATACTACTACCCAAATAAAGGAGGAGAAGAGAGCAGACGGCACCACCCTAGTCTCAGCTAACCTGTCAAGCCTACAAGTCTTAGAGCAAGAGACCTTTGGAGCTACATTTATGGAGCGTACACCTAGAGTGCTATTTGCTCCTACCCTTTTTTTGTTTGATGGAAGTAAAGGAGACATCAGCAATTGGAACAACTACGGCAAGTGGCAGTTAGAACTACTAAAAGGGAGGGACGAATTGCCCGAAGAAGCCAAAGAGAAGATTCGCCAAATCACGTCGCCCTATACAAACAGCCGCGACAAAGTGAAGACGCTCTACAATCATCTGGCAGCTACCACTCGCTATGTCAGCATTCAGTTGGGTATCGGAGGAATGCAGCCCTCTCCTGCCAGCGAAGTCTATCGCACCGGGTTTGGCGATTGCAAGGCACTGTCCAACTATATGGCGGCTATGCTCAAGGTTATCGATATTCCATCGGTCTACACCGTCATCAGCACTATAAACAAGGAACTGCTAGACGACTTCGCCAGTGCCAACCAGATGAATCACGTGATACTACAAGTACCCCTTCAGGGAGACACCTTGTGGCTAGAGTGCACTAATCCTCAACTACCTTTTGGCTATATTCACAACGCCATAGCAGGGCATCAGGCCCTATTAATAACCGAAGATGGGGGCCAGTTAACACACCTTCCGACCTACCAGGACAGCCTCAACACGCAAGAGAAGAGTGCAGTTGTGACTCTAGAAGGTAATGGCAGTGCCCGCATTGAAGTTCGAGAATCGGCACGGCTATTCCAATATGAAAGTACAAATGGATTTGCAAAGCTAGACGATAACAGACAAAAAGAGTATATCCGTAAGAACCTAGGCTTAAGAAATGCAGTTATTGGAGAGATTAGAGTGAACGAAACGAAGGAATCTTCGCCACAGATAGACATTGACTACACCCTACAAACGAGTCAATACGGTAACAAAACGGGCAATAGACTCTTTATCCCTGCCAATATATTCCGCCAGAGCGGAGTTCCTACTAACAGCAAGGAAAGAGAACAGGATGTGCATATCGGCTATGGATATAAAGACACAGATCACATCAAGCTAATCATTCCGGAAGGATATGCCATTGAAGCGATGCCCCAAAACATCACTATCGACAATAAGTTTGGGTCGTTCGTCTCTACTATCACACCGTCAGAGGAGACTATCGATATCACCCACTGTCTGACTATACGAAGCGGAGTCTACCCTAAGGACGAATATACGAAGCTCATAGAGTTGTACAAAAAAGCGGAGAAGCAGTACAGCAATCAGATAGTGCTACGAAGGGAACAGTAACATTTAAGATGATTAGTAACTATAAATCAAAAAATAATACTTAAATTGTATCTACTTAATCTAATCGTCTTATGAAAGAGAAACTACTATTGCTGTGTGCCTTGATATTTGCTACGCAACTATCCATTCAAGCTCAATACACGTTTGATAATGTGCTCTATGGAGCTGCCTATTACCACGAATATATGCCCGAAGAGCGTCTCGATGAAGATATCCGACTGATGAAAGAGGCAGGGTTGTCGGTGGTTCGCGTAGGCGAATCGGCTTGGGGTATATTCGAACCTCAAGAGGGGCAATTCCAATTTGAGTGGATGGATCGCATCATCCAGAAGATGCACGAAGCAGGCATACAGGTTATTCTAGGAACACCGACCTATTCAATGCCTGCTTGGTTGGCTAAGAAGCATCCCGAAGTGCTCATCAATTACTTAGATGGCAGACAAGCCCATTACGGCATTCGCCAAAATATGGATTTCACCCACCCTGTGTTTTTGCAGTACAGTGAGCGCATCATCCGCAAAATGATGGAGCGTTATGCCAATCATCCTGCTATCATAGGCTTCCAGGTAGATAATGAAACAGAAACACGCAACATGAATAATCCCGGATACTCCGATGGTTTTCGCGATTATGTAAGGAAGCGTTTCAACAACGATCTTGATTCGCTGAATAGAGCTTGGGGACTGAGCTACTGGGGGATGAATATAAATAAGTGGGATGAATTCTACTCGCGCGAAGGGGTGACTAATCCCTCCTACAAAAATGAGTGGGAGCGATACAACCGCCAATCGGTTGCCGACTTCTTGAACTGGCAATGCGATATTGTAAACGAATATAAGCGCAACGATCAGTTTGTAACCCATTGTTTTATGCCTGCTTTTCATAATATAGACCAAATCGAAAGTTTCCGACAGATGGACTATCCGGCCATCAATGTATATCATAGTGTGCAAGATAAGCAAGACGGACAGCAGATTGCCTATGCCGGAGACTTTATGCGAAGAGTGAAAAAGGGTAATTATATTGTGATGGAAACCAATGCTCAGGGTATAGGATGGGATGCAAAAGGACAATACCCTCCTTACGATAATCAGCTAAGACAGAATATGTATGGGCACTTGGCTTCGGGGGCAAACATGGTGGAGTATTGGCACTGGGCCACTTTGCACTACGGACAAGAGACCTATTGGCGCGGCATCTTGGGACACGACCTGCAACCCAATCGCGTTTATAATGAATTTAAAACTACGGCCGACGAGTTGAAACGAATAGGCCCAAAACTCACCAATCTACAGAAAGCGAATAAAGTGGCCATTCTCTACAGTCACGACTCTTATCATGCCTTGCAGTTTATGCCCTACTCTTCCAAAGAGAACTATCCTATCGAATTGGTACACCGGGCACTCTACAATCAGAATATCGAAACCGATATCCTTTCATGCGATAAGAACCACGATTTCGCGGGCTATGAGATGCTTGTTATTCCGCCACTCTACGTGGCCACTGATAGTCTGTTGCAGAAGATCGATCAATTTATCGAAGCGGGAGGGCATGTGGTGATGCTTTATAAAAGCGCCTATTGCAATGAGCATTCTGCCGTTAGAGCCATGTTAGCTCCGGGTCCATTGCGCAACGCTTGTGGCTTTTACTATCAAGAATTCTCCACCATTGGCAAATTAAAGCTAAAGTACAATCCCTACCTCCTCGGTAGCAACGATCAGATTAGTGATTGGTATGAAATGCTGATTCCAGAAACAGCCACTGCGCTGGCCTATGCGGATCATCCTTTCTTTGGCAACTGGCCGGTAATTACAGTAAACGATTATGGGAAAGGGCGAATGACCTACGTGGGCACCTATCCATCGCAAGAACTAATGGATGCCGTGGTGCGCAAAGCAGCAGAAGATGCCGGTTTGATAGACGATAGCCAACTTCGATTCCCACTCATTGTTCGTTCGGGCACGTCAAATCAAGGTAAAAAGCTTCACTACTTGTTTAACTATAGCGCAGAACAAAAGCAACTGGCCAACCCGTTTGCAAAGAGTCAAGAGCTACTATCCCACCGAGCAGTAGAGGCAGGCGATTTGCTCACCTTACAGCCGTGGGATGTGGTGATTCTAGAAGAGCAATAATATAGATTACACTAATTAATGAAGGGAAGGCTATCTCGTGAACCAAGGTTCGGGGTTGACCTTCTCTTTCTCTTTACGCAACTGAAAGTGGAGCACCGTACGGTTGTTGTCGGCCTTGTTGGTATAGATCACTCCAATAGGTTGACGCGTCTTTACCTCATCGCCATTCTTCACCGACACCGATGCCAGATTACAATAAACCGACACATAAGAGCCGTGACGTATCAAGACATTGAACATGCCATTGAGCTGGAAGATACCCGTTACCTTACCATCGAAGATAGCGCAGGCTTGCGTACCGGGTTTGGCTTGTAAATCCATCCCTTTATTGTCGAGGCGCACATTGCGCAGCCCCTCTACAGCATACTGCCCATAGTGACCCACCACGACCGATGAGCCCAACACAGGGCGCTGTAGTTTACCTCTATTCTGGGCGAAGCTAGCCGATAGTTTGGTATCGACAGCCTTCGAAGCCGCAGGCATAGGAGTAGTTGTAGCCGGCTTGGTAGAGGTAGCTGGCTTACTTGCGGTTGAGCCACCTTTAGCAGCACTTGCCTTAGCCGCTGCCTCTTTCTTTTTCTTAGCCTCGGCTAGTTTGCGCGCCTCTTCGGCAGCACGTTTACGTTCGCGTTCAATCTCCTCGGCTATCAGTTTATCGATGCGCGCATTGAGACGTTCTTGTTCACGTTTCTTCTTGTTCACCTCCGCTTGGAGTGATTTCTGACGCTTTTGCATCGAAGCAAGTAGGGTGCGGCGTTCCTTCTCTTGTCCGTCAAGCGTCTTTCGTTCCTCCTCTTGCGACTTCAACAAAGCCTGTTTGGTAGATAGGACCGATGCAAGCTCGGCTTGCTTAGTGCGTACCTGTTCTTGCTTCTTCATCACCTCTTCACCTTGACGGCGCTGATAATCGGAATACTCCTGCATATAGCGCATACGGCGGTAAGATTGATTGAGATTCTTTGCCGAGAAGATAAACATCAGCTTATCTTGAATGGAACGGTTGCGATAGAGGTAGAGAGCTGAAGCCTCATACAGTTTCTGACGCTCTTTGAGTTCGCCTTGCAATTTGTTCAACGTTTTGCGAAGCTCGCTCATTTCGCGATCTACGATAGCTATATCTTTTTGCAATGCATCTATATATGACTTACGCTGTGATATCTGACCATTCAACACGTTGATAGCATTGAGCTGTTCGTTCACCGTTTTCTTAGTCGATTTCAGCAGCTCATCGGCTTCTGCAATCTCCTTACGCAAGTTGACATTACGTCCCTCCAGCTCCTTTATCTGCTTATTAGTTTGAGCAGAAAGAGGCAGACAAGCAAGACCTAGAAGCAATATAAAAAGATAACGCATCATCATAGACTATTCTGAAGCATTTGCATGAGTTGTTCAATAGAAATTTGTTTGTATCGGTCGGACAGCTTGGAGGCTTCCAGTTGAAGAGGAGCTGCCGAGAAGTCAAAGAGCTTGATCTCTGCATCCCCAAATGGGGTTAGTCCTAAGTCGGCCCCTTTAATAAGCGTGCTGCCTCCGGCCTTGGAAGCATCGGTCAGCATCGTTTCGAGCTCTCCAAAACTGAATTGTCCACGGAAAATGCGTTTCATGTCGTCGCCATTTGCTACTACATAGCGTCGGTTCATTCTATCAATAAGCAACATCTGTTCGGGCATCACCTCTAGTCGCAATATCTCGGTGCGAAGAATGGGCATCAGTAATGAGATCTGAATCAGTTCGCCTTGCTTCATCTTCATCGTGCCGTTAAGTTCTTGACCACCCACCTTCTCGGGTAGCGTCAGTTGCAGACGCGACGAAAGATATTGTGGAGCTACCACTACTGGAGCTGTAGGTGTAGTAAGAATCGTTTTCTGCGAACTCTTACACCCCCATAGGGCCACCATCACTATTAATAAGAATAAGTATTTCTTCATTCTGCGATATATCTCTTTTTACGTATTTTGTCGGTAAGCGTTTTCGATTCGCTCCCCATCTCTTGTGCTTGTTTCCAAAGCTTTAATGCTTCCTCTTTTTTATCATTCATATAGTAGATATCTCCTGCGTGCTCTACTATTACACTACTGTCATCACCGCCACTCTGAAGGGCCTTATCGATATAAATAAGCGCTAAAGGGTAGTTCTCTTTCTCGAAGAGTATCCATGCATAAGTGTCGAGATAGGTTGAATTTTCGGGTTCCGCTTTTATGGTGCGGTAGCTCATCTCTTCGGCCTTGTCCAGCTCTTTGCGTTCCACCGAAAGATAGTAGGCATAGTTGTTGAGCACACCAATATTATTGGGGTTGTAATCCAAGGCTGTATCGTAAGCAGCGTAAGCCTCTTCTACCTGGTTGAGGGTGTGATAAAGGTCGCCCATTATGGAGTAGAAGTCGCCCGCCAACTCTTTGGGTGTCTGAGCATTGATCTGTTTCACCGCCATTTGAGTTACTTTTAAAGCTTCTTCTGTCTTCTCGGCATTATTGTAAGCGATAGCTAGGTAGAAGTAGAACTCTAGAACTTCGGGAGTAGCTTCGATGCCCGGTTCGCAAATTGCCTCTATAGCCGTGTAGTCGCTCTTACGAGCTGCGAGCTGCAAAGCCATCAGACGAATAGCTTTATTGGTAGGGTCTATCTGAAGTATCTGTTTCAAGATTGGTTCCGATTGATCTTCTAGCCCCTTCGACCATAAATATTGAGAATAGAGCATCGGAATCTGGTCGTCCTCGGTATCTATCTTAATCACCTTCTCGAAAAGATTGATGATTTGTGTGCTATCTGCTCCTTGCTGTTCATTGCGAAGCACCATCTGACGCATCACATTGAGCTTATCGTCGGGAGCAATCTGCTTGTTGAACAATATATGGTCTAGCTGACTCTGATAGAGCGAGTCTTGGCCCGTCTGATCGTAATAGGAAGCCATAGATAGAAGTGCCATCACATTGTCGGGCTCTGCCTCGAGCACTTGATTGAACGCTGTAAGTGCAGCATCTGTTTTACCATTCTGCATCAGCACGTCACCATAGAGTACACGATAGCGGTAATCTAGAGGATATTCGTTGACCAACCCTTCTACCTCGCGAAACGCCTTCACGGAGTCATTCTTTTGCCAATAGATGCGGAACTTCTCCATGGATAGCTCCTCACTTTTGCCCATGCTCTGCTCTATGCGGTCGAGGGTATTAATCACTTTATCGTAATCTTCGGTACGGCCATACAGCTCGGCAAGCGAGTAGAGCGATTCGCGACGCTTGGGAAAGCGAACCACCATATCTTCGAGCAAAGCAGTAGCCTTATCGTTGAGGTTCTGGTGTTGATATAAGTTGACTAGCGCCTGTGCATACCAATAGTTATTGGGGTCGTAGAGCAAAGCTTGCTCCATGGACTTCTGCGCACTTGGCAATTGTCGCAAGAACATATAGTATTGCGACATCTCGTAATGGGCCGATGCAGCTGTGGGATTGATAGCTAAGCAATGCTGCAACAGTTCGAAGGCAGCATCGTACTCTTTAAGGTTGCGTAGCTTAACAGCCTCTAGGAAATAGTAGTCGAATCGACGCTGTTCGGCTTCGGACAACTCTATGGCCTGGGCATAGGGCGACTGCACTGTCTTCTTGGATGTTCCGCAAGCGGTCAACCCAATCAGCAAGGTGGCAGCTAGTACTAGTTTATGAAACTTCATCGGCTTAGGGAGTTTGAATTATTTTTTACCGGTATGACCAAAGCCTCCGGTTCCACGCTCAGTCTCGTCAAGTGTTTCCACCTCATGCCATTCGGCCTGTACGTGACTTGCTATGACCATCTGCGCTATACGTTCGCCATCTTCAATAACAAAACTCTCCGACGAAAGATTGACTAAGATGACACAAATCTCTCCACGATAGTCGGCATCCACCGTTCCGGGTGAGTTGAGTACAGTGATTCCCTTCTTCAAAGCCAAACCACTACGTGGGCGCACCTGAGCTTCGTAGCCCGGAGGTAAAGCGATGTAAAGACCTGTGGGTACCAAACAACGTTGCAAAGGTTGCAAAGTAATAGGTTCGGTAAGATTGGCACGAAGGTCCATACCTGCCGACAAAGCTGTGGCGTAGGCGGGAAGTGGGTGATTGGAACGGTTTATGATTTTGACTTGCATAGTGCGGTATAATTTCTATATTCAAGGGCGAAAATACATAAATTCTATGGAAATCGCTTAACTTTGTGATAATTATCATCACATTAAAAGAGGAGAAATGATGCAACAAGAGAAAAAGGAAAACAAGGCCGCAATGAACTGGCAACAGCTAATCTCGGCTAAGCGTTTTGGTATGGAAGCCTATCATAGCGAACGTCAAGAAAATCGTTCGGAATTTCTACGCGACTATGACCGCCTTATCTTCTCTGCACCCTTTCGCCGTCTGCAAAACAAGACACAGGTATTTCCTCTTCCGGGTAGCATCTTTGTACACAATCGTCTGACGCATAGTCTAGAGGTATCGTGCGTAGGGCGCTCGCTAGGCAATGATGTGGCCCGCGAACTCATCGAGCTGCATCCTGAGTTGAAAGATAGCTTTATCACCGAGATAGGTTCTATTGTTTCGGCTGCTTGCTTAGCTCACGATATGGGTAACCCACCCTTTGGACACTCGGGAGAAAAAGCCATCGGCACCTTCTTCTCGGAAGGGAAAGGTATATGCCTAAAAGAGCAGCTCACTCCCGAGCAGTGGAACGACCTGATTCACTTTGAAGGGAACGCCAATGCCTTTCGCCTGTTGACACATCAGTTTGAAGGACGCCGCAAAGGAGGTTTTGCCATGACCTATTCTACCCTCGCCTCTATAGTGAAGTATCCTTTCTCGTCCTCTTTAGCCGGCAGCAAGCCGAAGTTTGGTTTCTTCATCAGCGAAGAAGACTCATTTCGTACCATTGCCGACGATCTAGGACTTATTAAAGTGCAGGATAGTCCGCTGCGCTATGTTCGTCATCCGCTAGTCTACTTAGTAGAGGCCGCCGATGATATCTGCTACCAGATGATGGATATTGAGGATGCCCACAAACTAAAGATACTTACCACAGCAGAGACCAAAGAACTGCTTATGGCCTACTTTGATGATGCACGCAAGGCTCGCTTCGAAGAAACCTTCGAACGTGTGAGCGATGTAAACGAACAGATAGCCTACCTACGTTCTTCGGTTATCGGACTACTTATCAATGAATGTAAAAGGGTATTTGTAGAAAACGAAGCCACTATACTCCGCGGAGAGTTCGACGGACCACTGATTAGACATATCAGCCCGCTGCCACGACAAGCTTATAAAGATAGCGCAAAACTATCGGCTCAGCGCATCTACTGTTCGCGCGATGTGCTCGACATAGAGCTGGCGGGTTTCCAGATTATTAGTACCTTGCTTGAACTGATGATTGAGGCGGTAACATCGCCCGAACGTGCCTACTCCAAGTTACTTATAGACCGCGTATCGAGCCAGTACCAAATAAAAGCGCCCGCACTCTTTGACAGAGTACAGGCGGTATTGGATTATATATCGGGAATGACCGATGTATTTGCTTTGGATCTTTATCGTAAGATTAACGGCAACAGCTTGCCTGCGGTGTAAAGACCTTATTGGCCCCCGACGTGATTTCGCATAGTTCGGGGTGCTCTTCAATGAAGGACTGGATGTGGCGAACATACTTATCTTCTAGTATCTCGTCTACAGCAATTAAGATGCCTGTCTCTTCCACATCACCAAACTCGTCGTTGACAGCCGTACCAAACATACGCATAGTGGGGCTGAGGTTCATATACGCATTGACAAGTGGAGGAATGTTGTAGCCAAAGCTGCGCACCTCTTTATTCAATATCTTATAATCTTCCTTGAATGACTCCTCGCGGAATAGTTCGGACAACTCTTGTTCGTCTGCTTCAATAAGCAGCGGAGTCATCGGAGCTATCAAGCTATCTTTATCTTCGAAATGCTTCTTCAAGAAATAAAGAATCATATCACGTCCTTGACGGTGATACGAAGGATACATCGTTACCTTGCCAAAGAAATACTTCACATTGGGCATCACTACTGTGAGCGCACCCAGTCCATCCCACAAGTTATCGAGAGCAAAAAGCCCTTTACTGCCTGCGCGAGTAGATTGATATTCGAGTGTCACAAACGAGCGTCCAAGCTCTATGGTAGTCGGTAGATAATCTTTAATAAATTTATTGGAGAAGTGGAACATGTGCGATGTAGCCAATATAGGCTCACCCTTCTCGTCGAACTGCACCTCGTCGCCACAGATATAACGATAACCGCCTAGAATATCTTCGGCTTCAGGATTCCACACAATCAACTGCTTGTAGGGATTGTTCATCGTATCAAATTCGTCGATGTCGATAGATTTGCCTGTACCACCCCCAGCTGCACGAAAAGCTATTTCGCGGAGGCGACCAATTTCAACCATCACATTTGGTGAGTCGTGGTGAGTAATAATATAAATCTGATTATTACTCTTGTTTGTCATTCTAAGTCTTTTGTCCTCCGTAAGTTCAGCTTTCAAAAGCTCTCTGCTTACAGGTGCAATAATTTCTTCCATATTATATATGTAGTTATTCTTGTCTAGCTTGCTAAAGTTTATATGCAATATCCTTCACATATTGCGCCCATTCGGCAGGTGTCTTCGAATCATCGAAAGTCTGCCAGGGGATAGGTTTACCAATAGTAACGGTAAATGTCTTATGTTTATTCTTAAACATCTCGTCTACCAGATAGAGCATTGCGATATTAAACTTAATACCCATATTCTTGCAGAGGTTGGAAAGATTGTAAAAGAAGTCAGAGTTACGTCCATCAAAATGAATGGGCACCACATCGCGTTGAGCTTGAACACTCTTTGTGATAAATGTCTTTTTCCATTCCAAATCGGCAATAACACCATTCTGCTTGCGCGAGCAGAGTCCGGCGGGGAACATAATAAGATGACTATCTGATGCAAAACCAGCCTCCACCATACGTGGAAAATCTTTCGACTGTTTGCCCGTCTTGTTGATAGGAATACAAAGTGGGGCCAACCCATGAAGGTTCATCAAGAGATCGTTAACTAGATACTTCACTCTACCCTCATAATGTTTCCCTAAAATATACCCAAGCGATACACCGTCGGCAGCGCCTAGAGGGTGATTCGATACAAATGTACAAAGACCATCTTTGGGTAGATTTTCTTCGCCTTTGACCACCAAATGCGCATCAAGGAAGCCTACACAGGCCTCTAGAAACTCTACACCAAGCTTATCTTTCGATTCGAGCAAAAACACATTAATCTCGTCTTGGTGTATTATCTTTTTTAGATAAGACTTCGCAAAACGTGGTATATACTTATTATACTTCGGGGCTTTATCGCGAAGTATTTTATCAATATCAACTATAAATAAACTATCGTCGGCCATCTATTCTAAATAAAAGCTGTGGCAAAATTAAGTGATTCTTTTTAGTTATTCATTATATTTTCTAATAAATTAGTTGCGACAGACAACTGTTTTGCTATAAAAAACACCTAAAAACTAACAAAAAACATCTCAATATAATCATTTGATAGATTATACGCTCATTATTGCTCATTTCACCCCCATCGCTTTTGATAATAGAGACTAAAATTGCATTGTGAAAAGAAAGCGAATATTCACCTTACTAAATAAAAATCAAAATGAACAACTTGAGTTTTAGAAAAGACCTTATTAGCCTACAGGATGAGCTATTGAGATTTGCTTATAAGCTAACCACCGATCGTGAAGAAGCTTATGATTTGTTGCAAGAAACCTCGTTGAAAGCAATGGATAATGAAGACAAGTTCTTGCCTGACACTAACTTCAAAGGATGGATGTATACCATTATGCGCAATATCTTTATCAATAACTACCGCAAGGTGGTGCGCGACCAAACCTTTGTAGATCAAACCGATAATCTTTATCATATCAACCAGTCGCAAGATTTGGGTTTTGAAAGCAGCGAAAGCTCATACGACCTTAAAGAGATGCGCCGTATAGTGAATGCTCTCCCTAAAGAGTATAAAGTACCATTCTCTATGCATCTTTCCGGTTTTAAATACCGCGAGATTGCTGAAAAACTAGCGCTACCTCTTGGCACTGTGAAGAGCAGAATATTCTTCACTCGCCAGAAACTGCAACAGGAGTTGAAAGATTTCAGATGATAAATATTCTGTCGAGTCGATAGTTATGCTAAGAGATGACCGCGCGGCAATGACCCAAATGGTGGCTAACTATCGACAAGGCAGAAAGTAGTATAGGTTTCGAAAGATTCGCATACTCGACAACAAAAACTTACAGGCATTTATGATTTAAGATGGGCCGTCAAGGAGAATTAAAATCCTGATGGCTCATCTTTTTAGGTAGAAAAACCATCAGATTTGTACCGGAAAACCACCCAAAAACTATCAAATACCACCCAAAAAATGACATAAATCGTTCAAAACTAGCAAAAAAGAAATATTTTATTGTTCAAATGTTATTTATTATTAATATCTTCGTCTCAACAAAACAAACTACTAGCAACAAGCTTATATCTATTTTATGAAAAATCTTACATTCAAAACGGAACTCATAAGGTTTCAAGAAGAACTTTATCGATTTGCCTACAAGTTAACGACAGATTACGACCAGGCCAACGACCTACTTCAAGAGACATCCTTAAAAGCGCTTGATAACGAAGATAAGTTTCAGCCTCATACCAATATGAAGAGCTGGCTCTACACCATTATGCGCAATCTGTTTATCAACAACTATCACAAGGTGGCTCGTAACAGCATTTGCGAAGAAGAAGAAGAGCGGCAGCAACAAAGCGCTCTAATGACGGAATGCGACTTGAACTACATCGAGAAGTCATATGACCTGAAGGAGATGTGGAAGATAGTAAACGAATTGCCCAAAGATATGAAAGTACCCTTTTCGCTACATGCATCGGGATTTAAGTATAGAGAAATTGCGAGTATGCTCGATATTCCCATCGGAACCATCAAGAGCCGCATTTATGTGACCCGATTGAGATTGAAAAATGAATTAAAAGACTTCAGAAACTAAACAACAGGTTGTAGTGCCGCCGAATCGATTCAGTCATTGCTTTCATCACATTATAGATAACAATAATCTAAAGATCAATGTCGAAAGGCTATCAAAGCAGTGAATTTACCGCACATTTCCTCGTCAATTTTCCATTCTGTTTACTCCAATGCCAGAAAACAGGAGTAAAAGCACCCATTTTCTATCATTTTTAGGGGTATTATTCTCATTTGATAGAAAATGGTAAGAAGTAAGAGAGTTTCTCACCTCCGTTCCTTAAAATATGCCTTAGTTTTGCAATATAAATAAAAGGTAGCAGTAAATAATAAAAGGAACAAATATGAAAAGTCTCAGTTCAAAACAGGGTTTAAGCCATTCGGTAACCAGCCTGTCTGGATCATTGGTTAGGCTTACCCTTCACCTTAACTATGTCAATAGTCTATATCAGGCTTACAAAGAGGCTGCAAATAGACAAATAGGAGCACACCCGGAAACCTCTACATTAAAAAGCTTCCTCTACGTATTGTTACATGTCACCGTTTTCATCAATTATCGTAGAGCCATTCGCCACTCATCGTTTATAGACTATTCTCGCCAAGAAGGCGAAATGATAGTTCCTAGTATTTCGGAGAGTTCAAAAACAGAGGTATGCTCACTCAGCGAACTAAGCAAAGAACTTAGAGACAAAAGAATTAAAGAGACATTTCGCAATATGCAGGAAGCGCTAAGCGCATAAAAGATTAGTTTCAAGGATAACATTTCTCACAACCGATTTCTCAGTTTTCAGGAGACACAAAAACAACTAGACTTTTAGTAAGCAAGTAGTAAAAAAGTAAGGTAAATGTCAATATAGCAGCCTAAAAGATTGACATTTACCTTTTCTTTTTGACGTGAAAAAGATTTAGGAAAATATCGAACAGCGACAAAATAGCCAGTTAACAAATGGATACCCTAATTATTTAATTATCAAATCAAAAGCAAAAGGGGGAAAACTATCAAAAACACCTAAAAACTAACTGAAACAGCACCCAAAAACTATCAAAAAACAGTTTTCGGGCTATTTTAAGACTGAATTCATCCCATCGAAAAGAGAAATTCTGGTTAACATTGTATCACAAAGCCCCTGTAAAAATTCACAATCTAAAAGCATCGCTTATGAAAAGCTTAAGTTTCAGAAAAGACTTGATAGGAGTTCAAGATGAGCTTTTGAGGTTTGCCTACAAACTAACAACCGATCGCGAGCAAGCCAACGACCTTTTACAAGAAACATCGTTGAAGGCGCTAGACAATGAGGACAA
The DNA here is from genome assembly GCA_947074205.1 of uncultured Bacteroides sp. GTDB lineage: Bacteria > Bacteroidota > Bacteroidia > Bacteroidales > Bacteroidaceae > Bacteroides. The sequence goes on along the minus strand of CAMTOQ010000003.1, from coordinate 86,059 downwards.
GTTTTTGCCCGACACCAACTTCAAGGGATGGATGTATACCATCATGCGTAACATCTTTATCAACAACTATCGCAAAGTGGTGCGTGACCAAACCTTTATTGACCAAACCGACAACCTTTTCCACATCAATCAATCTCAAAACAATGGGTTGGAAAGTAGCGAAGGCTCTTACGACCTCAAAGAGATGCGCCGCATTGTTACAGGGCTACCCAAAGAGTATAAGGTGCCTTTCTCCATGCATGTTTCGGGATTTAAATATCGCGAGATTGCAGAAAGATTGCATTTACCACTTGGCACGGTGAAGAGTAGAATATTCTTTACCCGCCAGAAGCTTCAACAAGAATTAAAAGACTTTAGATAGAAACACACATAGCAAGAATAAGTTCAATCACATTCAAAGCAAACATTTAGATTTTAATAGCACAACAGTAAAGAGCGAGCAATGCCTTAGATGGGTTTTTGCTCGCTCTTTTTCATATGCACCACACAACGCAGCCCATTTCCTTTCCTCATCGTGCAAAAGGTTGGTTTTTAACAATCTGTTGATAACTTTATTCCCTATTTTCGGCACAAAGTCCTTAAATTATAATTTATAATTATGTATTTTTGCAAATGTTAGTCCTATTATAAAATATAATTAATGAGAGTGGAGCAAGAACAACCGGTATATCACATTCCGGTACTTTTAAAAGAGAGCGTAGATGCTATGGATATTCAACCAGATGGCACCTATGTCGATGTAACCTTTGGTGGTGGTGGTCACTCGCGTGAAATCATCTCACGCCTAGGTGCAAACGGCCGTCTATTTGGGTTCGACCAAGACGAAGATGCTGAGCGCAATATACCCGACGCTCCACAGTTTACATTTGTTCGTAGCAATTTCCGCTACCTACAAAACTTCCTGCGCTACTACGAAGCCGGTGAAGTAGATAGCATACTGGGCGACCTAGGTGTGTCATCACACCATTTCGACGACAGCGAACGCGGTTTCTCGTTTCGCTTCTCGGGCGCACTAGATATGCGTATGAACAAACGTGCCGGACTAACTGCTGCCGACATCGTCAATACATTTAGCGAAGAGAAGTTGGCTGATATCTTCTACCTCTATGGGGAGTTGAAAAACAGTCGCAAGATAGCTGCTACTTTGGTGAAGAAACGTGCAGAGAAATCAATCAACACCATAGACGAGTTCTTGGAAATAATCAAACCACTCTTTGGTCGCGAACGCGAAAAGAAAGAGCTGGCTAAAGTGTTTCAGGCCCTTCGCATAGAGGTGAATCAAGAGATGGAAGCACTCAAAGAGATGCTTTACTCGGCCATCGAAGCGCTAAAACCCGGCGGACGATTAGTAATCATCACTTATCACTCTCTAGAAGACAGAATGGTGAAGAACATCATGAAAACGGGGAATGTAGAAGGCAAGATGGAACAAGACTTCTTCGGTAATGTAAAATCGCCCCTTCGCCCATTGAGCAATAAGGTGATTGTGCCCAACGACGAAGAGATAGAACGCAACCCTAGATCGCGAAGCGCCAAGCTGCGCATAGCAATAAAACAATAGAAGCATTAAAGTAAACGACACTAATCAGAACTAAGGAGATATGAAGCAGACAGATGAGAAAAAGAAAAAAAGCTCACTGAAGAGTTTTATGGGAGGAGACATCTTGATGATGGACTTCTTTCGCCGACAACTAAAACTGCTGATATTAATCATGCTTCTTTTGATGCTGTATATCAACAACCGATATGTGGCGCAACAGAAGGTGCTCGAGATTGACCGTTTACGCAAAGAGTTGATTGATGTAAAGTATGACGCATTGACGCGCAACTCCGAACTAATGGAGAGGAGCCGACAATCGCGCATTGAAGAACATATCGCCGGAAAAGAAGAGAGTGTAAAGATTTCGACCAACCCGCCTTATATCATCAAGAGATAGAAACAGATTGCTAACAAACTGATCAAGAAACAACAGTGTCCAATATTAATAAAAACATAATCACCCGCTACTATGGTATTGCCTTAATCTTTATTGTGATGGCCGTGGCCATTATCATCAAGGCCTCCGTAATTATGTTCTTCCAAAAGGATTATTGGCAGGAAGTGGCCGACCGCTTCGTGAAAGAGAATGTTCCGGTAAAACCCAATCGTGGTAATATCCTCTCTTCTGACGGTAAGCTGATGGCTAGTTCTCTACCCGAATATCGCATATACATGGACTTTTTGGCAGGCGGTGCAAAGAAAGACTCCCTGCTATTCAAAGTGCACATCAATGAGGTATGCGAGGGATTGAGCCGCATATTGCCTGATCGTTCTCCTGCTCAGTTTAAACGTATTCTGGAGGAAGGAAGACGCAAAAAGGCACGCAACTTCTTGCTCTACCCTAAACGTATATCATATATTCAGTACAAGCAGATTAAAGAGCTGCCTATATTCAACAAAAACAAATATGCCGGCGGTTTTCACCATCAGGCTTATAACAACCGCAAGAAACCATTTGGTACTTTGGCCGCTCACACGCTGGGTAGTGTATATGCCGACGCTTCACAAGGAGCACGAAGCGGTATAGAGCTAGCCTATGACAGCTTGCTAAGAGGAAAAGACGGAAACACCCGCCGCCAAAAAGTGAGAAACAAATATGTAAACATCGTAGATGTACCTGCCGAAGATGGGTGCGACTTGGTAACTACTATTGATGTGGGCATGCAAGATATCTGCGAGAAGGCGCTTGTCGACAAATTGCGCGAAATCAATGGCCACGTTGGTGTAGTGGTGCTAATGGAAGTAGCCACAGGCGAAGTGAAAGCCATCGTAAATATGCAGAAGGGAAAAGATGGAAACTATTACGAGATGGACAGCCACGCTATCAGCGATATGCTAGAACCCGGATCGACCTTCAAAACGGCCTCTATGATGGTGGCTATGGAAGATGGTTATATCACACCCGACACGGAGGTGGACACAGGCAACGGGGTGTACAATATGCATGGCAGCCGAATGAGGGACCACAACTGGCACAGGGGTGGATACGGCAAGATTGATGTGACTCACATCATGATGTACTCGTCCAATGTGGGTGTATCTTACTTGATTGATAAGTATTACGGTAGCCAACCTGAGAAGTTTGTCAACGGTCTAAAACGAATGAGTTTGGATCAACCGCTAAAACTACAGATCAAGGGAGAGGGTAAGCCCAATATCAAAGGCCCTAACGAGCGCTACTTCTCGAAAACGACTCTTCCATGGATGAGTATCGGCTACGAGACGCAGGTTCCACCGCTCAACATCTTGACGTTCTACAATGCCATTGCCAACAACGGCGTGATGGTTAGGCCTAAGTTTGTTAAGGAGATCGTAAAGGATGGACGCGTTGTAGAAGAGATTAAAACGGAGGTAATCAATCCTAAAATATGTTCGGACAATACACTGCAACAGATGCAACAGATTTTGTATAGGGTGGTGTATGACGGGCTAGCCAAACCAGCCGGCAGCAAACAGTTTGCCGTAGCAGGCAAAACGGGTACGGCACAGGTGTCCCAAGGGGCATCGGGCTACAAAAGCGGAACAATGAACTACCTAGTGAGCTTTGCCGGGTATTTCCCTGCTGATAAGCCACAGTATAGTTGCATTGTATCTATACGCAAACCCGGATTACCAGCTTCTGGAGGTATGATGGCGGGTAGCGTGTTCGGAAAGATTGCCGAGCGTGTGTATGCTAAGAATCTATATCTACCATTAACTGCCGCTGTCGACTCCAATAGCGTATTTATTCCTGATGTGAAAGCAGGCAACTTTGCCGAAACAAGACAAGTGCTGAGCGACCTACGAGTAAATACTAGAGTGGAGGGTAACTTCCCTAGAAATCAAAACACATGGTCGGTAGCCAATAGTTCTGACAATGCAGTAAGCCTCAACGAACGCAACATGGTGGCTGATCTTGTGCCCAACACAGTGGGTATGGGTGCCAAAGATGCTGTATTCTTAATGGAAAGCAATGGACTTAAGGTGAGACTAAACGGAGCTGGAAAAGTGTACAGACAATCGCTAGCACAAGGTTCTCGAATAAGAAGAGGACAAACGGTGACACTCGATTTGAGATAAGAAACAACATTAATCAACAATATTGACTTAGATATAATGAAGTTAAACGAACTGATAAAGAATATAGAACCACTCGAAGTGAATGGAGACATCAATGTCGAAATCGGTGGAGTGGAAATCGACTCAAGAAATATTGAACAAGGGTATCTGTTTATCGCTATGCGCGGCACACAGACTGATGGTCATCGCTACATCGCTACTGCTATAGAGAAAGGTGCAACAGCAGTGTTATGCGAAGATCTCCCAGAGGAGCTGACTAAAGATGTTACATACATCAAGATAGCAGATAGCGAAGAGGCATGTGGCAAAGTAGCAACGGCTTTCTTTGGCAACCCCACTAAGTATCTGAAATTGGTAGGTGTAACAGGCACTAACGGTAAAACAACTACCGCTACCCTACTTTACGATACATTTCGCTACTTAGGCTATAAGGCCGGACTCATCTCTACAGTGTGCAACTATATTGATGGCGAGGCAATACCAACCGAACACACTACTCCCGATCCTATCACGCTAAACAAGCTGCTAGGGCAGATGGTGGATGCTGGTTGCGACTATGCCTTTATGGAGGTTAGCTCGCATGCAGTGGAGCAGAAACGCATCAGCGGACTAGAGTTTGCAGGTGGCATATTTACCAACCTCACTCGCGACCACCTAGACTATCATAAAACAGTAGACAACTACCTGAAAGCAAAGAAGAAGTTCTTTGATGATCTCCCAAAAGAGGCTTTCAGCTTGACTAACATCGACGATAAAAACGGGCTGGTGATGACTCAAAACACTCGTTCAAAAGTCTACACTTATTCATTAAGAAGCCTCAGCGACTTTAAAGGCCGTGTACTTGAGTCTCACTTCGAAGGGATGTTACTCGAATTTAACAACAAGGAGCTAATGGTGCAGTTCATAGGTAAGTTCAACGCTTCTAACCTATTGGCAGTATATGGCACGGCTATATTGTTGGGACAAAAAGAGGAAGAGGTGTTAGTGGCGCTAAGCACTTTGCACTCTGTCGCAGGTCGTTTTGATGCCGTTCGCTCACCCGAAGGATTCACAGCTATTGTAGATTACGCTCACACCCCCGACGCACTGATTAATGTACTAAATGCCATTCATGGTGTATTAGAGGGAAGAGGAAAGGTAATTACAGTAGTAGGTGCCGGTGGCAATCGCGACAAAGGCAAACGTCCCATCATGGCTAAAGAGTCTGCACGCTATAGCGACAAAGTTATCATTACTTCTGACAATCCACGCTTCGAAGAACCGCAGGACATCATCAACGATATGCTAGCCGGGCTCGACAAAGAAGATATGCGCAAGACAATCAGCATCGCCGATCGTAAAGAGGCCATCAAGACAGCTTGCATGTTGGCCGAAAAGGGTGATGTGATTCTAGTAGCCGGGAAAGGACACGAGAACTACCAAGATGTGAAAGGTGTGAAACATCACTTTGACGACAAGGAGATACTTAAAGAACTGTTTCACAACTAAAAGACGAGCAAAAGATTATGCTATATTATCTATTTGATTGGCTTGAAAAATACAATTTCCCTGGAGCAGGTGTCTTCGGGTATGTATCTTTTAGAGCGTTGATGGCCATCATCTTGGCCCTTCTCATCTCAACGATATTCGGTTCACGATTTATCAAGCTACTCAAAAGTAAACAGATCACTGAGGTGCAACGCGATGCTAAGATTGACCCATTTGGTGTGAATAAGGTGGGCGTACCTAGCATGGGAGGTATCATCATTATTGTGGCGATATTGATTCCTTGCCTACTCCTTGGCAAGCTGCACAACGTATATATGTGGCTAATGCTAGTCACCACCATATGGCTGGGTGCACTTGGTTTTGCCGACGACTATATCAAGATCTTCAAAAAGGACAAAGAGGGATTGCACGGCAAATTCAAAATCATCGGTCAGGTGGGTTTGGGCTTGATAGTGGGCCTTACACTCTACCTTAGCCCTAGCGTGGTGATGTGTGAGAACATCGAAACTCGCCATGCCGATAATGGAGAGATAGTGGTGACGCACGAGAAAAGCCGAGTGAAATCGACACAAACCACCATACCTTTCTTTAAGAACAACAACTTAGACTACGCTGACTTCGTATCGTTCATGGGCGACTATGCACAGACAGCAGGATGGATATTATTCGTATTTGTCACTATACTAGTGGTAACGGCAGTGTCTAATGGTGCTAATCTCAACGATGGGATGGACGGAATGGCAGCGGGGAATTCAGCTATCATAGGGGCCACCCTTGGGATATTGGCCTATGTATCGAGCCACGCCGAGTTTGCCAGCTACCTTAATATAATGTATATCCCCGGTTCAGAAGAGCTGGTAATCTTTATCTGTGCATTTATTGGGGCGATGATTGGGTTCTTGTGGTACAATGCCTACCCTGCACAGGTGTTTATGGGCGATACCGGTAGTCTCACCATAGGTGGTATCATTGCCGTATTTGCCATAGCCATTCATAAAGAGTTGCTTATACCTATTCTATGCGGTATCTTCTTTATCGAAAGTCTATCGGTGATACTACAAAGAGTGTATTACAAGATAGGTAAGCGCAAAGGCGTGAAGCAACGCGTGTTTAAACGTGCCCCTATTCACGACCATTTCCGTACCTCACTCAGCCAGATAGAACCGGGCTGCAAGGTACTTATTACCAAACCGACAACGCTGTTTCATGAGTCGAAAATCACTACCCGCTTCTGGATTGTGACCATCATCTTAGCAGCTATTACTATCATTACACTAAAAGTTAGATAAACATACAAGACAATAGAGCAATGGAGAATAAAAAGAGAATAGTAGTTTTAGGAGCTGGCGAAAGCGGTGCGGGAGCAGCAATATTAGCCAAGAGCAAGGGGTTTGACACGTTCGTATCGGACATGTCGACTATTGCCGACCGCTATAAAACTCTACTCAATGAACACCAAATCGATTGGGAAGAGGGACAACACACCGAAGCGCTGATACTCAATGCCGACGAAGTGATTAAAAGCCCCGGTATCCCCAATGAAGCACCTATCATCAATAAGCTATTGGCTCAAGGCACACCCATCATCTCAGAGATAGAGTTTGCTGGGCGCTACACCCATGCCAAGATGATCTGTATCACGGGGTCGAATGGTAAAACCACTACCACTAGCCTTATCTACCATATCTTTAAAAGCGCAGGTTTGAACGTTGGATTGGCCGGAAATATCGGCAAGAGTCTGGCGCTACAGGTGGTAGAAGATCTACACGATTATTATATACTAGAACTAAGTTCATTTCAGCTAGACAATATGTATCAGTTTCGCGCCAATATAGCGGTGTTGATGAACATCACCCCCGACCACTTGGATCGCTACGACAACTGTATGCAAAACTATATCAACTCTAAATTCCGTATCACTCAAAATCAGACTCCCGATGATGCTTTCATCTTTTGGAACGATGATCCTATCATCAAGGAGGAACTGAAGAAATACGGTATTGAGGCTCATCTATACCCCTTCTCGGCTATTAAAGAGGAGGGCTCAGTGGCCTATGTTGAAGACAAAGAGTTGACTATCAAACAGCCGTTCGACTTCAACATGGAGCAAGAGCGCCTAGCTTTGACTGGCCAACACAACCTATACAATTCGCTTGCTGCAGGTATTTCGGCCAACGTAGCAGGCATCGACAAAGATGATATCCGCAAGGCACTATCTGATTTTCAAGGCGTGGAACATCGCTTGGAGAAAGTGGCACGCGTAGGAGGCATCGACTTTATCAATGACTCTAAGGCTACCAATGTTAACTCTTGCTGGTATGCATTGCAAAGCATGACCACTAAGACTGTACTTATTATTGGTGGCAAGGACAAAGGCAATGAGTATACTGAAATTGCAGAGTTGGTAAAAGAAAAATGCTCGGGGTTGGTATTCCTTGGTCTACACAACGAAAAGCTACACGCTTTCTTTGATGGTTTTGGCCTACCAATTGTCGATATCAATACCGGAATGGAAGATGCTGTGAAGGCGGCTTATAAGCTAGCAAACAAAGGCGAGACAGTATTGCTAAGTCCTTGTTGTGCATCATTCGACCTCTTTAAGAGTTACGAAGACCGAGGCGAACAGTTTAAAAAGTATGTACGTGCTTTATAAATAACTTTGAATCTATGGAATTACTAAACAAGTTACTTAAAGGCGATAAGGTGATATGGGTGATATTCTTTTTACTCTGTGCCATCTCTATTGTTGAGGTGTTCTCGGCAGCCAGCACTATGTCTTATAAGAGCGGCAACCATTGGGCACCGATAACAAGCCACATCCTATTCTTGGCAGCAGGAGCTGTACTAGTATGGGTGATACACTTAATACCTTATAAGTGGTTTAAGATCTTTCCTGTATTTATGATTCCTCTATCGCTAGCGCTAATGATTTCCATTTCGGCGATGGGTTATCTCAATCCCGGAAGCCGTATCAATGGTGCTGCCCGCTGGAGCGAGGTACTGGGATTTAGTTTCCAGCCTTCTGAGTTTACTAAAATGGGGGTGGTTATAGTAGTGGCCTACTTCCTGGCACTATTTCGTGATGCAACTTCGGCCACACCTAGAGCTACGAAGTGGATTCTGGGAATCAGCCTACCATCCATTATAATCATTGCCGTTGAAAACCTATCAACTGCCATGCTGCTTTTTGCAGTAGTCTACTTGATGCTATTTATCGGAAAGATAAATCATAAACAGCAGTTATGGTTCTCAGGATTCATCTTGTCGTGTGCCTTTTTGGGATCAATTGTGCTGTTTGCCACACCCGAAGGAACCAAATTGCCTCTACTTCATCGTATGCCTACATGGAAGAATCGTATCGTAAAGTTTATGGACTCCGAAAAGATTCCGGCTGCAAAGTTCGATATTGATAACGATGCACAAGCGGCACATGCCAACATTGCCATTGCACAAAGTCATCTCGTGGGAAAGATGCCGGGCAACTCTGTGCAACGAGATTTCTTAAGCTTTGCCTTCTCCGATTTTATTTATGCTATCATCATCGAAGAGCTAGGGTTAATAGGGGGCATAGTCGTTATCTTCTTATATCTATGGCTCCTAATTCGAGCCGGGCGCATAGCTAGCCGGTGCGAGAAACTATTCCCGGCACTGTTAGTGATTGGGATAGCCCTGCTACTAGTAGGGCAAGCAACTCTTAATATGATGGTAGCCGTTGGACTTTTCCCCATCACGGGGCAACCATTGCCACTCATCAGTAAAGGAGGTACATCGACATTGGTCAACTGTGTCTATATAGGAATGATACTCAGTGTGAGCCGCTATACCATCTTGCTTGCCGAGAAAAGAAAACGAGAGCAGGAGGAAGAAGAGCTAGCCAGAAGCCTAGAAATCGAATTTCAACAGATGGATCAAGAAGAGTTAAATCTTGTTCCGGTAGCCGATTTGCAGGACGAATCGAAGTAATAAACGTTTATGAGTAAAGAGCAAAACAACCGTCTACGAGTTATTGTTAGTGGGGGTGGCACAGGTGGCCATATCTTCCCTGCTATCTCAATAGCCAATGCCATAAAAGAGATTAACCCTGACGCTGAGTTCCTATTCGTAGGGGCAGAAGGCCGAATGGAGATGAAAGTTGTTCCCGAAGCAGGCTACACCATTGTGGGGCTACCTATCTCGGGATTTTATCGCAAACAGCTGTGGAAAAACTTTAGCGTGTTAGCCAAACTGGTAGTGAGCCAACTGAAGGCACGCAAAGTGATTAAAAACTTCCGCCCCAACGTGGTAGTTGGCGTGGGTGGCTATGCCAGCGGACCGACTCTCAAAGTAGCAAGTGGAATGAATATTCCTACCCTTATTCAAGAGCAAAACTCTTTTGCGGGTGTAACAAATAAGCTCCTTGCCAAGAGTGCTCATAAAATATGTGTGGCCTATGAAGGAATGGAGAAGTTCTTCCCCGCAGAGAAGATCATGTTGACCGGTAATCCGGTGAGACAAAATCTTCTTAGCAACCCTATCGAAAGAGCAGAGGCTATCAAAACTTTCGGATTCGATTCGAGCAAGAAGACCATCCTCTTTATAGGGGGCAGCCTTGGTGCAGGGTCCATCAACAAAGCTATACTCGATAAAATAGAGCTAATTCGGAGCAATCCCGACATACAGGTAATCTGGCAAACAGGAAGATATTATTATGACGATATCATGGCTCAAGTAGCTCATGACAAGCCTAATAATCTATATATTACAACCTTCATCCGCGATATGAATGCGGCTTATGCGGCTGCCGACCTTGTGGTGTCGCGCGCCGGGGCCGGCTCTATTTCGGAGTTGTGCTTACTGCAGAAAGCCGTGGTACTTGTTCCATCGCCCAATGTGGCAGAGGACCATCAAACCAAGAATGCAATGGTATTGGTCAACAAAGATGCAGCCGTCTATGTAAAAGATGCAGATGCACCCAAAACGCTCTTGGCTACAGCCATAGCAACCGTTAAGGATGATAAGAAACTAATAGACCTACAAGCAAATATCGCCAAATTGGCGCTGCCCAACTCGGCAGAGATTATTGCAAAAGAGGTCATTAAACTAGCTAACAGATGAATATTGAAGATATAAAATCAGTCTATTTTATAGGAGCAGGCGGAATCGGCATGAGTGCCTTGGTGCGCTATTTCCTATCCAAAGATAAATATGTTGCCGGTTACGACCGCACAGCAACAGCCCTCACTACACACCTCATAGAAGAAGGCGCACATATCCATTTCGAAGATAGGGTAGACCTAATTCCCGAAGAGTGCAAAGATAAGGCACACACGTTGGTGATACTCACCCCTGCCATTCCTCAAGATCACAGCGAGTTGAACTATTTCCGCAGCAATGGATTCACCATCCATAAACGTGCAGAGGTACTTGGCAGCATCACACGTGCCAGCAAGGGGCTATGTGTAGCGGGTACCCATGGCAAGACAACCACGTCAACCATGACAGCTCATCTATTACACCAATCACCAGTTGGCTGTACAGCCTTCCTTGGGGGGATATATAAGAACGAAGGAACCAACCTACTCCTTTCATCTACTAGCCCTTACACGGTGATCGAGGCCGATGAATACGACCGTTCATTTCACCAATTATCACCCTATATGTCGGTCATCACGTCTAGCGACCCCGACCATCTAGATATCTACGGCACAGAAGAAGCTTATCTCGAAAGCTTTGCCCACTATACAAGCCTCATCGCACCAGGTGGAGCAGTATTAGTACGAGAAGGCATCACTCTACAACCTCGTTTGCAAGAGGGAGTAGCTTGCTACACGTACTCCAAAGATAAAGGCGATTTCCACGCTGAAAACATTCGCATTGCAAACGGTGAGATATTCTTCGACTTTGTAGGCCCCGATGTCACTATTGCCGATGTGCAACTGGGTGTTCCTGTAAGTATCAACATCGAAAACGGTGTGGCAGCAATGGCTTTGGCCCATCTCAACGGTGTATCAGCCGAGGATATCAAACAAGCTATGGCTAGCTTCCGTGGCATTGATCGCCGCTTCGACTTCAAGCTAAAGAGCGATGATGGCGTATTGCTTATAGACTATGCTCACCACCCTTCGGAAGTGAAGCAAAGTTTGTCTTCGTTGCGCGAACTGTATGGTGACAGAAAGATTACAGCAGTATTCCAACCTCACCTCTATTCGCGTACACACGACTTCTATCGTGAGTTTGCCGATAGCCTTTCAGTGGCCAACGAGGTAATTCTTACAGAGATCTATCCTGCGCGAGAGCTACCTATACCCGGAGTTACTAGTCAGCTCATCTATGACAACCTAAAGGAGGGCGTAGAAAAGATGATCTGCGAGAAGAAAGATCTGCCTCAGCTTATAGCAGAGAGAGATACGGATATAGTAGTATTGCTTGGTGCAGGAGATATAGACAACTATGCCGATCAACTGGTAGAGGTGATAAAGCAAAGAAATCTAACGAAGTGATATCCTATCGACGAGAACAAATTGAAAGAATAACCATATAGTAGTAAGGCTATGCTTAAGAATATACTAATCGCTCTGTTTCTATTAGTCATCCTTGGCTATCTGACGATGTCTGTCACGGTGATCAACCGTAAGGACACCGAATTGGTGTGCAACCAGATGAAATTGGTTGTAAAGGACTCGCTTTTCACGGGTTTCATGAACGATAAAGAGGTAGAGAAGATACTAAAAAAGCATGGAGTGTCTCCTATTGGCCGAGCGTTCGATCTGATCAACACCGACACTATTGAGAAGATATTGACAAGCCACCCACTTATTGACAATGTGGAGTGTTATAAAACGCCAAGTGGAAAGCTATTTGTCGAAATCTACCAACGCATACCCTTGCTTAGAGTGATGAGCGCTAAAGGCGAAAACTACTATATTGACAATAAAGGGGCGATAATTCCTCAAGACGAAAGATGTGTGGCACATCGAATAATTGTCACAGGTAATGTAGAAAAGTCGTTCGCGCTTACCAAATTATATAACTTTGGACTATTTTTGCAAGATAATCCCTTTTGGAGTGCACAGATAGAGCAGATTAACGTATTGCCTCGCGATAGAGTGGAGTTGATTCCACGAGTGGGCAACCATGTCATCTACCTTGGAAGACTCAATAACTTCGAGGAGAAGCTCGACAGAGTAAAAGAGTTCTACCGCAATGGTCTCGACAAAGTGGGCTGGAACAAATACAGCCGCATCAATGTGGAGTTCAGCAACCAGATTGTCTGCACCAAAAGAGAGTAATTAAGCAAAAGGGGCATGAAGATGTGTCTCGATGCTAAGCAAGAACAATATATTAAATTAAACATTTATCTGCCAACCCTATAACAGTTGTCAGATTCTATCATATCAATCAGGAAATTATGGCAAACTCAGAATTTACAGCCGTTATCGAACTCGCCTCTTCAAAGATTGTAGGCGTGGCTGCAAGAAAGAATGATGGTGGCGCAATAGAAGTATTGGCCAGTGCCAAACTTGACGCTTCGGCTTTTATTCGCCGTGGCATCATTTACAATATAGATAAGCTAGCCAAGGCACTTACTACCATTATTGCTAAAATGGAAGAAGAGCTAGGCTGCGGTATAGGGAAAGTATACGTATCAACAGGAGGTCAATCGCTACAGTCGCGTCTTAATGTGGTGACACGCAATATGGACAGCGAAATCATTGTAGACCAAAGCATGGTCGATGCATTGACTGACGAAAACCTCACCCTTCCCCTAGAGAACTACGATATCTTAGACGTTATACCTATGGAGTACGTTGTGGGCAACAGCCGACAAGTAGATCCTCGCGGTGTGATTTGTAGTCACATGCAGGGCAATTACCTCAATATCATCGCTCGCGACACTATACGCAAGCGTATTGAGCAAGGCTTCGAGAAGGCCAAGATAGAGTTGGGCCGTATTTTCATCTCACCGCTTATCACAGCTTCATCAGTGCTCCACGAGAGTGAGATACGTGCCGGATGTGCCCTTATCGACTTTGGTGCCGACACAACAACCATTACTATTTATAAGAACCGTATATTGCGCTACTTGGCCGTATTGCCACTAGGTAGCGTAAACATCACACGCGACATTGCCGCTTGCCTTAAGATTGAGGAAGATGAAGCCGAATATCTAAAGCAAACCTATGGAGATGTGTTGTACGAAGATGCTGAAGGAGCACAACCCGCCACCTTCTTGCTAAACGATAATACACAACACATCGAGAATCGCAAGCTCAACAACATCATCAATGCACGTGCATCCGAGTTGGTAGACAATGTATGGAATCTAATCATTTCATCAGACTATGCCGATCAACTCTATGCAGGTATCGTAATCACCGGTGGTGGTGTCAACCTAAAGAACCTCGACAATCTATTGCGTCGCAAGAGCAAGATCGAAAAGGTGCGCATGGCTAAGAATACTCTTTACTCTATCGTTCCTAAGGACGGCTTCCCAGTGGCCAACGGTATGTACAACACCGTTTGTGGTCTACTGTTCGAAGGCAAAGAAGATAGCTTAAAGCCCGAACCCGAACCTATAGTAGAGCCGGAACCAGTGGTAGAACCGGAACCAGTAGTGGTGATTGACGAAGAGCAATTGCAACGAGAGGCCGAAGAAGCTGCACGCAAAGCTCGCGAGGAAGAGGAAGAGCAACGCCGTCAGAAAGCCGAAGAAGAACGTTTACGCCGCGAAGAGGAAGAACGTAAACGCAAAGAGGAAGAAGAGCGCCTCAGAAAAGAAGAGGAAGAACGTCTGAAAAGAGAAGAAGAGGAGCGCATCCGACTTGAAGAGGAAGAACGTAGACGCAGAGAGGGATCTTTTGTGAACAAGTTCAAGAATGTGCTCAACAACTTCCTTGGCGACGATAACGGTGAATTACAATAATCAAAGAACCTAGTTATATTAAGATATGGACAATATAGTTGAATTCGATTTCCCAAAGGAATCGCCCAATCTCATTAAGGTGGTTGGTGTTGGCGGAGGTGGTGGCAATGCCGTTACCCACATGTTCAAAGAAGGTATTTACGATGTGTCGTTTGCTATATGCAACACCGACAATCAGGCGTTGCGCAAATCGCCCGTGCCTGTAAAAATTCGTTTGGGCACATCAGGACTAGGTGCCGGCAATCGCCCTCAACGTGCGAAAGAGGCTGCCGAAGATAGCACAGAAGATATCGAACGTATGCTCGATGACGGCTGTACTAAAATGGTATTTATCACTGCCGGTATGGGTGGTGGAACAGGTACTGGTGCAGCACCTGTCATTGCACGTATTGCAAAAGATATGGATATCTTGACCATTGGTATAGTGACTATTCCTTTCATCTTCGAAGGTGAACGTAAAATTATTCAAGCGCTCGATGGTGTTGACGAGATGAGCAAGCACGTAGATGCTTTGCTTGTAATCAACAACGAACGTCTACGCTCTATCTATTCCGATCTATCTGCAACCAATGCCTTTAAGAAGGCCGATGATACGTTGTCGGTAGCGGCACGAAGCATTGCCGAGATTATCACTACTGAAGGAATTATCAACCTCGACTTCGAGGATGTGAAGACTTGTATGAAAGATGGTGGCGTGGCCATTATGAGTACCGGCTACGGCGAAGGCGAAAACCGTGTACAAAAGGCTATCTACGATGCATTGCATTCGCCATTGCTCAACAACAATGACATCTTCAAATCGAAGAAGATCATACTTAATGTTTCGTTCTGTAGCACTTCAGAACTGATGATGGACGAGATGGGCGAAATTCATGAGTTTATGAATAAGTTCAGCAAGTCGGTCGAAACCATTTGGGGTATGGCGAAAGACGAGTCGCTTGGCAACTCGGTTAAGATCACATTGCTAGCCACTGGTTTTGGCACGGACAATCTTTCGGATGTCGAACGCCCTATAAGCAACATCGAAGAAGAAGAGAAGTCTGCCGAGATTGAGAATCGTATCACGCAAGCCTATGGCGAAAGCATCATGATCGAGAAGCTAAGAGAAGGTCGTAAGAGCTACAACATTTACTACTTTAGCCCCAACGATCTAGACGATGACAACATCATCTCAATGGTGGAAAGTTCGCCTACCTACTTGCGCGACAAGAACACATTGAAGAAGATTGGCAAAGAGAAGACGGTAGAATTCGAAACACCGGTCGAAGAGGCATCTAAT
Organism: uncultured Bacteroides sp.; assembly: GCA_947074205.1. GTDB lineage: Bacteria > Bacteroidota > Bacteroidia > Bacteroidales > Bacteroidaceae > Bacteroides. Next base: position 70,291 of record CAMTOQ010000003.1, on the reverse strand, counting down.
GATAGCAACCCTTCGGTAATCAAATTCTAATCTTCCGTTTATAAAAACAACTTATTAAAATAACTACGCCTTAGGGCCAAAACAATATTAACAATGGATTTATTTGATAGAATCAGCGAAGACATTAAGAACGCTATGCGTGCCAAAGATAAGGTAGCGCTAGAGACTTTGAGAAACATCAAGAAGTTTTTTATCGAAGCGAAGACTGCTGCTGGTGCAAACGATACGCTAACAGACGATGCCGCTCTTAAGATCATCCAAAAATTGGTGAAACAAGGCAAGGATGCTGCAGAGATTTACAAAGGACAAGGCCGTGAAGATCTTGCCGAAAGCGAATTGGCTCAGGTAAGTGTAATGGAAGCATATCTTCCAAAGCAAATGAGTGCCGAAGAGTTGGAAGCTGCCTTGAAAACTATCATCGCCGAAGTAGGAGCTACTGGCCCTCAAGATATGGGTAAGGTGATGGGTGTAGCTACTAAAAAGCTTGCGGGCCTTGCAGAAGGTCGCGCCATTTCGGCCAAAGTTAAAGAGCTTCTAGGCTGATAGAGGATTGATTAGATAAATATTGCTATATCTACAGACTGTGCTGTGAAGGTTTTATCCTTACAGCACAGTCTTTTTTTTGCACCTATGGTTAGTTATTCATAGAATCTGTTCAACCATTTTTGCGAAACAGTTGTTCTTGTTTATATTCATTAAAACAAGAACAGTTATGAAAAGATTCCTCAAACAAAGTTGCGTGCTACTCTTACTCGGGCTATTTAACACACATATAGCTGCACAGCAGGTTGTAGAAGTCGATACAGATGAAGATAAAAATACCATCGTTGTAGTGTCGATGGATAAGGTACACAAAGATCTGGTACTTATATTTAAGAACACGGTATCTCCTAAGTTCAACGAAGCCGGCATGCCGCGCTTTCTTATAACAAATAAAAAAGGAACATTTGGACTCGGTATTGGGGGGTTCATAAAAGGTGTACCATCGGTTGACTTTGGTGGCATATCGGATAACTCCAACTTTTTACCCTCACTGATTCCTTCACCTCAGTCTACTGGCGATAGAAGTCAATTCTTGTTCGACATCGAAAACTCGCAGGTGTTTATCAAGATGGTGGGCCGCACCACAGCATTAGGCGACATCATCGTTTATGTAGCAGGTAATTTTACTGGCAGCGACTACAACTTTAGGTTGCACAATGGGTATGTACAATTCCTCGGCATACAGATGGGATATAATTTCAGTAACTTCATGAACGTGTATACATCGGCACCTTCCATCTCCAATTGTGGTCCGGCAGGGATGGTAAATTACCGTGTGACGCAGTTGAGCTACACCTACGATAAGCTAAAACACTGGAGCTTTACCGGTGCAATTGAGTTACCCACTATCTACGACACCTTTGGCTCTTATGAGGATAAGTACATCAAGTCGGGAAAGCAGAAAATGCCCGACATCGTGGCACATGCTAGTTACCTGTGGGGCGAAAGCAATAGAGTGCGACTTGCAGGTGTGATGCGCAATCTTTCTTATAACAGTTATGCCGATAAGCAGTGGAAGTCGAAGTCCAAAATGGCTTGGGGTGCTCAGCTATCTACCATCTTTGCTCTATGCCCTAACATGAAATTCTTTGGTGAAGTGAACTATGGTACAGGGGTAGCCAAATATGTAAACGATACACAGAAGCTAGACATAGACCTAGTGCCCGACCCTGACAACCCCTACAAGATGCAAGCTTTACCGGTATTGGCTTGGTATGGTGGGTTGAGATATAACTTCTCTCCTAAGCTGTTTGCATCGGGTACCTACAGCCAGATTAGACGCTATTCGGACAATGGATGGCCCGTTGCCGGTAGCGATGGATACAAGTATGGACAAGAGGTGACAGCCAACATATTTTGGGATCCTATCCCCTATATGCGTACCGGCATAGAGTATATCAGAGGCTGGCGTAAAGGATTCTCGGATGATGGCAAACGTCATGGCAACCGACTTAATTTCCTATTACAGTATAGCTTCTAGTTGATAGATGGGAAAAAGATAGCAGATCAAGTTTCGGCCGTGCATCTTATTTCGTATGGCAAACAATTGAGAATAATCAGCTATTTGCATCAGTAGAAACTAGTTTTCTGCTATCTTTATCCTGACTAAAGAAGCTATATAATGAAAAAAAGTGAACGCATTGCACTTGCCCGTATCTGTACCGACTTAATTAAAGCAGACTCTGTGATTGATGTCTGCGAGATGGAGTGGTATGCAGACTTAAAGGAACGCTACCGCATTATAAAACCCGAAGAGACTGAAGCAGCCCTGCTAACCTTTGCAGATGCCTGTACTACTCTAGCCAAAGCTAGTGAGCAAGATAGGCTACAAATGCTAAAAGATTTCGGCGACTTGACGCTGAGCGATGGTTTCTGTGCTAAACAAGAGGCACTGCTTATGATTGCCTTGCACTACCTACTCACCGATGATGATAGGGACTCCTGCGAGGTGATATCCATCGAAAGCCCTGCAGTGCGCATTGAAAATACGCAGATCATCTATATCGAGACAAAACACCATCAGCGATTCAATAGCGAGATTCACGACAACTATAGACAGATATCCAAAGAGGCCAAAGTCTCCGGCTTCGATTTCATCTATATACCCAATATTGCAGGACACTACAAGAGCACCCCTTCACAATTGTTTCATCAAGTTGTATCGTTCATTGCACCACATCTATCGGATGCCGATATCGATAGTTTGGTAGACCATCTAAGCCATATGACCACGAGTGAGTTTTGCAAAGATCAGCTGTGCAACAAGCTTGGTATGAGATCTCTACGCGAAAGCAATCCGGCACTTCTTCTCAAAATCGGCGATTCATTTGCTAACCAAAAACTCTACACCAACTTCTTGAAGATAGATGTCATTGGATCGATACTTGAAACCCTACAAGTCTTTCTCGATAAATTATCGAGAATGGAAAGTAGCGACACTATGGTCATCAAAAACATCGAGGAGAGCGAGGGGCAATTTCTCTATCATGGCTTCTACAAACAGCTATTCGACATCTATCTGCTTCGTAGCTCCGTGCGCAGTTCTATCGTTATCAATCCCTTTAAAGAGATCATCGAACTGGCCGATATTCATATCCCTATCAATGGGCTACACCGCCGTGAGAAAGCGTTGTATACCCTCTTCTTGATAGAATCCAGAGCTGGTGGTATCAATTTCAACCAACCCGAATCGGTAAAGAATAGAGAGTCTTACAACAAACGAATTAAGCAGATTCAAGAGAAATACAACAGGATATATGAATGGTTTGGGGGCGAAGCTAGCAAAGCGCCCAACTTGGAACAGCCGGAGTTACGCCGTCCCATGATCAGTTGCATCAAGCGATGCATCGCACTTGTTAGTGATCACCTGCACCATGCCGACGACTATATTGTAAGCAAAAACAGCTTTGGCCATTTTAACATCAATTTAGAGCCAGACTTACTTTTTATTATCGACCCGCGAACCGAGGCAAAGGTTCCTTTGTTTGAATCAGAGCTGTATAAAAGAATAAAGAATCTTTAGGCACAAAGAGTTGCAATGTTGCAACCTTTCTATGCGTCTAAAGGCAGTTTATGCCTATAATATTTTTATCATTCTAGGATGGCTTTATTATAGTATTACCTTTATCCCTTTAAAGAATACAGCAATAAAAAAGAAAATGAAGAAGCAAGAACACTACACGGGTCTAACGGATGCCGAAGTACTTAAAAGCAGAGCCGAACATGGAGTGAATATCCTTACTCCACCTCAAAAAGAGACACTTTGGCAGAAGTTTTTAGGGAAATTTCGCGACCCTCTCATCATCATTCTACTAGTAGCAGGGGCACTATCTATAGGTATTGCGCTCTATGAATTCTTCGGATTAGGTCATGGGGCTTCAGTGTTCTTTGAACCGGTAGGTATATTTATAGCAATATTTCTTGCCACAGGGCTAGCATTTTACTTCGAAACAAAAGCCGAAAGAGAGTTTGCCATTCTAAATCAGGTAAACGATGACGAAGCTGTACGGGTGATTCGTAATGGAAACACCGTAGAGATTCCCCGCAAAGATGTGGTAGTTGGCGATATCGTAATAATTGGGACAGGCGATGAAGTACCTGCCGACGGCCAATTGCTAGAGGCTGTGACTATGCAAATCGACGAATCATCGCTCACCGGCGAACCGGTGTGCAGCAAGACTGTTGATCCCGAAAAGTTTGACGAAGAGGCTACTTTTGCTTCTAACGTGGTGATGAAAGGCACCAAGGTGATGGAGGGACACGGTATCTTCCAAGTAACAGCCGTGGGCGACCATACCGAAAACGGCAAGGTGTTCGAGGCGGCACAGATTGACAACAGCGTAAGAACTCCTCTTAATGAACAGCTCGACCGCCTAGCTAAGCTGATTACTAGAGCTAGTTATATCATCGCCACGCTCATCATCGTGGGACGCATTGTGATGTTCTTTGCCAATCACAACGATTTCCAATGGTTCGAATTCCTTGGGTTCTTCTTGCAAACGATAATGATTGCCGTGACACTAATTGTGGTGTCTGTTCCCGAAGGGCTACCTATGGCTGTGACTCTAAGTTTGGCCTACAGTATGCGCCGCATGCTTAAAACAAATAACCTTGTGCGCAAGATGCATGCTTGCGAAACAATGGGAGCCATAACTGTGATTTGTACCGACAAAACCGGCACATTGACTCAGAACCAGATGAATGTATATCGCACTAACTTCTATGGCTTGGACAACCAAAAGTTGGGCAACGACCAGATGAGTCACATCATCGAAGAGGGTATTGCGGTGAATAGCACTGCCTCACTCGACCTCTCTAATAAGGAGAAGGCCAAAGTACTAGGCAACCCCACAGAGGGAGCTTTACTATTGTGGTTAAAAGATAACGGCATCGACTATCAGACAGTAAAAGAGAATGCTCCACGCATTGAGGAGCTGCCTTTTAGCACCGAACGCAAATATATGGCTACTGTGGTAGAGTCGCCTATTCTTGGCAAACGTGTTATCTACGTGAAGGGCGCACCCGAAATTGTTTATGGACTATGCAAATCGACGATTAACAACGTGAGCAAAGCCGAGATTGACAGTCAACTATTGGGCTATCAAAATCAGGCTATGCGTACACTCGGCTTCGCTTATCAAGTGGTTAATGAGGGTGATCAGCTGTTCGACGATCATAAAGTAGTGGCCGACAACTTAGAGTTTATCGGAATTACTGCCATTGCCGACCCTGTGCGCGACGATGTGCCTCAAGCGGTGAGCGAATGTATAAATGCCGGTATCAAGATTAAGATTGTTACAGGCGATACACCGGGAACAGCCAAAGAGATTGGCCGTCAGATTGGTTTATGGAACGACGAAGATACGGACAGGAATATTATCACCGGCCCTGAGTTTGCTGCTCTTTCGGATGAGGAGCTAAAAGCGCGCATAGGCGATATAAAAATCATTGCACGTGCCCGACCAATGGACAAGAAACGCTTGGTTGAAACGCTGCAAGAACTAAAAGAGGTGGTGGCTGTTACAGGCGATGGTACCAATGATGCACCAGCCCTAAAAGCCGCTCACGTAGGTCTATCTATGGGCGACGGTACTTCGGTGGCCAAAGAGGCTAGCGATATCACAATTATCGACAACTCGTTTACCAGCATCGGCCGCGCTGTGATGTGGGGACGTTCGCTATACAAAAACATTCAACGCTTCATCCTTTTCCAATTGACAGTAAATGTAGCTGCTTGCTTGATAGTATTAGCGGGCGCATTTATGGGAACAGAGTCACCGCTCACTGTGACGCAGATGTTATGGGTCAACCTGATTATGGATACTTTCGCTGCTATGGCATTGGCTTCATTGCCTCCATCCAAATCGGTGATGATGGAACAGCCTCGCGATCGCAATGCACATATCATCAGCCCACCTATGCGTTGGGATATAATAGGTGTTGGCGGGCTTTTCTGTGCAGCTCTTCTAAGTATACTTTACGTGTTCCAGCATACAGATGTGACAACACTCACTGACTTTAGTTTCAAGATGACCTCGGGTCTGCATAGTCTTTCCGACTATGAATTGAGTCTATTCTTCACCATCTTCGTGATGCTGCAATTCTGGAATCTCTTCAATGCCCGTGCTTTCCAAACAAGGCGATCGGCATTCCACTTCAAGAACTGTAGTGAGTTTCTCATGATATCGATGATGATCATTGTAGGACAGTTTATCATCGTGAGTATTGGTGGCGAAATGTTCAATGTGGTGCCTCTAAAGCTAATCGATTGGGTGATTATTATCGCATCTACCTCGGTAGTGCTTTGGATTGGCGAGCTGTTTCGCCTCTTTAAGAAGTCGAGTTAGGCTACTCAATTATTAGCATCCGAGTCTGAATATTGACCTCTCGTCAAACATTTAGTCAGTTTTTCTGTTTTTAAGTCTTTATTTACTAGAACTTTTAAGTGAAAAAAATGATATTAGCTCTTTTTGAGCCTATTATATTGACAAGTGTTAACTCATTGATTGCTACTAAATTTAACCACATTTGTTATTATAACTCAAATGAACTACTTTTGCACAGTTCTAAACAAAGGATATAGATAGGAATGGACACAACGAAGATAATCAAACCATTATTTCTTAAGCGCATTAAAGAGATTGATCTTTATGCCACCCGCCCGGGCGAGATACAGCAAGGTGTATTGCAGCACCTGCTATCTACTGCCGCCAACACGGAATGGGGTAAGAAGTATGATTATAGATCGATTCGTAGCTACGAAGACTTCAAGTCGCGCATACCGCTACAAACTTACGAAGAGGTAAAACCTTGGGTGGAGCGCGTACGTATGGGTGAGAAAAACATACTTTGGCCATCAGAGACACGCTGGTTTGCCAAATCTTCGGGCACTACAAACGATAAAAGCAAATTCCTTCCTGTAACAAAGGAGGCACTCAAGAATATACACTATAAAGGAGGACGAGATGTTGTCACTCTTTACTTCCGTATGAATCCGGATAGCCGTATGTTTTCGGGTAAAAGTTTGATTCTAGGTGGTAGTCACAGTCCTAACCTCAACTCTAAACATAGTTTAGTGGGCGACTTATCGGCCATCCTTATCGAGAATATCAACCCATTAGCCAACCTTGTGCGTGTACCTTCTAAAAAGGTAGCCTTGATGGACGAGTGGCAAACTAAACTCGAAGCAATAGCTAATAGCACTATAAACAAGGATGTAACCAATATTTCGGGTGTACCTTCGTGGATGATGGTTTTAATCAAGAAGGTATTGGAAAAGACAGGCAAGACTTCGCTAGAGCAGGTTTGGCCCAACTTGGAAGTATTCTTCCACGGTGGTGTTGCCTTCACTCCCTACCGCGAACAATATAAGCAGCTAATTCAGTCGACCGGCATGCACTATGTAGAAACCTACAATGCTTCAGAAGGCTACTTTGGTTCGCAAGACGACTTGTCGGATCCCGCGATGTTGCTAATGATAGACTACGATATATTCTATGAGTTTGTACCTATCGAGGAGTTAGACAAAGAAAACCCTAAGGCTTACTGCCTCGACGAAGTGGAACTTGGCAAAAACTATGCGATGGTGATCTCTACCTCGTGTGGCTTGTGGCGCTATATGATTGGCGACACCGTGAAGTTCGCCTCAAAGAATCCATATAAGTTTGTTATTACCGGCCGTACCAAACACTTTATCAATGCTTTTGGCGAGGAGCTTATTGTGGACAATGCTGAGAAGGGACTGGCTAAAGCTTGTGCCGAAACAGGTGCACAAGTCAATGAATATTCGGCCGCACCGGTATTTATGGACAGCAATGCCAAATGCCGTCATCAGTGGCTGATTGAGTTTGTTAAGATGCCTAGCTCATTGGAGCGCTTCGCACATATTCTAGATCATACACTGAAAGAGGTGAATTCCGACTATGAAGCAAAGCGTTGGAAAGACATTGCTTTGCAACCATTAGAAGTGGTAGTGGCGCGTCAAGGATTGTTTCACGACTGGTTAGCCGGACGTGGCAAGTTAGGGGGTCAACATAAAGTTCCCCGACTGAGCAACAACCGCGATTACATCGAAGAGATGTTGCGACTCAATAAGAAATAGAAAAGTGGAATACCTTTAAATTATAGAAGAGAGGCTAGCAGATGTCAATATCTACTAGCCTCTCTTTTTATATCTTATTCCGAACGGACGATGATTCCTCCACCTATCACTAGGCCATCGCTATAAAAGGCGGCTGCTTGTCCGGCCGCAACAGCTGTAAGAGGTTCATTGAGTTCCACACGCAGTAAATCGCCTTCCACAAATACCCTGCCCGTGTTGTGCTGTTTGCGATAGCGAATGCGTACGTCGACACTTGGAGCAGATAGTAACTCCTCTTTATCTACCGCTCGCCAATCTTTGAGCCACATCACTTGTTTCTCTAAGCCTTTCAGGTCGGAGAGCACCACCCTATTGTTTTCCACATCAATATCTTTTACAAATACGGCCCTATTGAGGTCGATGCCCAGCCCACGTCGTTGGCCAATGGTGTAGAAAGGATAGCCCTCGTGATGGGCAATGAAGTTGCCCTGCTCGTCTACAAAATCTCCTTGTGCTATTAGCGGAGCAATCTTTTTGTAAGCATCAGTCTCACGCAAGAAACTTCGGTAATCCATGGGACAAAAACATACACCAAGACTGTCGCGTTTAGTGGCCACTCGTTCAAAGCCTCTACTTGCCGCCAATGCGCGCGCCTCTGTCTTTGTCATATCGCTCAAAGGTAGAATCATGCGTTTCAGTATATCTTGTGGCAAACCCCACAAAAAGAACGATTGATCCTTGTCTTGATCTACAGCAGATGTAATATAGTGTTTGCCGTTACGCTCCACACACTTCACATAGTGACCAGTGGCTATGTGGTCTATACCACGCTCATCGGCTAAGCGGGCCAACAGTGGCCACTTAAAATAGTTGTTGCAAAGGGTGCAAGGCACAGGAGTGCGGCCTGCCAGATATTCGTTTACGAAGTAGTCGACAATCTGCTCGCTAAACACTTGGCGTGCATCGTAGGCAATGTGTTCAATGCCTAAACGCTGCGCCAAGGCTTGCGCGTCTTTAAGATGAGTTTGGTCGCCATCTTTTTCGTAGAAGCGAAAAGTCACTCCCGTCACATCGTAGCCGGCATCGAGTAGCAACATGGCACTCACGGAACTGTCGGTGCCTCCACTCATTCCTAAAAGGACACTCTTTTTCTTGGTATTCATAACACAAAAGTAGGAGGATATTCGCTAATCTCATAGCATAGAACAGCCATTTTTGACTTCATTAATGATATATAAGTAGCATGGTTTATTGACCACGCCTAGTCACCGTGGTGAGTGGGCGTGGTCACCGAGCAGGCAAGCCCTTGCCAGCAAGCAGAGCAGGGCTATCCACCAAATCGGCCCTAGAAAGCCTCAAACATGTGATTAATTGTTCAATAGTGTGGAATATCTGTTATTACTAAAAATAGATAATGACAATGAATATCTATTTACTTTATATTTGCTTAAACAATTTATTCAATTTTCTTATTGTTAACTTATAATCATTCATTAGTATGAAGGATATTCGCTACACGATTCTTTTATGTATGTGTATGCTTGTGACGTGCCCGGGTGCACTGTTTGCAAACACATCAGTTTTTAACCTCCACACTGCAAGCACCCCTCAGACTGCTTCCAACCAACAAGAGCGCCCTGTAATTGCAACCGATTTTACCGATTGGAGTGCAGTGGCATCGAATGATGCTCCGGCAAGCTTGGAAATCAACACCAACTTCAGTAAAGAGAAAGTAACCTTCACGTTCGATGGAGTTACTCTATCGCCTAACGGCCAAAACACAGGCAAGTTTGGCGATCTTACCGGCTTTGCTATGGCCGAAAAAAACTTAAGTGGTACTATCACCACCTCTACCTTTGCCAACATCACTAAAGTGCGCTACTTTCATGGTGCTACTGGTAGCAAACGTGGATACAAACTAGAAAAGAAAGCCGATGGAGATGCCGACTGGGTAGTTCTTTCGGATGCCTTCGCTGAACCTCAAGCAGGTGTATGGGTGGAGTGTCCCATCGACGGAACCAATGTAGAACTACGTTGGAGCAATCTGGCAACTAGCCAAAATGCTTATATGTTCGAGCTTGAAATCTATTCTAACGTAGAGATCACTGCTCCTCAAGTATCACTCACTACTACTGTTTCTCCCGAGGAAGCTGGCGACATCACTGTAGCACCTGCAAGTACGCTATACGACCAAGGTAGCAGCATCACCCTTACTGCAAAAAGAAACTTTGGTTACGAGTTTTTGAGATGGGTAGATGGTAACAACCAAACCCTATCGACAGACGAGGTGTATGTACACGTGATGAACGAAAATCTTGACGTGACTGCCGAATTTGGTAAACTGGCTACTTACTCACTAAGCTCTAGCGTAGAGGGTGGTGCCAACAGCTACATGGTGCAATACTCACCAAAAGCTACTGTAGTAGGCGGTAAAAGCATGTACGAAGGTGGTACTATTGTAGCTGTAAAAGCTATTGAAAACCCAGTATTGACCTTTACTAACTGGAACACCGGTGAAACAACCAATATTATCAATGTGACAATGGATGCCGACAAGGAGTTTACAGCACACTACAGCGCTGCAGACTATATCCTTGGTTGGGATTTCTACAGACGTGGCAACAATGGTCGCCCTAGCGACTTTGCATCGACTAGCGACAACGAAGCTACTACTCTTATCTTACGCAATGCTGAAGGCACCTCTAAAGGATGGTTGGATAAGTCGGAAGAGGCTTCTCCTGGCGGCTACGAAGGCGAACCATCGGCTGTGAACTGGCAACCTATCACCGATAAATACTACTTTGAAACTAAAGTGGTAGCTACCGATTTTACCGACATCAAGGTAACATCAAAGATGCTTTACAACTACAATGCTTATGCGGTACAAAAATTAGAGTACTCGTTTGATGGAGAAAATTATACCGAAGCTGCACGTATCACTATACCTACTAGCAAAGCATGGACTACTCTAGAGGCTAATCTGCCTGCTGAATGCGACCACGCAACTACATTGCACCTTCGTTGGATTCCCGATTACTCTTCGGACATTGTAGGTACTGAGTATAGCAATGATGGTACTTCGATCACTGCAATCTATATCACCGGTACTCCAAAAGTGTACAACGATGGCACTGCACCTGTATTGGTCAGCTCGATCCCCACTAATAACAGCGCTAAGGTATCGGCTTCTGGACGTATCGTCTTGACATTCGACGAGAAGGTGAAGTTGGCAGAAGGTACCGTAGCAACTTTGGGCGACAAGACGCTTGTACCAACTGTTGCAGGCAAAACAGTGACTTTCCCTTATGTGGGACTAGCTTACAACACTGCCTATACATTTACTTTGGCGGCCAACACAGTAGCCGACATGAGCGACAACACGTTGACCGAAGCCATCAGCCTCAACTTTACTACAATGGAAGCTCCAGTGGTGACTCCAGGTTTATATGATGCAGTGGTGAGCAACGGCACTGAACTACTTGATGCCTTGAAACGCGCCAACGCTAACGCTGAGTCGGGTGCACGCTACCGCATCTTCTTATACGATGGTGTGTACGATCTTGGTGAGCTTTGCCTTACAGAGGTGAAATCGAACATCTCGCTTATCGGCGAAAGCATGGAGAACACTATGATTGTAAACAAAGCTCCTATCGAAGGTATCTCTGTTTCGGCTACTCTACTTACTACAGGTGAAAATATCTATATGCAAGATATCACGTTGAAGAATGCCTACGACTATACAGGTACTACCGGACGCGCTGTTTGCTTGCAAGATAAAGGTGACAAGAACGTATTCAAGAATGTACGCATGTTGTCTTACCAAGATACTTACTACTCTAACAACAGCCGTATGCGTTCGTATTTCGAAGATGGCGCAATTCACGGTACTGTAGACTTTATCTGTGGTGGTGGTGATGTGTTCTTCAACCGCACTACATTCTTCTTGGAAGAGCGTAGCGGCAATGTGATCACTGCTCCTAATGGGGACACTGACTGGGGCTACGTATTCAACGAATGTATTGTTGATGGTCACGAAATAAACAAAGGATCGTATGCACTAGGTCGTCCTTGGAATGGATCGCCAATGAGCGTTTGGATCAACACTACGATGAAGGTGATTCCTAAAGCAGAAGGCTGGAACGAAATGAGTGCTACTGTGCTTCCTAAGCTATTTGCAGAATACAACAGCCACACAGAAAACGGTATGCCAGTAGATTGTAGCGCACGTAAGACTACCTTTACAGCTGGTACAGTGAGCTACAACCCTGTATTGACTGCCGAAGAAGCTGCTAAGTTTACTCTAGACAACGTACTAAGCGGTACTGATGGCTGGCAACCTGCTATGCTTACCGAGCAAGCCACAGCGCCTACTATCAGCGAAAACAATGGTACTATCAGCTGGGCAGCTAGCAACTATGTGCTACTATATGCTATCTGCAAAAACGGCCTTGTAGTAGATTTCACTACTGAAAACAGCTATACTATTCCTGCTGATGCGACAACAGAAGATTTGTTCTCTGTACGTGCTGCCAACGAAATGGGTGGTTTGGGTGCAGCGTCAAACACTGTGAGCAAAGGTGATGGTAATGGTACCGGTATCGAAGATAGCGCTATCAACAAAGAGGTAGCCGCACGTCAGTATTTTAATGCTAAAGGTATTCGCATCGCTCAACCTGAGGTTGGTGTGAACTTCGTACGCATCATCTATACAGATGGCACGACAGATACAATAAAAGAACTTGTGAAGTAAGAGCAATACGACAAGCTACATTATCAATAAGGTTTAAGCCACACTAGTTAATTGCTAGTGTGGCTTTTATTCGTTTAATAAGTTGGCTATTCTCTACGACAAAAACAGAAGCAAACAATCACAGACTCAATTTGTTATAATTAAACCTAAATAGGCAATTATAAACGATGCACGCAAGCTGTTATTCCAGCACATCTACCACTGATGTGAATTTAGCGGCCCATTGGCTTGTTCGGAAGTCAATGTCGGGAAGGAGGCAGGCAATGAGGAATCATATAGCCTTTCTGCTTGTATGCGTATGTCTATTGTGCTCAGGGTGTCACCGCCGAGAGTTGGAGGATGTGGCCCTTGAAAGAGCTAACATCCCCATATCTATCGATTGGACAAAGTGTGGCATCGACCCACAAAACGTATCCATGCTGTTCTACAACAAGAGTGATGGTGCGCTAGCATTGCAGCACTACTTCGAAAATAACTCTAACCCCATACAGAGCTACGTAAAGATAGCCCCCGACGAATACGATGTGGTAGTGTTTAACGAACTAGCCAATCAAATAAAGAACGTCACGATACAGAGTATGGATAACTTCTCGACCATAGAAGCCAAGGGGGTAAAGGATACGGATGTTTATCTTCCTATTGAGGGGCAGAATTATGTCAAAGAGCCAGGCACACTAGCCGCCGTAATGGTACGTGACTTTAAGGTGACTTACGATATGATCAATATTTCCAATAGCTCAGAGGAAGTATTGAAGCATAATAACCTAATGAGCCAGTTGATGGGATTGGTGCCACATACCAAGACTACAACCTTTAGCATTATGGTACATATAAAAGGCCTCAACAATGCACTAATGCCTGCCCTAGTAAACCTTAGCAATCTATCGGAGAGCTATCTTTTCGACGAAGACAGGAATGGTACATTGCCTGCTGCCTATCAGTTTACCATCAACAATCGCACTTATGATTCTGGATCGACCTCTCATGGCACTATCTCGGGCGAGACAAATATATTTGGTGTACTTGGACAGCGTAGTTCCACAGCTAAGCAGGTGAACAATAATCCGGTGATTCTTACACTGATGTTTATGTTGGCAGATGAAAATAGAACGGTCATCACCGAGGTATTCGATATCACCGACGATATTATCTTCTCCGACCATGGGAATGGCAATATATATATCGAGTTGAATATCTCGGTAGAAACACCGCTACCCGAGGTAGGACCAGGTGGAGGAGATTCGGGCTTTGGCACAAACGTAGCCAATTGGAACGAGGTAGATATTCCAATTGTAGCAGAGTAAATGTTAGTAGTTTAAAAAAGAATAAACAGTTTGTCAATATGGTTTGTTACTCCAAAACATATCGGGCAAATGAAAAAATAAATGATAAGAATCTAAACTTAACGAGTATGAAAAAGTATCAATCTATCCTACTAGCAGCATTTGCATTGGCCAGCTGCTCGAACAATGAGATTATCGAGGAGAATCTCTCGATAGCGAAGAACAATGAGATTAGCTTTAGCACAGTGCGTAATAAAGTAAATACTAGAGCTGCCAACAATAATGGAAGTAACTATCAGGTGTATGCTACAGTTAGCGGCCTTACCACTTGGTTTATAGACAATACTCTAACTCCTTCAACGGATGGAGGTGTTGACATTATTAATGGCAATGCGGGAAGTACTGCCCCTATCTATCACTATCCTACAAACGGTGATGCTGTGAACTTTTATGCTTATGCACCGGCATACGATAGTGAGAACACAGCTACAACAGGGGTAATGAGCGTTGCAGCTACCCCACCAACAGGAGATGACAGTCCTTCAATAGCAATCACATACACTGTACCTAGCGATGCTGACATGGATTTCACGATCGCAAATCCTGTTTCACAGACTTCTGGCGAAGTACAACTAAGTTTTCAGCATGCCTTGTCACAAGTAAAGGTCACTGCCCTACTATCTACTGAGCTAACTAGCGCAGGATATATATTAAGTGATGGTTATCTATCAACATTTGTGATTCCCTATAACACCGCTACTATAAATGCTGCATACACCATTCCTACAATTCCTGCAGCAACAACTACAGCAACACCACAATGGGGAACTGCAAGTTCTTCTCCTACAGGTGGAGCTACCTATTCCGGAAAGCTTATTTACAATATTCTGCCTCAAAGCACTACTGGTTGTACGCTTCAACTTACCGATGTAACCATCACAAACTCATCCGGATCTCCAGTGATAAGTAATGGGACTTTGACAGCTTATAATATCACAAATAGTCTAGCAGATTTTGTAATGGGAACATCCTATACCTTTACTGTTACTATTACTAATGAATCAACCGCTGGACCTGATAATCCAATATTTGGTAAGGTTATCACATTCTCGTCTAGCGTAGCCGACTGGGCCTCAGCATCACAAGCTATCGACCAGCCATAAGAATATAGTTTAGGCTATGCCCTAAACCACCCAAGGCCGGACGAGGTTGATCCCTCTTCCGGCAACTCAATAGACCCAGTTAATCGAACTCTTTATGAGGACAAACTACGCGACCTTATCTCTACTATTGCTATGTTGCCTTGTGGGATGCAACAACAACGATAGCCTTATCGATCTGACACCAGCCAATCAGATCGGCATCAGTGTGAGCTATGATGAAGCATTCACAAGAGGTACCCCTTTAACCGATTCCAACCAACTGAGCGATATGGGAGTGTTTGGCTACTATACTGGTGTAGGTACAGATAACTGGAGCAGCAACGGAAGCACAGCCACCCCCAACTTTATGAACAACCAGAAGGTGGTGAACCAAGGTGTGGGTAGTGGGGGCAACTATTGGCAATACTCACCCGCCCAATATTGGCCCCCTCAACAGGATGCCAATATCAGCTTTTTTGCCTATTCTCCTTATGCTACTAGCACCAACGGTATTTCTATAGCCAGTACAACGGGCGGTATCTCCCTAAATTATAACGTGCCCACGGAATGTGCCAATCAGCCCGACCTAGTGTTGGCGGTGCCTCAAACCGATTTGAATATTACACACGAGGGCGATGTCAACTTCCAGATGCAACATGCGCTAACCTGTATTGGTTTCTCGGCTATAGGCAGCGGCATAAGCATTACCAGCATACAGCTCAACAATATATCTACCTCCGGACAGGTCACTGTAGACCCTACAACAGGTAACCTCAGCTGGACAATAGGGGCTACGCAAAGTAGCTTCCAAGCAATCCCCAACAATGTCACCCTGCAGGAGACACTACAAAGCATTATCAGCAGTAACGGTTTTCTAATGATGGTGCCACAAACATTGGGTAGCAATGCAAAGTTGGTAGTGACCGACAGTGGTGGTGGTACCACCACCTTTAACCTTGCAGGACAGGTGTGGGAAGCCGGCCAAAAGATCAACTACAACCTCAACCTCAATCAAGACCCAGCCTCTATTACTATAGATGAGCTACCGGATGCCTTTGTGGGAGCCTTTTGGCGCTACAACGAAACGGGCGAAAGAATCATCCGCATGAACAACCTAGGGGCTTGGGAGGTGTCTATCCTAGCCACAGACAATAACTGGAGTCGAAGCAATATCATGCTAGACAGTCTGCCTAGCAGTTATAGCACTACAATGGGAGTAGCTATCAGCGGTGCTATACAGCAGATGACTTCATCCAAATCTACCCTATCCGGCACTGGCAACATCAGCTTCAGAGTGGGGCTAACTGCCGATAGCAAAATACCATCAAGCACCTCGAAGCCTAGGTATGCTATCTTACTAGTGAAACACACTCGATTGACTAAGAATCATCTTATATTTCTACGCCAAGGAGAAGCGCCCGACTTGGTTAACGGTAGCGCCCCATTTAGTCCTTTTAACCTAGATGCCAGCAAGGGAATCGGTTTGTTTGGTAACACTTATAATATGGTAGATTATCCTACACAGTCTGGAGGATTTAAAAGATGGAGTACCAGTAACAATATGTATTCTCCTTATGGCACCCTACTTGTGATCGGGATACCTGGAAGCACATCAAGTATTGCCAATGTCTGCCCTACGGGATATATCATACCCTCAGCCACAGATTTTAGAGATATGCTAAGCAGTACAGGAAATACTATATCTCAATGTGCCATTGGTGGGCTATATGCAGATGGTTTCTACGACAGAGCAAGAATCAGCATCTCCAACTCTTCGAGTGGAAACACCTTCCAAGTTAGTACAGGAGACAACGTTGCTTACGATGGTTTTATCGTTTACAACATTAAGACTTACGCCTCTGTATTCTTTCCGCAAGGTGGACGAAGAATTGATGTGGCACTGCTTAGCACCCCTACAGATGCTGGATCTACGGCCTACTATTGGTCGAGCACAAAAGATCGTTATTCCAACTATCCCTACTGCTTGCTAGGGCAACATAACCAGAGCAGCAACCAGAAGGTAAATGCTTCTGTCAACAACGGATATGTAGCCACACAAAGCTTTTGTATACGTCCTATATCTACTCAGCCTATCAGTTCGTCCGAGGACGTAGATGGATCGCTCGATGGCTTTGCAGACGAAGAAGGATGGAATTAGAGTGACAGCGCCTTAAAAATAAAACGATATGAAAACAAAGAGTAGAGCAGAAAGATACTTACACATCACAATAATCGTAGTGGCAAGTTTACTACAGGTAGCTTGCAGCAGTCCAATCTACACCGAAGAGAAGGTGGTAGAAGTAGTTCCTGCCGATAATGTATGGACCTTCCCAAGTGAGATAAAGGTAAAGGCTCCCAATCAACAGCTAACTAGGGTGAGCTATGAAGACAACGGCACACAAGGAGTAAAACAGATATGGGAGTCGGGCGATAAATTTGTGCTATACAATAGCATAGGCGATAGCGTGTTATATACCGCTAGTACCATTAACTCTGATGGTTCGAGCGCCACCTTTACCTTAGATGGCTACACCAATCTTACGGGAGGCGAGTTCTATGCAGTATACCGTAATGGATATATCAAGGCTGATTTTACTCAAGGCTACCCCAGTTATAGTCTTAATGTTATGGGGCAGTCGCAATCGGGTACAGGAAACAGTGCGCTCGCCCAACTCAAACAATATGATCTTATAGCTTCTGAAGCGATAACAGATATGGATCAGGAAATAGTATTTATCAGTAAAGGAACATTACTCACAATCATATTTGGTACATTCTCTAACAACGCCGGCAACCCTGACAAGCTTACTATTGAGGCTATGAATGGGCCTGTAAATGTCTTTAAAAGTAATTATAGTAGCACTAGTCCCAATCTATCCTCTTATACACTAGACGTGAGTGGTTATTCGCCTCACAGCACGCAGGACCGTGCTTATATTATGCTACCTCCTTTCACCATGACAGCAGGTAGCGAATTAGCTATTACATTGAGTGCAAAAGGGAACAAGGAATTTCGGTATGTAGGAAAATTTACAAATGAGAAAAATTTCAAAGCTGCAACCCGATACAACTTCTCCATGACTTCGGCTACCAAGTTTGACACCTATACAGATGAGATGGATCAAATTAATGCCTATTACGATAACGGCTGGGCCACACAGTATAAACCTACTACTGGCAATGGGACTCAGAGTAACCCATACATCATAGCTACAGCGTGGAACTTGGCGTGGTTGAAGGCAATTATTAAGCTAAATGGTAATACGTACAATAACTCTAGTGTTTACTATCAACTAGACACAAATATCACGATAGATGAAACCGTAGATTGGAAAGAGATAGGGGATACATCTATATCTTTTAAGGCCAACTTTGATGGCAATGGCAATGAGATTACCGGCCTATCTATAACAGCTCAGAATAGCCACGAAGGTTTATTTGGTGTGACTGATGGTGCAACTATCAGTAATCTTACCGTTTCGGGAACTGTGAGTACAAGCGGTAGCGGAGGTTCCTACTTTGCCGGTTTGGTAGGCTTTGCCACTAACACCACCATTAGAAGTTGCGATAACTATGTGAATGTTGTTAACAACTCAGGAGGATCGGTTGGAGGCATCATAGGACAAAGTAGCGGCCTTATTGTAGTAGAAAATTGCAATAACTACGGCGCTCTATATGGGAACGAAGGTGTTGGTGGAATAGTAGGTATCATCAACAATGCACAAAGCGGATCGAAAATAGTGAGCTGCAGCAACTATGGAGACGTGAATTGCAATCACCGACAAGGTGGCGGCATTGTAGGGTATGACATCAACAAAGAACTAAACATCATAAGTTGCCTGAATGCCGGCAATGTTAACGGAAGCTATAATTGGGGAAGCGCTAATTTCGGAGGTATAGCCGGAGAATCCTATATCAGCAATATTACCTACTGCACCAACCAGGGAAATATAACTGGTTTGTCAAACGTGGGGACCTTCATTGGGCAGACCTTTGGAGGGACACTGAGTAGCACCAATACCAATACAGGAACAGCCAATGGAGAAAGTAACAAACCTGTGGGCAACTGGTAAAAACAAATCAAGGGCGCATCCGTAGATGGCCCTTGACTATAAACTTTTTAGATAAGCTTTTGATTTTCCAACTCTAGAACAGCATCTTCTAGCTCGGCATACCAAGCCTCGCCAAACTTGCGTATCAATGGTTCTTTGAGGAATTTATATACAGGTACGTTCTCCTTTTTACCTAGAAGAACAGCCGCTTTGCATACGTCCCAACGATGGTAGTTCACCGCCTTATAAGGTCCATAGTTGCCCACACGGATGGGGTAAAGATGGCACGATACAGGCTTGTAGAAATCGGTCTTACCTTCGCGATAAGCCTTCTCTATGGCACAGTAGCAGTAGCCTTTTTCGTCGTAGCAGGTAAATACACAGTCTTTGCCATTTACGATAGAAGTTACAAACTCACCATCCCAATCGGTGTATACCACCCCTTGCTCATCAATTACAGCCTTAGCTTCGGGCGACAATTGGTCCCAAACGATAGGGAGTACCTCTTCTAGCTTAGCTACTTCGTCCAGCTCTACCGGCGCACCAGCATCGCCTTCAATGCAACATTCGCCTTTACAAGCATCTAAGTTGCAGATAAACTTCTCGCGGAGTACGTCAAGACTTACTACTACATCATCAATCTGAATCATATATCTCTGAGTGGATTAACCGATAAGCACTTTACCATCCATTTCTGCTGGTACAGGCAATCCCATGATGGTAAGGATAGTTGGTGCAACGTCTGCCAAACGGCCATTTTCTACCTTAGCAGCAGCGTTGTCTGTGACATACACACATGGTACAGGGTTCAACGAGTGAGCTGTATTTGGCGAACCATCTTCGTTCAAAGCGTGATCGGCATTACCGTGGTCGGCAATGATGATTGTTTCGTAGCCATGAGCATTAGCTGCTTCTACTACTGAGTTAACGCATTGGTCAACTGCTACAACAGCCTTTTCGATAGCTTCGTAGATACCGGTGTGACCCACCATATCGCCATTAGCGAAGTTTACCACGATGAAGTCGTACTTTTCTGTACCGATAGCCTCAACTAGTTTTTCTTTTACTTCGTGAGCACTCATTTCGGGCTGAAGGTCGTAAGTAGCTACTCTTGGCGAAGGCACTAAGATACGATCTTCGTGCTCGTAAGGAGTTTCGCGACCACCATTGAAGAAGAATGTAACGTGTGCATACTTCTCAGTCTCTGCAATATGAAGTTGGCTCTTACCTTGCGATGCGATATATTCTCCCAAAGTGTTCACCACGTTTTCTTTATCGAACAACACATATACACCCTTGAACGATGAGTCGTAAGGAGTCATACAGTAGAACTTCAATTCTGGGATAACGTGCATACCAAACTCAGGAAGGTTTTGTTGAGTCAACACCTCTGTAAGCTCCTTAGCACGGTCGTTGCGGTAGTTGAAGAAAATCACTACGTCGCCTTCTTTGATAGTACCATCGCAGTTAGCATTCACGATAGGTTTGATGAACTCGTCAGTCACACCTTCGGCATAAGACTCTTGCATAGCAGCCACCATGTCGGTAGCTTTCTTACCTACACCGTTTACCATTAGGTCGTAAGCCTCTTTCACACGTTCCCAACGTTTGTCACGGTCCATTGCATAGTAACGGCCAATGATTGAAGCAATCTTACCTGCCGACTTAGCGCAATGTCTTTCCACCTCTTCGATGAAACCTTTACCGCTACGTGGATCGGTGTCGCGACCATCCATAAAGCAGTGAATAAATGTATTGTCGATGCCATACTCCTTAGAGATATCGCAAAGTTTGTATAGGTGATCCAATGAGCTGTGCACACCACCGTTAGAGGTCAAGCCCATAAAGTGTACGCTCTTTCCATTTTCCTTAGCATAGCTAAATGCAGCTATTACCTGAGGGTTTTGCATGATGCTATTGTCAGCACAAGCACGGTTGATTTTTACCAAATCTTGGTATACCACGCGACCTGCACCAATGTTAAGGTGACCCACTTCCGAGTTACCCATCTGACCGTCGGGCAAACCCACGTTCTCGCCACTAGCTTGTAGTTCAGAGTGAGGGTATGTTTTCAACAAGTGATCCCAATAAGGAGTAGCAGTGTTGAAGATTACATCGTCTTTTCCGTGGTCGCCAATACCCCAACCATCTAGAATCATTAAAAGGGCTTTTTTGCTCATATCATTTAAAATTAGAAGATTATTCTGTTTTAATATCTATAATTTGAGTGGCAAAGTTAGGAAAAAGTAGACAATAGTGAGTTTAATCTATGTTAACCTTAAAGACAAAGTGAACAGTTTCAGGAAAATAAACGTACTTTTGCCGCGCTTTTAAAATATTCATAGAATTATGGACGATTCCAACCCGCGAACGAGTAATCAATTTAATTAAAAGCGAGCCGAGATTTATCATTTGCCGATGTCTCCGCCCGCACTAAACCATTTGAGGAGACCGACAGATGAGACAATATCTCTTTTCTGAAACAGGCTTTGTGGAAAAACCACAATGGCTACCAGATTGCTGGGTAAACGTAGTATGCCCCGACCAAAACGACTTCGACTTTCTGACTAAAGAGTTGAAGGTTCCCGAATCATTTCTAAACGATATCGCCGATATAGAAGAGCGTCCCCGTACCGAGCAAGAAGAAGATTGGTTGCTCACCATCTTGCGCATCCCTGTGGCCACTCCCGACAGCGATACGGGACTTCCCTTTAGCACAGTGCCCATCGGTATCATCACCAATAAAGACATTGTAGTATCGGTATGCTATCACAAGACCGATATGCTACCCGATTTTATCGAGCACACACGTCGCAAGAATATCAACGTGCGCAACAAGCTCGACTTAATTCTTCGCCTCATCTATTCGTCGGCTGTATGGTTTTTGAAGTATCTGAAACAGATCAACTTAGACATTACCGCTGCTGAGAAAGAGCTGGAACGTAGTATCCGCAATGAGGACCTACTCCGTCTGATGAAGTTGCAAAAGACTCTTGTCTACTTCAACACTTCTATCCGTGGTAATGAGGTGATGATTGGTAAGCTTCGTGCCATCTTCTCGGGTACCAACTTCTTCGACCAAGAGCTGGCCGACGACGTGGTGATTGAACTAAAACAAGCATACAACACGGTAAACATCTACAGCGACATTTTGAATGGGACAATGGATGCCTTCGCTTCAATTATCTCCAACAATGTGAATACGATAATGAAGCGCATGACTAGCTTCTCCATCGTGCTGATGATTCCTACGTTGATAGCAAGTTTCTACGGCATGAACGTGGATGTACATCTAGACCATATCCCCTCGGCTTTCACCATCATTGTTGTGGTATCTTGTTCACTTTCGGCCCTTGCCTTTGGGGTATTCAGAAGGATTAAATGGTTTTAGCCAAAGTCTAACGTCAGTTGACCATCTCCACCTAGGAGATTAAAAGACATACGATGGTAAGGAGTAACACCGTGGGTAGCAATAGCCTCGCGGTGTTTTTTTGTGGGGTAACCTTTGTTGCCGTCCCAGCCATAGACAGGATATTCGGCATGGAGCTGCGCCATATAGTCGTCACGGTAAGTCTTTGCGAGGATGGATGCAGCTGCTATCGAAAGGTATTTGCCATCGCCTTTCACCACTGTGGTGTGGGGCACATCGGCATAGGGTTTGAATCGATTCCCATCAATCAGCAGATGTTCGGGGCGAATCTTCAACTGGTCAACAGCACGATGCATCGCTAAGAACGAGGCGTTGAGTATGTTTATCTTGTCTATCTCAGCTGGCGACACCACACCTACGGCCCAAGCCAAAGCCTCACGCTCTATCACTTCGCGAAGGGCATAGCGTTGCTTCTCGGTGAGCTGTTTGGAGTCGTTGAGCAATTCGTTCTTAAAATCGGGCGGCAAGATGACGGCAGCAGCATGGACAGCACCCGCCAAGCAACCGCGACCGGCTTCGTCGCAGCCTGCTTCTACCACTCCTATATTTAGATAGGGCAATAACATAATGTCTTCTTTTAATTGAAAATTCTTACACAAAGATAGCAACTTAAACGGGATATCGCTTAAATTTGCGAGAGAAACCCTATTGGTGCGGTTATACAGCATCACTATTATCTTTTAATCGACTAAAAACAGACTCTACGATGAAACAAAGATTCTTGGCTTTTGCCCTGCTATGTTTGTCACTAATTGGTGGCATATCTGCCCAAACCACCCAGCTGAATGTGGCTACTTACAACCTCCGTAACGACAATGTAAACGATACGAAAGTGGGCAATGGATGGGCCACTAGACTGCCTGCCGTGGCGCAGCTAATTCGCTTTCACGAGATGGATCTACTAGGCACACAAGAGTGCAAAATCAATCAGATCAACAATCTGCTGGAACAGCTACCGGGCTATGCTTATATCGGCGCAGGACGCACAGATGGCAAGACGGATGGTGAGCACTCGGCTATCTTCTACCGCAAAGACTTGTTTGATGTGTTAGATAAGGGGGACTTCTGGCTATCGGATACGCCCAATGTGCCAAGCAAAGGATGGGGTGCCGATATAGAGCGCATCTGCTCATGGGGGAAATTCAAGACTAAAGATACGGGACTGGAGTTTATGGTGTTCAACCTCCATGCTCACCACGTGGGCGACAATATTCAGTTGGAAAGTGCTTTGCTGGCACAAGAGAAGGCAAGAGAGTTGGCAGGCGGCCTACCCATAATTCTGATGGGGGACTTCAACGCGGACCAATCTTCGCAGGCTTACCGAGTAATAGAGAAGGGCGGCTTGCTAGCCGACAGCTACGATAAAGCTAAAGTGCGTTATGCCACTAACGGCACCTTCAACGACTTCAATACAGAGCAATATGACGATAGCCGCATCGACCACATCTTTGTATCTCCTGCATTCGCTGTAAAGAAGTATGGTGTCTTGACAGATACTTACCGATCGGAAGTAACTAAGGTTGTAAGAGGCATGCAGAAAAAGAGCAGCGAAAAGCCTGCTAAGGTGGTATTCAAGCAGAAAGGTGCTTACAATGACCGCAACTCTAAAGTGAAGAAATCGCCTACTATGGTGGACGAAATTAAGGTGGTAGGCCACGAATCGCGCCTACCTTCCGATCACTTCCCGGTGATGGTGGTGTTGGAGTACGAACAGTAACTAAGAATCGTTTACGATACTCATTTGTCTCAGATCTTCTCATCGGTGTGAGAATAATAGAAAGCGGGAAAGCCAATGCAATGGTCTTGCATGGCTTTCCCGCTCCGTGTTAGTTAAAGGATAGCGTTTAATCTAAGAGAGCTATTTCACCTGTTGAGCAATAGCGAGACTCAACTGCCTTATTTCTTTATTGATTGTCTTCTGTTTAAAGTAGCCAATAATCCCCCCTATCACTGCACCCAGCAACATTGCTATGGCATAACCTTTATTATCAGGCTTTACGGAGGCAACCCCATAAAGCCATACCAGAAAAGCCGGAATGATGAGAATGGAGATGTACAACTTCATGTTATCCCATCTTTTAAACAATCGTACTTGCTTTACCAAAGCCTCCAAATCGTCTTGAATTGCTATAGCTTTCTTTAGAGTAAATAACTGGTAGAAGTGAACTACAGTCACAACAAGACAAGTAGCAATGGCGCTTATCACATAAATAAAGGATAGCTCCAGACTGAAATGCAGAAAATATGTGAGGGACACAAGAGCACATATAAGGGCATATTTAGTGGCGTCTATTCGTGCATAAAGACCATCTAAAATGGTAGAGATTTCATTGTTAGTCATCGTTTCTTAGGGTTTTAATCGTTTAACTCTTCGTTGTTCTTCAATCGTTTTAGTTTAGCCAGATCGCTACGGATGCTTTTTGCTTCACGGCTCATCTCAGTTGTTTGGCGCAATCCGATAAGAAAACCCAGCAAAGCACCTGCAATAATGAATAACCAGTTTACTTCAGCTCTCAGTTCTAGGAAAAGCCATATAAGCATTGGCACACATAAGCCTAAACCAATAATTAATCGTATCTTCTTCCACCATAAAAAACGCTCTATACGTGCATCAAGAGTAGAAATATCCTCATAAAAATCCTCTCCTTTAGGCAATACACGCATCTGAAATAAATGTAGCACACCAATTATAAGCAACACGAGAAACACACAGATAGCAAAAGCCAATGAGGTATGCAGTATATTATAAAACGTATAGGGGCAATCGATCATAACAAAGATGAGTAGCACACCTAGCCAACGCATTCGCTTATTGAGTTTATTAAGATTCTTCTTCATCGCCCTTTTTATAATTGCGTCGTTTAATATGGCATGATTACCCAATTTATCTTTCAACAGTGCAAGTTGTTGGCGCATTTCCTCCATTTCAAATGATTCTATATTATCCATCATTATCAATTTAATCGTTAGACATCTTTTTTAGTTGTTCTCTGATTCGCACTAAACGTACCGATACATTGCCTGCCGAGATTCCCAATATCTCGCCAATCTCCTCATAGGTTAGACTCTCTAGCCATAACAACACAATCGCCTTATCAAACTTATCGAGTTTGTTGATACGCTTGTAAAGCAGGGCGATTTGGCGTGTGCCTTCGTCATTGTCTTCGAAAAGATTCAGATCGACAGACAAAGGAATAGACTCGGGTCTTCGCTTCTTCTTACGTTGCAGCATCAGGCAAGTATTCATACTTACCCTATAGATCCAAGTGTTTAATTTGCTATCACCTCGAAACTTCTCGAAACCACTCCAGAGGTTGGCCAAGATATCTTGATACAGATCGGCGATTTCGTCAGGGTTGCTAGAAAACATATAACACACCGTGTAGATACTCCCTTTGTGCTGCGTCACCGCTTGTATAAATTCGTCTTCAATAGTCATTGCGCAATGTTTAAATCATGAGAACTTTTGTCCCATTAGATGCAGAAAGTGTTGATATACTACAGCGAAAGTAGAAGTTTTTTCTGATTATTTTGTAATCAGTTGGAATAGAGAGATAAAAATAACTAGAAAGCCGATGCAATGGTCTTGCATCGGCTTTCTAGTTATCTGTTTTAAACGAATCTGCTAATACTATCTTTTACTTCTCACTGATGGAGCACAATAGATTCCTCAGATCGTTTATCCTTATCTCTCTAAGGTAGGAGTAGGTCGTTTTATCCGAATTACTGAGTTCCTGATAGATAATCAAACTCTTCTTATACAATTGAGCTTTTACGCTAGAGCTCGATTCGCCTGCTACCGTATAGAGGATATCTGCTAATGTATCTAAGCCATTATCATCCAACCCTTTCTCGTTCTTTAGTATGGACACCAAGCTTTCGTCGGAGATTTTGAGCAAGCTATCAATATCAAAGTCCAACTGTTCATTGAAAAGTTGGTTAACTGTACCTATTTCAATACCACCCTTCTGCATATTTTTCAGGCCTAACAACTTAGACAGAATTATGCCTAGAACTAGCCCGAGCTGTTCAGCTTGCCTTACTAAATAATCTTTCTGTATCATATCAATCTTTTTATGTTATTCGATTTAAAGCTGAACGAAGTAGGGCCAAACTAGATAAGACTCCAAGCCACAGTGAGCCCTGCCATCACGATGGCCACCATACTCATCAACTTGATAAGGATGTTCAAACTTGGTCCGGATGTATCTTTGAAGGGGTCGCCCACGGTGTCGCCCACCACAGTGGCCTTGTGCACTTCGCTACCCTTACCGCCAAAGTTACCCTCTTCGACATACTTCTTGGCATTGTCCCACGCACCACCGGCATTGGCCATAAAGATGGCGAGTACGAAACCGCTACTCAATCCGCCAATCAGCAAGCCCACTACACCGGGCACACCAAATATCAACCCCACCACTATGGGAGCAGCAATAGCAATAAGCGATGGCACCACCATCTCGCGCTGCGCACCTTTGGTAGAGATCTCCACACAACGTGCATAGTCGGGTTCGGCCTCGCCCGTAAGAATACCTTTAATCTCTCTAAACTGGCGTCTCACCTCGTCTACCATATGTCCAGCTGCACGACCAACGGCATTCATTGTGAGTCCGCAGAACAAGAAGGCCATCATCGACCCAAGGAAGATACCCGAAAGCACTTTGGGGTTCATCAGCGTGACGTCATAGAAGTTCATGAAGTCTACAAAGGTAGCTTGCGAAGTGGCGACCACTACCCCATTGGGCATGATCAGTTCGGTGATCTCCAGTCGAGTCAACCCGATACGGATCTCTTCAATATAGGAAGCCAATAGTGCCAAGCCCGTAAGGGCAGCCGAGCCAATAGCAAAGCCTTTACCTGTAGCTGCAGTAGTGTTGCCTAGTGAGTCGAGCGCATCAGTACGCTTGCGCACCTCGGGACCTAGTCCGGCCATCTCCGCATTACCCCCTGCATTGTCGGCAATTGGGCCATAGGCATCAGTAGCCAGCGTGATACCCAGCGTAGAGAGCATCCCCACAGCAGCAATACCGATACCGTAAAGTCCCATACCCACATTGTCGAACGAGAAGCCCGATGCAAATAAGAACGACAGGATGATGCCCACCACCACCGCAATCACAGGGATAGCAGTCGATAGCATGCCTAGTCCGATGCCCGAGATAATCACCGTGGCAGGGCCCGTCTTGCCGCTCTCGCTAAGGAGTTGTGTAGGTCGATAAGACTGAGAAGTATAGTACTCCGTAGATCGTCCGATAACGACGCCCACGATAAGTCCTACCACTACCGCACAGCCAATGTAGGCCCAATTCTCTATTTGCAACAGCCATAAGATAAGGAATGATGCACCCACGATAAGCACAGAGCTGAGGTTAGTCCCAAACGATAGTGCACGTAGCAGATCTTTCATCTTAGCATCCTCGCGTGTACGCACCGAGAAGATACCGATAATAGATAAGAGGATGCCCACAGCCGCAATCAACATCGGAGCGATAACTGCACGAAACTGCATCACAGTGTCGCCCGAATGGATAAATGCCGCAGCACCCAGCGCAGCGGTAGCGAGTATGGAGCCACAATAAGATTCGTAGAGGTCGGCACCCATACCGGCCACATCACCCACATTGTCCCCCACATTGTCGGCAATGGTTGCAGGGTTGCGTGGATCGTCTTCGGGAATGCCCGCTTCTACCTTACCTACTAGGTCGGCACCCACATCGGCCGCCTTGGTATAGATACCACCACCCACACGGGCAAAGAGCGCTTGCGTAGAAGCTCCCATCCCAAAGGTAAGCATGGTAGTAGTAATCAAACAGAGTTTATGCGTAGGGGTTATCAAGTCGGCAGGTATCACCCAGTTGAGCAACAGGTACCAGAAGGAGATATCGAATAGTCCCAAGCCTACAACAACCAGTCCCATCACTGCCCCACTTCGGAACGCTACACGCAAGCCGGAGTTGAGCGAGTTGCGCGCCGCATTGGCCGTTCTAGCCGAGGCATAGGTGGCAGTCTTCATACCCAAGAACCCCGAAAGTCCCGAGAAGAATCCACCCGTAAGGAAGGCAATTGGTACCCATTCGTTTTGCACTTCGAACACATAGGCCATCAAGGAGAAGAGTATAACTAGTCCGAAGAACACCCACCCCACAATCTTGTATTGCTGACGCAGATAGGACATCGCCCCACGCCGCACGGATTCGGCAATCTTAATCATCTGAGGGGTTCCCTCACTCTCCTTCATCAACTGTTTATGAAAATACCAAGCAAAGCAGAGTGCCAATACAGAAGCAATCGGCACTATCCAGAAAAGACTATTTTCCATATGTATAGAGCATTAAGGATTAACAACCTTAAAATTAGAGGTTTGAAGGGAGAAAAGCAAGAGAAGAAGAAAGTATTTTTAGCGTTTGTTAGCTAAAAAGAAAGCCAAATGTGCCATTACGAATTTTACGTAACGGATTATACACAATACAAAAGGAGAAGCAGGTATTCTAACTTCTACCCCAAAACAAAACGGTGTAGCTCTAGTAAAAGAACTACACCGCATATCTATTACAGTAATACTGTATTAAAACATTTTACTCACCCTGATTATACCATCAACCAAAGCATCTACTTCCTCTTTGGTGTTGTACACCGCAAACGAGGCACGAATAGTTCCCTCAATGCCTAGACGCTGCATTAGCGGCTGTGCACAGTGGTGTCCCGTACGTGTAGCGATACCTAGACGGTCGAGCAAAGTACCAAGGTCGAAGTGATGAATATCGCCCAATAGGAACGATACTACGCTGCTTTTGTGCGCTGCTTCGCCAAAGATACGAATGCCCGGAATCTCTTTCAGACGCTTGGTAGCGTATTCGGTGAGCATGTGCTCGTGGGCAGCGATATTCTCGATACCTAATCCCATCACGTAGTCAAGCGCCGTTGCAAATCCGGTGGTACCGATATAATCGGGTGTACCTGCTTCGAACTTAAACGGTAGCTCGTTGAAGGTCGTCTTCTCGAAAGATACATGCTTGATCATCTCTCCACCACCTTGGTAGGGAGGAAGCTTGTCTAGCCACTCCTCTTTACCATAAAGCACACCCACACCGGTAGGCGCATATACTTTATGACCCGAGAAGACAAGGAAGTCGGCATCCAAATCTTGCACATCTACCTTCATATGAGGGATAGACTGAGCCGCATCTACCATGAAAGGTACGCCGTGCTTGTGCGCAGTAGCAATCATCTCCTTAATAGGATTGACTGTACCCAGCACGTTAGACACCTGCATGATGCTGACAATCTTGGTACGCTCTGTGAAGAGTTTCTCGTACTCCTCGAGTAGCAATTCGCCCTTATCGTTCATGGGAACCACCTTGATCTTGATTCCCTTGCGAGCTTCGAGCAGTTGCCAAGGCACGATGTTGCTGTGGTGCTCCATCACCGAGATAATCACCTCGTCGCCTTCGTTCATAAAGGCTTCGCCAAAGCTCGATACCACAAGATTCAAGCTCTCGGTAGTACCGCGGGTAAAGATAATCTCGTTGGTGCTCTTCGCATTGATAAAGCGACGCATCGTCTCGCGCGAACCCTCGTGTAGCTCAGTGGCTTTTTGCGAAAGGTAGTGCACGCCACGATGTACGTTAGCATTCACCGAGTAATACTCGTCCACGATAGAGTCGATAACGATACGTGGCTTCTGTGTAGTAGCGCCATTGTCTAGGTAGACCAATGGTTTGCCATACACTTCGCGTGCTAGTATCGGAAAGTCTTCGCGTATTTTATGTATATCCATAACTCTTATTATTTACAGATGGCACATCCTTGGCAACGATTCAATTCGCCACGAAAGCGTTTCTCGATCAACATGTGCAGACGATCTTTCAAAGCATCAAGGCGGATAGTATCAATCACCTCGTTGACGAAAGCAAACATCAGCAACAGGCGAGCTTCTTTTTCGGCGATACCGCGAGCACGCATGTAGAACAAAGCCTTCTCGTCGAGCTGTCCCACAGTAGCACCATGCGAACATTTCACATCGTCAGCATAGATCTCTAGCTGTGGCTGCGTATACATACGCGCCTTACGAGTGACACACAAGTTGCGGTTGGTCTGTTGAGAAGAGGTATGTTGTGCACCTGGTTGTACCAATACAGAACCGGCAAATGCACCTACAGCTTCTTCATCGAGTACATACTTGAATAGCTCATAGCTGTTGCAACGAGGCATCGTATGGTCTATTGTAGTATTGTTGTCCACGTGTTGCTGGCGGTCGGCAATAGCCATACCGTTGAGGTGTATCTCTGCCCCTTCGCCGGCAAGCGTCACCTTAGTGGTGTTACGTGTCTTACCGTTGTGCAGCGTCATACCGTTCAATAGCACGTTACTGTTGGCCCCTTGATTCACGTAGAGATTGCTTAGACGGATAGTGTCGTTGTGCGTCTCTTCTAGTTCGTAAAGATCGAACACTGCATTGTCGCCTACAAAAACCTCGATGACTTGAGTAGCCAAGAAGTTCACCTCGTCCATAGCATGATCGCAAACCAATAGCTTAGCTTGTGCACTCTCTTCTAGAACAATCAACACACGGCGATTTACCATGAAGTTGACATCGCTACGCAAGATGTTGACAAGCTGTATAGGCTTATCCACCACCACACGTTTAGGGATATAAAGGAACAAACCATCTTGTACAAAAGCTGTATTGAAAGCAGTAACACCGTCCTTAGATGTATCGGCTAGCTTACCGTAATGCTTCTCTACCAACTGTGGGTACTTCTCTGCTGCCTCTTTCAAGCTGCAAAGAATAACACCCTCGGGCAGTGGCACATGAGGAAGTTCTTTATTGTAGAACATATCATTGAGCACGAAGTAGAGCGAGGTACTCATATTGGGCACATCACACTTGAATACTTCATATGGATTGACAGGGATGTCCAAACGGTTCAAGTTAAGTCCATAGTCGGGAGCGAAGTATTCGCTAACGTCTGTGTACTTATACTCCTCCTTACTGCGCGTAGGGAAGCCTTGCTCCCTAAAGTGCGCAAAAGCGGCCTCACGCTGAGTGTTCAGCGCCCCTGCACTGTGCTTGTCGAGGAGCGGCTGGCACTGCAAGAAGAGGTCTATATATTGTTGTTCTGCACCCATACGTTACTCTCCCAATTCTTTCTTAATCCAGTCGTAACCTTTTTCTTCGAGTTCGAGCGCCAATTCAGGACCAGCAGTCTTTACGATGCGGCCTTTGTAAAGCACGTGCACGATATCAGGTTTGATATAATCCAGTAGACGTTGGTAGTGCGTGATAACGATGCAGCTATTCTCAGGAGTTTTCAACTTGTTCACTCCTTCGGCTACGATGCGTAGAGCGTCGATATCCAAGCCAGAGTCTGTCTCGTCGAGAATGCTCAACTTAGGTTCAAGCATAGCCATTTGAAAGATCTCGTTGCGCTTCTTCTCGCCACCCGAGAAGCCTTCGTTCACCGAACGGTTGGCTAGCTTATTGTCCAGCTCTACCACTGCACGTTTCTCGCGCATCAGCTTCAAGAATTCGCTAGCAGTAAGGGCAGGAAGACCTTTGTATTTGCGTTGCTCGTTTACAGCCGCACGCATAAAGTTCACCATGCTTACCCCCGGAATCTCCACAGGATATTGGAAGCTAAGAAACAACCCTTCGTGGCTACGATCTTCAGGAGAAAGAGCCATCAAGTCTTTGTCGCCAAAAGTAACGCTACCCTTGGTTACTTCGAAAGCAGGGTTACCTACCAACACAGACGAAAGCGTACTTTTACCCGATCCGTTAGGTCCCATGATTGCATGTACTTCACCGGGCATGATAGTCAGGTTGATGCCCTTCAATATCTCTTTGCCATTGATATTGGCGTGGAGGTCTTTTATCTCTATTAATGGTTTCATATCCATAATGATCTTTTCTTTTTACTTGTTTAAATTAACCTACGCTACCTTCGAGCGAGATAGCCAGAAGCTTTTGCGCTTCGACAGCAAACTCCATAGGCAGCTTGTTCAACACCTCCTTGGCATAACCGTTTACGATCAAGCCGATAGCATCTTCGGTAGGGATACCACGTTGGTTGCAGTAGAATATCTGATCTTCGCTGATCTTGCTGGTAGTAGCCTCATGCTCTACCACGGCTGTTTCGTTGCGAATATCCATATAAGGGAAGGTATGCGCACCACATTGGTTGCCTAGCAGCAACGAGTCGCATTGGCTGTAGTTACGTGCATTCTCGGCTTTAGGAGCCACACGAACCAGACCACGATAAGAGTTTTCGCTCTTACCTGCAGAGATACCTTTACTTACAATTGTACTACGCGTATTCTTACCGATGTGAATCATCTTAGTACCTGTATCAGCTTGTTGGTAGTTGTTGGTCACAGCCACCGAGTAGAACTCAGCAGTAGAGTTGTCGCCGGTCAATATACACGATGGATATTTCCATGTGATAGCCGATCCGGTCTCTACTTGCGTCCAAGACAACTTACTATCCACACCAAGACAGTTACCACGCTTCGTTACGAAGTTGTATACCCCACCCTTTCCTTCAGCATCACCAGGATACCAGTTTTGCACGGTTGAGTATTTCACTTCTGCACGGTCGTGAACAATGATCTCTACAATAGCAGCATGAAGCTGATTCTCGTCGCGCATTGGGGCAGTACAGCCTTCAAGGTACGATACATACGAATCATCATCGGCCACAATCAGAGTACGTTCGAACTGACCTGTGTTCTTCGCGTTGATACGGAAGTAGGTCGATAGCTCCATAGGGCAACGTACACCCTTTGGGATATATACAAATGAACCATCGGAGAAGACAGCCGAGTTGAGCGTAGCGAAATAGTTGTCGCGGTAGTTCACCACCGAGCCCATATACTTCTTAATCAAGTCGGGATGCTCTTTCACTGCCTCGCTAAACGAGCAGAAGATGATTCCCTTCTCCATCAATGTTTCTTTAAAAGTAGTTTTTACCGATACCGAGTCCATCACCGCATCGACAGCAATACCGCTTAGCGCCATCTGTTCTTCCAATGGTATACCAAGCTTATTGAAGGTCTTTATCAGTTCAGGGTCTACCTCGTCCATACTTTGAGGGCCTTCCTTCTTTTTAGTAGGGTCGGCATAGTAAGAAATGCCTTGGTAGTCGATTTCGGGAATACGCAAATGAGCCCAAGTAGGCATCTCCATTGTTTGCCAATGGCGGAAAGCCTTCAGACGGAACTCTAGCAACCATTCGGGCTCTTCTTTTTTTGCAGAAATCAGACGAACAACATCCTCATTCAAGCCCACCGGAATAACATCCGTATGAACGTCCGTGGTGAAACCATATTTGTATTTCTCCTCGGCGAGTTCTTTTACATATTTATTGGGTTCTTCTTGTTGCATCATTTCATTATTGAATCTGATTATAAATATTTTGCGTTGCTTTGGCGGCAACAGGAAATAGGTACTCATTCAAACGTTGAACGGCACCATATAGTTTAGACGATTCCTTCGTCTTTCGTACTATTAACTTGTCTTCTGGGTCGAGATAGTCAATCATTGCAATTATCAACATAGCAAGCAGCAAAAACTTTGCCATTCCAAAGATTGCGCCTAGCAATCTATTTAAGAAACCCAATGATACTGCCTCGAAAGCTTTGGTCAACAAGTACGCGACTAAACTAAACAGCAAAGGAACTATAATCCATATGCCTAGAAAGGATATAACTTGTGCCACTGTCATCGATTCGGTGACAATGGGACATATCTTTTCTGCCAAAGAGGCATATAACATCTTCGCAGCTATCAGGCCGACAACCAATCCTAGAATGGATGTGAGCTGACGGATAAATCCTTTGGTGAACCCCAGCACAAAGCCGATGCCCACAAATACTAGTAGTATAATGTCGAGTGTAGTCATATATATATAGTAAACAAAAAAAGGTGGTAAGGTGGAGTTTTTCAACAAAACCACTTTACCACCTTATATATGTTTGAGAGACTTCTTACAAAGTTTGTTTTACTTCAATCTCTTCGAAGGTTTCGATCATATCGCCCACCTTGATGTCGTTACATCCTGTTAAGCTGATACCACACTCGAAGTTAGTACCTACCTCTTTCACATCATCCTTGAAGCGTTTCAATGCTTGGATAGTGCCTGTGAAGATTACGATACCATCGCGAATCAAACGAGCCTTGTCTGAGCGTTTCACCTTACCAGTCTTAACCCAAGCACCGGCAACAAGACCCACTTTCGTGATGTTGAACACTTCGCGAACTTCGATAGTAGATGTTACTACCTCTTTCACTACTGGTGCCAACATACCTTCCATAGCAGCCTTCACCTCTTCGATAGCGTCGTAGATCACAGAGTACTTACGGATATCCACACCGTCGTGTTCAGCCAATCTCTCGGCAGCACCCGAAGGACGCACGTTGAAGCCTACGATGATAGCATCCGAAGCAGCAGCTAGAGACACATCCGATTCTGAAATTTGACCCACGCCTTTGTGGATTACATTCACTTGGATTTGCTCTGTAGAAAGCTTGATCAACGAGTCGCTCAATGCCTCTACCGAACCGTCTACGTCACCCTTCACGATGATGTTCATCTCTTGGAAGTTACCCAAAGCAATACGACGACCCACTTCGTCCAGAGTAAGGATCTTGTGTGTACGTAAGCCTTGTTCGCGTTGTAGCTGTTCGCGCTTGTTAGTGATTTCGCGAGCTTCTTGGTCGCTTTCTACTACGTGGAATGTATCACCCGCAGCAGGAGCACCATTCAAACCTAGGATCAATACTGGCTCGGCAGGACCGGCCTCTTTGATGCGTTGGTTACGCTCGTTGAACATCGCTTTAACACGACCATAGCTGGTACCTGCCAATACGATGTCGCCCACTTTCAAAGTACCGTTTGACACAAGTACAGTAGCCACATAGCCACGACCTTTGTCAAGAGTAGATTCGATGATAGAACCTGTAGCGTTACGATCTGGGTTAGCCTTCAAGTCAAGCATTTCGGCTTCTAGAAGCACTTTCTCCATCAATTCTTGTACGCCTGTACCCTTCTTAGCAGAGATATCTTGTGATTGGTATTTACCACCCCACTCTTCTACCAGGTAGTTCATTTGAGCAAGCTCTTCTTTGATCTTCTCTGGGTTAGCATGAGGTTTATCTACCTTATTGATAGCAAACACGATAGGTACACCAGCCGCCATTGCGTGGTTGATGGCCTCTTTTGTTTGAGGCATCACATTGTCGTCGGCAGCAACGATGATGATAGCAATATCTGTTACCTTAGCACCACGTGCACGCATCGCTGTAAAGGCTTCGTGACCTGGAGTATCAAGGAATGTGATGTCGCGACCGTCTTCTAGTGTCACGTGATAAGCACCGATATGCTGAGTGATACCACCCGCTTCACCGGCAATTACATTAGCCTTACGGATGTAGTCGAGCAACGAAGTTTTACCGTGGTCAACGTGTCCCATCACTGTAACGATAGGAGCGCGGTGACGAAGATCTTCTTCTGCGTCTTCGGCTTCAACAATAGCTTGCGAAACTTCAGCACTTACATATTCGGTTTTGTAACCAAACTCTTCGGCTACTAGGTTGATAGTTTCAGCGTCAAGACGTTGGTTGATAGAAACCATCATACCAATACTCATACAAGTAGCGATAACTTGGTTTACAGAAACGTCCATCATGTTGGCCAACTCGTTTGCAGTTACAAACTCGGTGATCTTCAAGATGCGGCTTTCTGCCATTTCTTGATATTCGAGTTCTTGCATACGGTTAGAAGCCATATCGCGTTTTTCTTTACGATATTTAGAGGTCTTGTTTTTACCTTTAGTAGTGAGTCGAGCCAATGTCTCTTTCACTTGTTTTGCAACATCCTCTTCGCTTACTTCTTGCTTAATAATAGGTTTCTTGAAACGATCGTTAGGACGATTGTTGTTGCGTCTTTGACCTTGTCCAGGACCTTGTTGGCCTGGGCCTTGTCCAGGACCTCTATTATTATTATTGTTAGGATTGTTATTATTAGTGCGTGGTCCTCTGTCGCCAGCAGGACGCTGATAGTTAGATGCATTGTTTACATCTACTCTTTCCTTATTGATACGATTGCGTCTCTTCTTAGGATCCGAGTTAGCATCACCCGGTTTATTTGGGTCATCCTTACGAATCTCTTTGATGATAGCATCCTTCATCTGTTTACGTTGGTCAGAGCGGATTTTATCTTTCTCTTCTCTTTCCTTACGTTTCTCTTCTTTCGACTTCTTTTTAGGGCGTGTAGCCTGATTTAAAGCCGCCAAGTCGATTTGACCAATTACATTGATCTTATTTACTCGTTCTGCTTGTGGAATCTTATAGACTCCATCTTCTTTCTTCTCGGTTGCGCCACCATCTTGGGCTACTGGTGCAGTAGCTGCGGCAGGTTTAGCAGCCTCACTCTTCACAATTTCTTCCTCTTTTTTACTCTCTTGCATAGGTTGGGCTTCTATAACAGGTTCGGGTTTCACTTCTGCTACCTTTTCTACGGGTTTAGGTTGTGGAGCCACAACAGGCTCTACTACAACCGGTTTTTCCACTACAGGCGCAGCTTCAACCACGGGTGTATCGGGTGTTTTTGAAACTTCTTGGGGTTTCGCTTCAACCGTTTTTTTAATAGGCTTCTCAGCTGGTTTCTCTACTGGCTTAGTGGCTTTAGCACCCACTTTGTCCAAGTCTATTTTTCCAACAGTCTTCACTTTAATACGAGGTGTCTCTTCGATCACCTCTGTTTTCTTCACTTCTTCCTCTTCAGTCTTCTCCTCATTTGTCTGAGCACTTTCGGTAGAGCCGGCAGGTTTATGGTTCCGGTCTTTATTCTGACGTTTCTGCAAGAAACGATCAGATTCGAGCCTAAGGTTTTTGTCGCTGCTGAATTCTTTAACCAGCATCGCAAATTGTTCTTCGGTAATTTTGGTATTGGGACTCGCTTCAACAGTGATTCCCTTCTTTTGCAGGAACTCAACTACCGTTGCGATACCTACATTCAAGTCTCTTGTTACTTTGTTTAACCTTATCGTCATATTATAATTTAAAAAAGAATTTGGAGTGAAGTGAAATTAAAACATATCTCTCGAGCTTTCCATCAAGCTCCCGATCCATCTGAACCTTACTTAATTGTCGAGGTTCTCTTATTCTTCTTCAAACTCCGATTTCAAAATACGTAATACCTCGTCCACCGTTTCCTCTTCAAGGTCAGTCTTCTCGATCAGCAATTCGCGTGGTGCATTGATTACTCCTCTAGCTGTATCGATACCAATAGATTTAATGGCATCAATCACCCATGAGTCAATCTCATCTTTAAATTCATCCAAGTAGATATCATCATCCACACCGTCTTCAAGTTCGCGAAATACGTCGATGGCGTACTCAGTCAACATTATGGCTAGCTTGATATTCATGCCGCCTTTACCAATAGCCAACGAAACTTCTTCGGGACGCAAGAACACTTCTGCCTTTTTCTCTTCTTCGTTAAGGCGGATAGATGAAACTTTTGCCGGGCTCAAAGCACGTTGAATAAACAGAGAAACATTGGGCGTGTAGTTGATTACGTCAATATTCTCATTGCGAAGTTCGCGAACGATACCGTGAATACGGCTACCCTTCACACCCACACAAGCACCTACCGGATCGATGCGGTCGTCGTACGACTCAACAGCGATTTTGGCACGTTCGCCTGGGATACGCGCGATGCGTTTGATGGTAATCAGACCGTCGTTGATCTCGGGTACTTCCATTTCGAACAGACGTTCTAGGAACATAGGAGATGTACGCGATAGAATGATTTTTGGGTTGTTGTTCTTGTTGTCTACACGAGCCACTACAGCACGTACAGTTTCGCCTTTGCGGTAGAAATCGCTAGGGATTTGTTCTGTTTTAGGCAACAACAGTTCGTTTCCTTCGTCATCAAGCAAAAGCATCTCTTTCTTCCAAATTTGATAAACTTCTGCACTGATCACAGTGCCTACTTTGTCAATATATTTATTGTATAGGCTATCTTTCTCGAGTTCGAGTATTTTTGAGGCCAATGCCTGACGCAAGTTCAAGATAGCGCGACGTCCCATCTTTGCAAAGTTGAATTCGTCGGTTACCTCTTCGCCAATCTCGTACGAAGCATCAATCTTTTGCGCTTCAGTAAGTGAGATTTGCATGTGTGGATTGTCAAGATCTTCGTCAGCTACCACCTCACGGTTGCGCCAGATCTCAAAGTCACCCTTATCAGGGTTTACAATCACATCATAGTTTTCGTCAGTACCAAATGTTTTGGCAATCACACTGCGGAAAGCTTCTTCTAGTACGCTCACCATAGTGGTTCTATCGATATTCTTCAGCTCTTTAAATTCCGAAAAGGTATCAATCAAACTGATTGTTTCTTCTTTCTTGGCCATATTATTTAAAAGTAATTAAGTATTTCGTATATTTCACATCGTCATATCCGAAGGTTTCGTCAGCTTCAACAAGCTTTGGACGTTTTGTTCCTTCTTCTTTTACCTTCTTCTGTACTCCTACCACAAACTGATTTTCGTCTGCGCTCTTTAGGGTTCCGGTAAGCTTCACACCTTTCTTGGTGAGCACTTCCACCTCGCTACCGATGTGGTTGACGTACTGCTGAAGCACTTTAAACGGCTGGCCGATTCCTGCCGAACCAACCTCTAGCTCATAATCTTCTTCTTCACGGTTCAACTTAGATTCGATGAAGCGACTCAATTCGACGCAATCTTCAATCCAAACACCTTCGGCATGATCTATTTCGACCACAATGCGACTGTCAGGTGTTACCGTAACTTCTACCAAAAAGTAGTCTTTTTCTTGCAACCACTCTTCGACAATCTGACAAACACTCTTTTTTTCTATCATTGATTAGCGTTATAAGAACAAAAAAAGGAGCTTAATCGCCCCTCCACCTTTCATCCATTTCGATGCAAAGATACAAATAATCTCTTCGCACACAAAATATTAAACGAAAAAGAAAAGAAAACAGATGGGAAATGAGACAGAAAGCATCGATATATAAATATATTTAACGAAAAGCATTGATTATTAATGTGCTAAAAGCTAGTTTCGACACCCAAACTAGCAACATCGAAGGGTATAAGTCATAACATTTTGATAGCTCAAAAGATGGAGAAAACAACGAAATAAGCTATCTTTATCGCCGTAAATAGAAATCGACAATATGGCACACCATCTCAACACCAATAAACAGTTTATGAAGGGCACTATGATTATGGCTTTTGCCGTCATAGTAATCGTGGTACTTTTCCTCTACATGAGCATGCGCACCGATTGGGATCCAAACAAACCTAAAACATATAGCACACAGTATGAGATATGCCTTTCGCAAGGATTTGCCAACGATTCTATTATTGTGATGATGGGCGACAGCACACTGTTTAGCGGCTTTGTAGCCAATGAGCCAATGGTGATTAATGTGCAACGATTCGAGGAGAACACCACCTTGATGTTTGTTGACCCCCGAACCGAAACTGTGAGCATAGTAGACCTTAGCAAAGATGGCGGAAAGTTTGATGTAGGCCGACAAGGAAGTTCTGTAAAACTGCTTACCAAACCGTCTGCTAAATAACTATTTGAGAGGCTACTAACTGGCGTTGCAACTCTTTGGCATCGCCTCCCACTAAACCATTTAGCGCAGCCCAAAAGTTGGGGCTATGGTCTTTGTGTGTGATGTGACACAACTCGTGCAATATCACATAATCCATCAACACTTCGGGGAGCATCAGCAAACGCCACGACAGACGAATATTGTTTCTGCCTGTGCAGCAGCCCCACGACCCCAATGCGGATGAAATGCGCACTTCGCCATACTTAAATCCGTGCTTAGCTGCCAACTCCATCAACCGCAGCGGCAACACAATCTTAGCATTGCGTTTCAATGCCTCTACTATGACCTTTCGCAACCATTGCTGAATATGTTCTTGCGAAAAATCGGTATTTTTAGGACAATAAACATCCATCTTTCCAAACTCAGAGCGAGCAGTGACACCCTTACCTTCGCACGGATGCACTCCGAAGATAAAATGCGGTGCATCAATACGATAGCCAAAATCAATGATGCGTTGTTCCGTCTTTGGCCGAGCCGCTATCAACTTAGGGCGTACGGAGTTCAAAGCCTCATCAAGCTCTTTTTTCGTTGCATCAATTGGCATAGATACATGAATACCATCGGCAGCACATCTAAAGTTAAATCGCTTAGCATTGTGTCGGCGTTGAACGTGTATCACTCCTAGCTCTTCGTCTTTAATTTGGAACTTCATTTTATCGTCAATATTTGGCCACAAAGAAACGAATTATTACTCTATTTTCGGACCACTATTGCTCTAATTTCTGGCAAGGGCTACTCAGCTCGGTGACCACGCCTACTCACCGCACTGACCTTCCCTTGCCAGCACGGTGAGTAGGCGTGGTCAGCAAAGCAGCAAAAAGCAGTTAATTTGGGGTGCAAATAAAAACCACATAAACAGCACATTACAAAGAAATTTACCTAAATTTGCTTGGAATACAGAATGAACTCCTGCCTTTTGCTTTTACCTTTAATATACATCTGATATGAAACAGTACATCTCACTACTTTTTGCCTTATCGTTCGCCTCTCAAATATCAGCACAATCTCTAGAAGAGAAATTCGACCACTTCTGGAAAACCAACGACACACTGGGATTACGACTCACTTTAGAGGAGTGGCAAACTGCCGATTCGATCAATGCGGAGTATTACACATCACTGTTCAACTACTACTTCAAGAAAGCTAGCCAGGAGGTGATTGTCGTTTCGAGCGACCTCCCCATCAACGGCAACGAAGGTGTGTATGCTTTGAAAGATTCGACCAATGCCACAAAGGGGTATATGCAAACCCAAACAAGTTTTGCCCCACAGTATATAGAGCTGGCGATGGAGGCTATAGATCAAGGGATTGCCCACTATCCCAACCGACTAGATATGCGTTTTGGAAAGACCTATGCTTACGGCGAGATAGAGGATTGGGGCAACTTTACTACTACTATTATAGAAACCATTAAAAGATCGAAACAGAACGATAATCAATGGACCACTACCCACTCTGAAGCTATTTCTGACGGCAAAAACCTTATGCTATCAACGATTCAAGACTATCAAGCCAAACTCTATGACGCACAAAACGATAGCCTACTCACCAATATGCGAGACATTGCGCAAGCTGTTGTCGACATCTATCCCAATCACGCCGTGAGCTGGGCCAACATTGCCGCTACCTATATTATAATCAACGATCTAGACAACGCACTACCTCCTAGCTTAAAGGCCGAAGAGATAGATCCAACAGACGTGATTGTGCTCAACAACATCGCCCAAATTTATCTGCGCAAAGGTGACAATACAAAGGCCACGGAGTATCTTAATAAGATTATAGAGGTGGGCAATGAGGAGGACAAACGCTATGCACGAGGCCTAATAGAGAAGATAAAATGAAAAAAATGTGTACTTCTTGCAACTATTTCTATGACTTGTTCCGTCTAACGCTTAAATAATAACCTCTAAAACAGAATGAGTGATGAAAATAAATAGTAGATTTCTCAAATCATTTCTAGCTACTGCAGTGGCTTTGATAGTGTGCACCACCACCTATGCAAAAAATACGTTCTCGGACATCACCGATAGCAATAATAAGAACATCACACGTACCTACGATGTGAGTAAAGGCTTCGAATCCATCAGCAGCGATCTGGTAGGAAATATCATCTTTACCCAAGAGAGCGAGAAAAGCGCTACGCTAAAGATTATAGCCCCCGAGGAGTATTTACGCCAAATTAAGGTTGAAGTAAAAAACAATATTCTAGTATTGACAAACAATTCAAAATTAAAAAATAGGAAAAAGATTAAAGGGGTAACAATCTACATATCAGCTCCCACCATCAACAGCATCAAGCTAGATGGCGTGGGCAATCTAACCATAAACAATGGTCTAGAAAGCAACTCGCTGTCCCTACTATCCCAGGGGGTTGGCAATATCAATATAAAACAACTAAAGTGCAACGATCTCACTGTTGATAATTATGGCGTAGGCAACGTAACGCTAACTGGAACAACCAAGAATGTAGTATATAAATCCGATGGTGTAGGATCTATCAAAGCCGAAGATCTTAAAGCAGAAACGGTAAAAGCCGATTGCAACGGCGTAGGTAGTATCACATGCTATGCCACCAGCAAGCTTACTGCTAGAATTTCGGGCATTGGCAGCATCCGCTATCGAGGAAACCCACAAGAAAAGGTGTTCAATAAAGACGGAATAGGTGGCATCAAATCTTTATAATAAATTCTACTCTAATAAAATAGCAAAGGGGTTGCTGCTCGCGCAGTAACCCCTTCTTGAATATAAGTTAGTTTTATCTGTAATATTTAGCTCAGGGTTTCACAACACCGAATAAATTAGTTTTAATAAGCATACTAACTTTATCTATTTTTAAAGCAAATGAAATATCTTAATTATCGGACGAAGCTTCATCAATGGGCTTCGCAAAAATCTCGGTCAGCCTAGAGATAAACTCTTCATCCATGTTGCCTGTAAAGTTGACTACCGTAAACTGCTCGCCTACATTTGTCAGCATCACTAGCTCTATTATATCTTCGTGCTTCTTACACACTGCCACTCTACTGTTAGCACTATCATTATGTGTGTCGACCGCAAAGGTCTCAAAGCGTTTATTATTCTTATCGAGCAACTCTACAGCCGCTGTATAGTAGCTTTCTCCGCCAACTTGAGCTTTCAACAGTTGCATACTCCTAAGTTCTGCAATCA
Source organism: uncultured Bacteroides sp. (assembly GCA_947074205.1). Taxonomy (GTDB): domain Bacteria; phylum Bacteroidota; class Bacteroidia; order Bacteroidales; family Bacteroidaceae; genus Bacteroides. The sequence goes on along the minus strand of CAMTOQ010000003.1, from coordinate 26,690 downwards.
TATCTAGCAGCTCCTCGTTTTTGCCGGCATCACTACTCACAATCTTCTTCATCATCTTCGGACTGATGGTGATACAAGTCAGATTGGAGTCCGGCTGATGCATCTCCAAGAAGCGCGACACAAAATCTTGTGCCTGAACAAGCGTTACACCTAAGAAGATGCATAAAGCTACCATCACTCCTCTCATTCGCATAGTTCTTCTGGTTTAGCAGAAATATCTACACTATCGGGCAACATCTTCTCTACTTGAGAGACCTTGATCACCTCCGAAACCATCAAAAGGGCAGATGACACCTGTTCGTAGGCCACGTCTGCACTATCATAAGTATCGTTGTAGCTCTCATAATCATAGTCATCGTTAGCCGACGAAAATATATCCTGCGCCACATTGCCGATGAAGGCCACACTAAGCACGATAGCAGTAGCTCGAAGAAGAGGCACAAACCAACGTCTGTCCAACATCGGCTTAATACGAACCACAGGGTTGCTGATCGCAGCATAAATCTTTTGATCAAACTCTTCACCCAGTTCTACCTCGCGCTGACGAACTTGATAGCAGAACAAATCCTTATAGCATAGCAGATGCTCAGGGATAGTATCGCCCATAAAGAAGCTTCTGAGCTGCTCTTCCTCGGCCAACGAAGTGGTCCCATTCCAATAGCTTTCTAGTAGCTGTTCAATCTCTTTATAGTCCATATCTCTCTATCTCTAAGTATTTCTTTTTCACTTGTTGACGAGCTCGATGAAGTTTCACCTTTACTTGCCCTTCGGTCATTGAAAGCAGTTTAGCAATCTCCGCATAGCTTTTTCCTTCGATGTCGCGCAACTGAACTATAGTGCGCTGCACCACGGGCAGGTCATTGATGATTTTATCAATCAAGTTCATCCTTTCGCGTTGCACTAAGGACTCGTGAGGATTATCCTTATCAGCCATCGCCCCTACATCATCTGTCAGCGACTGAGTGTGAGAAGCGCCCGAGCGACCTCTATCGATAGCCATATTGCGTGTCAAAGTCAAGCAATAAGCCTCTATAGATTGCAGCTGACCCCATTCGCGTCGTTTATTCCATACTTTTAGCAAGACTTCTTGCACCACATCCTCTGCTTCGGCCGGATTGAGCGTGATGCGCAATGCAAGTCGATAAAGCTGATTTTTTAGTGGCAGTATGTCTTCACGAAAACGAATAATTTCCATCGCTCTATATTAATGACGAATGAGTAGGATAAAAGTTACACTATACTAGTTATTTTTTTCGGATACGTGTACCCTGAGTACCCGAGATATTGCTCGAAGCGGTGATTATTACCTCGCTCACTCCGGCATTGATTGCCTCGAAAGCATTCTCTAACTTAGGAAGCATGCCGCCTTGAACTATACCATCGGAAACCAACTTTACAAACGAGTCTTCGGTGATAGTAGGGATAACGCTATCATCATTGTCGGCATCCCAAAGCACACCTTTCTTCTCAAAACAGTAGATTAGAGTTACATCGTAGAAGTTAGCCAAAGCTTTGGCCGTTTCGCCCGCAATCGTATCGGCATTGGTATTGAGGATATGCCCCATGCCATCGTGTGTCAGAGGTGCCATCACAGGTACCACCCCACTATCTATTAGCTGCTTCAGGCGCTCGCCGTCTACATGTTTCACATCGCCCACAAAGCCATAGTCCACTTCTTTTACAGGACGCATCACCGAACGAATCACATCCATGTCCGCACCGGTCAAACCCAAAGCATTCACATTGTGTGCCTGCAATCCGGCCACAATACTTTTGTTTACCAAGCCACCATAAACCATTGTCACAATTTGCAGCGTTTGTGCATCAGTAACGCGACGTCCATTCACCATTTTGCTTTCAATGCCCAACTGTTCGGCCAAGCGTGTAGCCGATCGTCCTCCGCCGTGTACCAGAACCTTGGCGCCAGGTATAGCAGAGAAATCTTTGAGTAGACATTCCAGCGTATCGCTCTCCTCTACAATCTTTCCACCTACTTTAATCAAGGTTAGTTTTTCTTTCATCTGTATATTACTTTTAAAAGGTTTATAATAAAGGTATAAATAAAAAGTGGCAGGATAGATGGGCACCCATCTAAACCACCACTTTTATATATTGTTCAATTCTGTATCATTCCTGCCTCACCAAACGGGATTAGGGTAGAATTTATTATTCAAGATACGTGTAACCGTAAAGTCCCGAACGATAGTTGGACAAGAACTCTTTTCCTTCTTCTAGAGATATCTTGCCCTCTTTTACCGACTTCGTCACCCATGTTTCGAGTGTACGAACCAGCTTCTTCGGGTTGTATTGCACATAGTCCAATACTTCTGCTACCGTTTCGCCATCAATAATTTGGTCTATATTGTAGCCCTTCTCATTCACGGTGATGTGAACAGCGTTGGTATCACCAAACAGATTGTGCATATCTCCCAAAATCTCTTGGTAAGCCCCTACAAGGAACACCGCCAGATAGTAAGGCTCTTTACCTTTCAGGCTATGTACCGGCATATAGTGCGACACATTGCGAGTAGATATAAAGTTGGCAATCTTACCGTCGGAGTCACAAGTGATATCTTGCAATGTTGCCGAACGGTCAGGACGTTCGTCTAGACGCTGAATAGGCATAATTGGGAATATCTGGTCGATAGCCCACGAGTCGGGAAGCGATTGGAACAATGAGAAGTTACAGAAGTACTTATCGGCCAACAGCTTTGACAAGCCTCTAAACTCATCGGGACAATGCTTCAACGCACTAGCAATCTGGTTGATTTCGCGAGTGATAGACCAATACAGACGCTCAATCTGCGCACGTGTCTTCAAGTCGACAATACCGTGGCTAAACAGGTCGAGTGCTTCTTCGCGTATCTGCTGCGCATCATGCCAAGCCTCCAACATACGGTTCTGATTGAGCAGATCCCAAATCTTGTAGAGCTCCAACACTAGTTCGTGTGCATCCTCTGTTGGTTCTTCATTCTCATCCCATTCGGGTAAAGTAGTGGTTTCCAATACTTCGAATATAAGTACAGAATGGTGAGCAGTCAGTGCACGGCCACTCTCGGTAATAATATTAGGATGAGGGATATCATTCTTGTCACTAGCATCTACCAGTGTTGATATAGAGTCGTTCACATACTCTTGGATAGAGTAGTTCACGCTACTTTCGCTATTTGAAGAACGGGTACCATCGTAATCCACCCCTAGACCGCCGCCGATATCGACAAACTCTACCGGGAAACCTAGTTGGTGCAATTGAACGTAGAACTGAGATGCCTCACGAAGCGCCGTCTTGATACGACGAATCTTGGTTACTTGGCTACCAATATGGAAGTGAATCAGCTTCAAGCAATCATTCATTCCTTTAGACTGCATAAAGTCGAGTGCTTCTAGCAATTCGCTCGATGTAAGTCCAAACTTACTAGCATCGCCACCCGAGTCTTCCCATTTACCACTACCCGAAGAGGCTAGCTTGATACGAATACCAATATTGGGGCGCACATTGAGCTGCTTAGCCATCTTAGCAATGAGCTTCAGCTCGTTGAGCTTTTCAACAACTAGAAAGATGCGTTTACCCATCTTCTGAGCCAACAATGCCAGTTCGATGTAGCTTTCATCTTTGTACCCGTTGCAGATAATAAGTGAATCAGAGTCGGTATTGATAGCAATCACGGCATGAAGCTCAGGCTTAGAACCTGCCTCCAACCCAAGATTGAACTTCTTACCATGGCTGATAATCTCCTCGACTACCGGACGCATCTGGTTTACCTTAATAGGATAGATGATGAAGTTTTGGGCTTTATAGCCATACTCTTCAGAGGCCTGCTTAAAGCAAGAGGCTGTCTTCTCAATACGATTGTCCAGAATGTCAGAGAAGCGGATAAGCATAGGAGCAGCTACATCACGTAGCTGCAGCTCGTCAACTAAATTCTTTAAATCGACTGCAACACTATTTTTACGTGGAGTGACCACCACATGACCATCGTCATTAATACCAAAGTACGAAGTGCCCCAACCATTGATGTTGTAAAGCTCCTCAGAATCTTCAATACGCCATTTTCTCATTTCTTAATACCCGCTTGTATATATTAATAAGTTATTTACCTAAACAAATGTAGGTATAAATATAATGAACCTCATTAAAAAGAGACTTTTTTTAACGAAGCTATCGTTAAATAGGGAGTGTGACCAAGAATGGGGGAAGATGTTCTCTATAGAGTAGTCATTTAAGCGATAGTTGCTCACAGAAAAGTCGCACACTATCAGATATCTGGCTACGGCTCTCTAGCTTGTCGCCACTAAATAGATGCTGAGCTTGTTTGTAGAAGCGATCACGATCGGACAATGCCTTTATTATGAAAGCCATCAGCTCCTCATCGCTCTTGTTTTGCAAGATAGGCCGCTGTTGGCGAGCCACACGCAATCTATTAAACAACACATCTGGGCGTACATCCAGAAAGACAGTAGTGCCCTGCTGATTCATAAACTCCATATTGTCGAAGAAACAGGGCGCACCCCCACCAGTAGATATGATGACATTCTCGAACTGGGCCACCTCGTGCAGCATCTTGCGCTCTATATCACGAAATCCATCCTCCCCATAAGCTTGAAACAATTCGGGGATTGACTTATGATAGCGTTCCTCTATGTACCAATCTAAATCGATAAAAGGAATTGCAAGATGTTTTGCCAAAGCTTTGCCTAGCGTAGTTTTACCGGCACCCATATAGCCGGTTAAGAATAGTCTAATCATAGTGGCTTATTCAATTTGCTACAAATTTAAAAAACAATATTACAATAATATACGGACGCTTCAAAAATTATCAGGCAAATGTTTATCACTAAAAGAAAAGCCTCGAAACGATATAATGGCTAACTTTGTACCCAGATTAAAGACAAGATATATGGCTAAGCAAAAGTATTATGTGGTATGGGAAGGCGTCAATCCGGGCATCTATACAAGTTGGACAGACTGCCAGCTTCAGACGAAGGGATTTGAAGGGGCTAAATACAAATCGTTCGACAACCGCGAGGAGGCTGAACGTGCTTTTGCATCATCTCCGTGGGCTTATATCGGAAAGAACTCTGCTAAAGCTGCTACCCCTACAGCCAATCCAGATGCAATGCCTACCTATCCTAGCGCCGTGATTGAAAACAGCATCGCGGTTGATGCTGCTTGTAGTGGCAATCCGGGCAAGATGGAGTATCAAGGTGTATACGTAGGCAACCGCCAACAGTTGTTTAAGTTTGGCCCGGTGTATGGCACCAACAATATAGGCGAGTTTCTTGCTATAGTTCATTGCCTAGCCTACCAGAAACAACAGGGGCTTAATCTACCTATCTATAGCGATAGCGTCAATGCCATGAGCTGGGTAAAACAGAAGAAGTGCAAGACGAAACTAGAGCGAACTCCAAAGACTGAGGAGCTATACAAGATGATAGAGCGAGGCGAGAAATGGCTACGCGAAAACACATGGACGATGCCCATCCTGAAATGGGAAACCAAGATATGGGGAGAGATTCCCGCCGACTTCGGGCGTAAATAAAAGGGTGCGACTACTTCTTGTTGAACTTCTTTATCAAGAAGGAGGGATTGAGACGGATATAAACACCGATTGTAAAATTGGTAGAGTTGCTGCCTTTCTCTCTTGTACCATCGGCATACTTAAGATCGCCCGGCATAGCATAGTAGATTTCCACCTTTGCCCCTAATCCATAGTGTTTCGCGAAAGTACGATAGTATTCGGCAGCTAGCGTAACGGTCTGTGCTTTACCAAACGTCAACTCAGTATCGTCATTCGACACTGCCCCAAAGTAGGGACTACCAAATAGTGAGATAAAGTCTTTTCCTCTGAGATACCCAACATTTACTAACAGATCTTCGCGCAGCTCCATAGTGGAACGTATATAACCTGCCAGACCTTTATCGAAAGGCCAGATATCGCCCGACTGCTGATAGTAGCCCAACAGATCGGCTTCTACGTGCAGCGTTTTAAACCATTTACGACCAAATTCATGAGTAACGCCAATACCAATGGCACCATTGAGTAGAGTAGATACTGGGCGCTTCTTCTCGAGCAGATCTTCACCTCCACGATGCTGCCCCAAGAGCTGTACAGGCATATACAAATGCCAACGTGCCTCTTTGCTATTTAGTAACGTTTTGGTGCTAAGCCCCAGCGTGAAGGCTTCCTGATGTGTATCGTTCTTATAAATAAAGCTCTCCCAGTTGAGCCACAAATCCATGTGGAAGCGCTTGCAATCGTATAGAAGTTGAAACCCCGATTCGGGATCAGCAGTAAGGTTGAGTTCTGGGTTATAGAGTGGCTCTATCAGTCCATGATTCAAACCACCATATATATTCCCCAGCACGAAATTGAATCCCTTAAATTCAATCTGCGCACGCATAAAGGGCAAGAGACGCGCTCCCCTCTGGTAATCATCGCCCTTCCAGAGAGCGATGTCACTATAGGCAAAGTTAGGGTATCTGTAGGTACCACGATAGACTAAACCGCGCAATCCGGCTTCAATCTGCAAATAAGGTAATGGTGTATACACCAGTTTAGGCTCTACCCACATACCCGGCAGCGAGTAGCCACTCAGATACTTCCCATCAAACTCATTGTTTTTAAAAAACAGAGTTGCATCCACTTCAACGGACAGATCACCAGCACTTTCAGGATCTATTTTATAGTCAGTGAGCAGCACTCGATCGGTGACTTGTGCGTAGTTACTCAAAGTAAGAGTACACAGCAAAAGTAGAGAAGCCAAGACTCTCATAATTGGCAGGTTCGGTGTATTCATAGTATTAGCGTGTCATCAAAGTGCCTGCATATCGTTCAGGCGTTTATAGTAGCCGTTTAGGGCTAAAAGTTCATCGTGTTTTCCTCTTTCCACCACTTCTCCTTCGTAGAGCACACATATCTCATCAGCATTCTTGATGGTCGATAAACGGTGAGCAATGGCGATGGTAGTACGTGTCTTCATCAATCTTTCCAGAGCCTCTTGAACTAGGCGTTCCGACTCCGTATCGAGCGCAGATGTAGCCTCATCCAATATCAAGATAGGTGGATTCTTCAAGATGGCGCGGGCTATGCTGATGCGTTGGCGCTGCCCACCCGATAGTTTACCACCTCTATCACCAATATTGGTATTGTAGCCCTCGGGTTTCTCCATGATAAAGTCATGCGCATTGGCTATCTTCGCTGCCTCTATCACCTGCTCCATGGTGGCATTCTCAACACCAAAAGCAATGTTATTGAAGAAAGTATCGTTGAACAATATAGCTTCTTGGTTTACATTGCCAATCAAGCTACGTAGATCGTGTATACGCGCGTCCTTGATATTTACGCCATCGATTAGAATCTCCCCCTCTTGTACATCGTGGTAGCGAGGAAGCAGATCGACTAGTGTCGATTTACCCGAGCCCGACTGACCTACTAAGGCAACAGTCTTTCCACGTGGCACCGTGAGGTTGACATTCTTCAATATCTCGCGTTTGCCATCATAGCTGAAAGATATATCTTTGAACTGCACCCCTTCTTTCATCTCATTGAGCTTCACAGGGTGAGCCACTTCTGTAATCTTGTTTTCGGCTTTCAATATTTTATCTACACGTTCCATAGAGGCCAATCCTTTAGGAATATTGTAGCCCGCTTTCGATAGGTCTTTCAACGGATTGATTACACTATAAAGAATCACCATATAGAAGATAAACGTTGGAGCATCTATACTTGAGTTGTTGCCCAGAATCAGAGAGCCACCAAACCATAGCACCACTACAATAAGTAGTGTACCCAAGAATTCACTCATGGGGTGAGCCAATGCCTGACGAATAGCCACTTTGTTAGTAGCATCGCGAAGTTCATTGCTACATTTTTCAAAACGATTCACCATACGTTTTTCTGCATTGAAAGCTTTAATGATACGTAGCCCGCCTAGCGTCTCTTCGAGTTGCGACATCGTATCACTCCACTTAGATTGCGCCTCATGCGATTGGCGTTTAAGTTTCTTCCCTACTGTGCCCATCACCCAGCCCATCAAAGGCAATACCGTAAGGGTAAACAAGGTAAGTTGCCAGCTAGTAATAATAAGTGTACCAAAGTAGAAAGCGATAAGGATAGGATTCTTTATCAACATATCGAGAGAGCTCGTCACAGAGTTTTCCACCTCACCCACATCACCACTCATACGGGCAATGATATCGCCTTTTCGCTCTTCCGAGAAGAAGCCTAGAGGCAACGATAACACTTTGCTGTACACCATCACACGAATATCGCGTACCACCCCGGTGCGCAAAGGTATCATGATGGCCGATGAGCCAAAATAGCAAGAAGTTTTTAGCAGTGTCATAATCGCCAAAAACACTCCTAATAGAAGCAGTGTCAACGATGGCCCATAAGTACCAATCAGATCTGTCACATAGTAGTAGAAGTTATTGATAGCCTTCTCTTTCAGGCCTATTTCTGCATCCCATGGGATAAACTCGTATACCGTATTATCCATCTCAAATAGTATCTGTAAGATAGGGATAAGCAGTGTAAAGGAGAAGATATTGAATACGGCGGAAAGTATATTAAGGAAAACGGCTCCTACTATAAACTTTCTATAGGGCGACAAAAAGCGTCGCATCAATTGCATGAATTCTTTCATCGGATTTCTTTAAATCTTTATAGTAGCGCAAAGATAGCGGAAATTATTCAAGCTTAACGACATATCAATTATTTATCAAAAAGCAGATCTACTATATTTAAGCAACATCTTGCATATTTATGCATTGTTAGCACAACTTTCACATAATATAGTTATAAAACCAAATTTTATTACTTGAAGAGTACCTATCTTTGCAAAAAATTTCAATGAAGAAGAATCTTCTTATAATAGTAAGCCGTATACTTCAAGGTGGAATAGACAATATCCTCATTGAGTATCTTAAGCAGTTTGATCGAGAAAAGTTCAATATTAGACTAGCTATCGGCACCTGCATGGAAGAGCAGGAGATTTGTATCAACGAAGTGCCCGATGATGTAGAGGTACATTATTTGGTAGAGAAACACTTCTTAGTGAAATACCGCAAGATGCGTAGTATTCAAAGAGTGTCGCTACATAAAAGAGCCTACGACGAAGCTTTGCTAAATCCTATTCGTCGTCTCATTCAGAAACGCACCCTCAACAAGCTGATTCAGCAGAGTGATGTTGTAGTCGACTTCGACTCTTCTTTCTACTCATTGCTGACCGATTGTTCGTTGCCTAAAATAGCTTTCTTTCACTTCTCGTTTCAACAGTACCACCGTGGCAATCCTAAAAAGCTAGAACGATTGGGGCGTAAACTTGCCATCTATGACAAGATTGTAACAATTTGCGATGAGATGCGTCAGCAAGGTATGGAGATGTATCCACATTTAAAGGATAAATTTGTAACCATCTACAATGCGTTAGACTTTGAGGCTATTAAGAAAAAATCGTTGGAAAAGGTCGATTCGCCATTGATTAAACTTCCTTATATCTTGGCAGTGCAGCGCTTGGAGGAGGCACAAAAAGACACCACCACTCTGATCAAGGCTTTTGGTCTATTAAAGAAGAAGTACAACATTCCCGAGAAACTCTTTATTATTGGTGAAGGGAAAAGTAGAGCAAGCCTTGAACAGCTTACCGCAGATCTAGGTTTGCAAGATGAGGTGGTATTTCTTGGACTGAAAACCAATCCACACCCATGGATTAAAGCTAGCCGTTTATTTGTACTTAGTTCCAAATACGAAGGACTTCCTACTGTATTGATTGAAGCACTTTCGCTAAACAAGACCATTGTTTCGACCAACTGCCCTACGGGCCCGCAGGAGATTCTTGACAATGGTAGTGCAGGTACACTTGTGCCTATGAGTGATGAGGTAAAGATGGCCGAAACCATTTACGAAATTCTTTTGGACCCCAACTATAAGGAAAAACTCATAGAGGGGATTAAAAGACAAGTGAAGAAGTTTGATATCAACAATACCATCCGTCAGATTGAGGAGATTCTGCTCAATACCCGAGGAGGTTTACCGTTGCAGCCTAGAGAGATTAAACCATTTATCAAATTCATAAACCATTATAGAAAGATAACGGCTTTGCAGTAATCGCGGTTTAAGCTGACGTTCAATACCAATACCCCCTTCTTTATTGGTTCGTTTAAATTTGCGTACCCTCTTCCAGAGCCTACCGCTCACCACTTTCCGCTGGTAATTCGATAGTCTAAGTTTATCCATCATTCTGATAATTACCTCACCCCCTTCCGTGAAGTATAAGCCTTCTTTCTCGGCTCCGGGCGACACTTTATTGAGATGCTGACGAAAAAAGTTCAACTTCTTGTTGACACTAATTACATCTCCCTGCTTGCATATCTCTGACCAGAATAACCAATCTCCACAGTAGCGAAACGCTCGGTAGTCTGACGACACTTGTTTGTAACACGCCTTGCGAAATAGCACCATGCTAGCGTTGTAGATATTATTCCCCCACAACATTTTTCGCCTCAAGTAGTCGTCAGACTTATAGATGCTAACGGCCGGTGCGTCTTTGGCAAACTTATCACTGTCTCTCTTCGGCAAGTTAGCCCCATCGGCATCTGTCAAGTAAGATCCGGTAAAAGCTATGGAGGCATTGGGATGTGTTTCCAACTGCTCTACGGTGAGCCGCAAAAAGTCGGGATCTGCAAAATCATCGCTCTCGGCAATCCATATATATTCGCCACAAGCCAATTTCAGTCCTCTATCCCACTGCACAAAAGTGCTTCCACTATTCGTGTCATTCAGAACAATATGCGATACAAATGGAGAGGTGCGATAAGACAGTAGCACTTCGCGGCTAGAATCGGTGGAGCAGTCGTCTAGCAATATCAATTCAAAGTCGGTAAATGTTTGATTTAATATAGAGTCTATTCGTTGACGCAAGTAGGCACTATGATTATAGTTGGGCACAATTACCGATACTTTAGGGACATTCATCGTTAAGCAGTTAGGTATTATTGATAATCAGGCTTCCATGAACAAATCTTCGAACGATTTAAATCCTTCTAGAGTTATTGTTTCGTTCTTATCCATCAGCCAGTATATAGGGAGGTCGTTGTAGAAGGCTGCCATCAGCGAGAATGTGCTTCGCACACCCATCACATAGTCGCATTTAGACATCAAGTAAAGATCTTCGGCTTCCCCCCCCTTAGGATTGAATATGCTATCTATCCCTAGGGCGCTACGATACTCTTCTACCTTAAGATTCTTATCATTGGTACAGATAAAAACATCGATCTTTTTATTGGGGAATAACTGCATAAACTGACGGATGTAGTCTATATAAGTAGCATCATCAAAGAAATACTTACCCCCCAACCAGCGACTATAATCGCCACGACGAATATGCATAGCTAGTTTTATGCTATCACTCGCCGAGCACTCTTTCAGCAACTTATCTACTTGCTTCTTCTCCTTAGGCTTAAAAGCAAACAGCTCTTTGATCTCTTCCTTATATTTTAGGAAAAGTTCCGGAAAACGGAAGTACCATCCGTCCAGACCAACGATGCGATGTTCTTTCAATCCATCGAGCAGAGCGGGAGTTATGTCTTTGGCGTCGTCTACAACATAACATTCCATCCACTTGGTTTTAATCATGGTCTTGGCAAACAGGTAGACCGGCCAACTGTGATATTTCGTGTTGCAAATATTGAAGTAGCGATATTTATAAGCAAAACGCATGGATACTACTGGTACATTATTCTCCCTTCCCCAAGCGTAAGCGTGTGCAAACTGTAATATATTGTTGCACATCTGTCCGTAACCTTTCACAAAAATCATAGGTCAATCTCAATAAAATCGTAAGTGTTTATAAGTGTAGACAAATGTAGTGATTTCTGTTGAATATATAGGCCGCACACAGCAATAAGTAGAGGCCCTAAACCCCTGTTTGGTGACCACAGCTACTCACCGCGGTGGCAAGGGCTTGCCTGCTCGCTGGCAAAGGCTACTCACCACGCTGAGTAGCCCTTGCCAGCAAACGGGGTATTAGAGGTCGCAAAATGCCCCACAACTATCGGCGCCAAGCATCTCTCGCCCCTCAATATCGTTTAGGTAAAATTCGATGATTCTGCGCCGTATCGCCGCATCAACTTTAGCGCATTCCTCATCATTTTCCGGATTAGGGAACTCCATTTCTACAACACGCAGCACGTTGCCATGCAAACGGCTGTCGTTTAGTGCAATAGAATGATTTAGCAAGATGGCATAGTCCCACTTCCCATGCAATTCTTTATCAATATGATCAACATCAATAGAGGTCACATCTAGTCCCTTCCCCATACTTTGCAGTTGATGGGCCACAGTTTCGGCCACGTAGTCAATATAAGTCGATATTACAACAATTTTTTCTTTCATAAAGCGTTATTTTTTTAAGCCATTTTAAGCAAACAACCCAGAATGAAAACAAAAGTATTTCGGCTTTGTTTTATCAAAAAAGAAGGTTTCACATTCAATTATTTTTTTAAAGATGGGAGCAATAGAAATTAGAGCTAAAGCCTATGCAGCAGAGCACGGTTTAGAAGGAGTACGTTTTCACAAGAAGTGGCACAAATTTGATGTATACACCGCCCATAGCAGCGATAACCTTGATCAACTAATCTATTTCTTAGTAGATGACGAACAGATAAGGATGGCAACCCCGTCCGAAACCGAACGGTTCATTCAAGGCCATCATGTGATTAATGATATGCCCTAACGGTTCAATGACATAAATATGGAGAAACGCAAGAAGAGGAAAAGATATATCTGGCTAGCAATAGGGTTGCTAGTTGTATCGGTATTGGCAATAAACTTCTTCCGCACCCATTGGGTACAAAGTTTCTTGGCCCATAAGTTGATTGAGCGTACCTCCGAAGAGACAGATGGATTCTACAAACTCTCCTACGAAAAGCTCACTATCAGTTTCCTGAATGGTGAACTAAAAATTAAGGGAGTGAGGCTCACACCCGACTCTACCGTATTTGCCGATTGGGCAGCTAAAGATAGCTTGCCTACTACTTATCTGGACCTATACATTGACTTGATTCATTTCAAGGGACTCAACTTGACCTGGCGCCACAACTTTAAAAAGCTCCATTTCAAAGCATTCGAGATTAAAAAGCCCAACATAAAGATTTACCAAACGGCCGAAACCATACGTCCTGAGAAGAAACATCATCACGCAGCATCGCAAAACATCTATCAGATGATTTCGCGCTATATAGAGGTGCTCAGTGTAAACCAGCTCAACCTAGACAATGCCAGTGTGCTGTTTACAGCACTCAACCCCAAATCACCTATCACTTACGCTCTACAAAATGTAAGTTTCGACGCTTTTGGCTTCTGCCTCGACCAACAAACCTACGAAAACGGGAAGCTGCTGTTTTGCGATAATTTTAGCTTTACCACCAACCAGCCTCAACAGCTATTATCCAACAACGATTTCAACCTCTACACCGATAGCATCAGCCTCAGCACTCAAGACTCGCTGATTTATATCGGGAATATTCGCCTCAACTCTAATCGTACCAATCCGGGATTCCCCGAGAACAGTTTCGATGCGGGAGTAAAAGAGGTGTTGGTCAATGGCATTAAGTTTGAGCGAAAAGATGCATTGAGCTATCTCACCATACGTTCGTTTGATATCAGTCATCCCGAAATAGCCGCATCTCATTTGGTAGAAAAAGAAGAGAATGAGGCATCTCCAAAGAAAGCAGACGACCTCGCCTCCAACGAACTTGAGCAACCGATATCTATCTACGACATCGTTTCGCCTATTCTGCATAAGCTAGTCGTTAACGAGCTAGATATCGATAAAGCAAAAATGCAATATACGCTCTATTCGGATAAGGGTAAAGATCATTTCCAAATCGACGCATTTAGCTTCAAGGTATTCGATGTGGTGATAGACTCCGTGGCTATGAGCAACGACCAATATCTATTCTCACAAAACTTTGATATCGATATTACCGGACTGCTAGGCGAGATGGAAAGTAGCAACCATCGGGTTAAGATTAAGGATGTCGAACTTAGCTCGACGAAGGAAACCTTAAAGCTGAACGATGTGCAACTACGTCCCATCCACACCAATGGTGCAAATGACTATGTGGTGGCCAATATTGACCTTATCGAACTCTCGGGGCTGACCTATAAAAATGGGGTGGACTTTCATTCGTTCGAAATCATCAACCCAGAGGTGAAGTATACTATTGTACCCAAGGCTGATAATACGAAAAAGAGAGCAGACAAGGCAGAGAAAAAGAAAACAAAGTCGTTAGCACTAAAAGGCATCTTCTCCCCCCTGATGCAACATTTGTCTTTAAAAGAGTTGCGTATCACGAATGCCGGATTTATCGTGGCAGACAAGCGGAGCCCACAAGGGGTAGACTATCGCCTAGAAAACTTCAATTTTTTAGCTACCAATCTGCTCCTTAAAGAATCGGATAAATCCCTCACAGGTTACGCTTTCAGTTATGGCAAAGCAGGATTCTCGTTTACCGACTTCGACAATCTATTGCCGGGCAGTGAGTATAGACTCTCTATATCCAAAGGTTCATACTCCACAGCTAGCGAATTGTTTAGTCTTAGCAACATCTTACTGCTGCCACAGGACACTCTGTTTCAAAACAGTAACTCTTACATTCAATTTCAATCGCCTCAACTCAACATTGCGGGACTAGATGCGCGTACCGATAAGAACAAGGGAGATGTGTCTTTTAAACAGCTAAATCTAGTAAGCCCACAAGCAGAATTAAAAGAGAAAAGCGGTGCACACTATGCACTGAATCTCGAAGGTTTAGTCATCGACAGTATGTTTTGGAGCAAGCAGCTGTTTAGCATAGGGCAAGTCAACATCAACACCCCCCTAGTCGATGCTTACACATTGCTAAAAGAGAAGGTAGAAGAGAAGCCAAAGCCCAAAGAGCATAAACCTTTCAAGTTTCCATCCATCGCCCTTCCCGACACGTTATACCATAACCTATCGTCAATTGCCGAGAGATTGGCACTCGGCCGTTTTGCCATCAACGATGCACGCATCAACTTCACAGCCCAAGGCAAGGACACGGTGATAAAGATGAAAATAGATACCACCTCCCTAGCACTAAGCAATATTGAGATAGATACCCGCAAGCGTAGTTTTTCGTGGGGTGCCCCCTACTTCTCCACTTGCAATCTATCGTACCCAATAAACCATGGTTTATTCAACATAGGTGTGAAGTCTATCAGATTGATGGATGATAGTCTATATATCGGTGGCATCAGCTACACATCGCCCTACTCTAAAATGGAGTTTTCGTATGCCGATCCCAAACATAGAAGTTGGTACGATATCACCCTCGACTATATCGCAATCTCAGGACTAGATATATCGAATATTCTAAGTACAGAACAGGTTAAGCTAAAAAGCATAACCATTGAAAAGCCAACCTTGCAAAACTTTGTCAATGCCAAGACCAAGCTACCGCGCCATAAGTATTTCCCATTGCTCTATACCTACCTACAGAAGGCACCTATAGCCATTGATATACCTGTAGTCTATGTCAACGACTTTACAGTGATCTACCAAGAGCTATCAAAAAAAGGCACGGTACTAGGCACACTTTCATTAGATGATATGACAGGCACCATCAGCAATATTACTAATGTATACAACCCATCCCACCCGTATATGGTAGCCGACCTCAATGGGTTGCTGATGGAGAATGGTAAGTTTCATGTGGTGTGGGATATTCCGATAGATTCGCTCAACGATAATTTCCGATTGAGCGTAGAGGTTGACGAGTTCGACTTGCGTGAGATGAATCGACTAGTATCGCCACTGGCCCCACTAGAGGTGAAAAGCGGGCAATTATCCAAACTAACTATGACAGCCGAAGCCTCATCGCAAAAGGCCAAAGCCGACATGCTGATGCAGTATGACAATCTGCATGCCGAGATTATACATTATAAAGATACCACAGTAGTAGAAAATAAATTTGCCTCAGTGATAGCCGATAAGTTGCTGAAACACGAGAATAAGGATAGACATGCCATTATCGAGATTGAGCGTGATCCTTATCACCCCACCTTCAACTATATCTGGCAAATACTAGAGCCGGCACTCATCGAATCTATTGGATTTTCGGAGAAAACTCAAGAGAAAGCCATTCATGCCATTGGCTTTTTGGAACGCGTGAAACGCTTCTTCTGCCCCAAATCGAAGAGTGAACCACTGAACTATCCTGATCTTATACTACCTACAGATTCTAAGTAGTTTACTTTTAAGGGGACTCAAATAGAGCATTATATGATGTAGATTATCTATCTTTGCAGACTAATTACATTATAAATAGCAGACAGAATGGGAATATCTGTAGTGATCAATACCTACAATGCCGCCAAACACTTGAAAGAGGTGCTAGAGTCGGTGAAGGGTTTTGACGAAATAGTAGTGTGCGACATGGAAAGCACAGACAACACACTAGAAATTGCTCGTGAATACAATTGTAAGATTGTGACCTTCGAGAAAGGGAATTGGACTTTTGCAGAGCCTGCTCGAAACTTTGCCATTGGCCAGGCTTCACACCCATGGGTGTTATCGGTAGATGCCGATGAGTTGGTGCCTCCTCAACTCCGCGAATATTTGTACAACGCAATTGCACAGCCAGACTGCCCCGCAGGTTTTTACATGTCGCGTAAGAATTACTTTATGGGACATTTCATGCACGGACGTTACCCCGATACCATCTTACGTTTCTTCAAAAAAGAAGGTACACATTGGCCTCCTGTAGTTCACAGCATGCCAAGTGTAGACGGACCCACCAAACGTATACCTCGCAACAATAAAGAGCTAGCCTTGATTCATCTTGCCAATGATTCGGTGGCCGATATTTTGCGCAAAACCAATGACTATACGATAAACGAAGTAGTGAAGCGCAAAAACAGAAAAGTCACTATGTTGGGACTGATCTTCCGTCCTTTCTCACGCTTCTTTAAAGCTTATGTATTAAAAGGTGGATTTCGCGATGGCAAGCCCGGCTTTATACTTGCTGTGCTAGATGCTTACTATCTTTTCATTGCACTATCTAAGGTGGTGGAATACAAAGAGAATAACCCAAACGATTAAAGACTAAACGGCCATAGCCGTGCCTTTTCTTTTTATACTTATATCAAGAGACTTATGGATATAGAGTCAAAGCAATTAGTAAAAGTCATCACCCCACTCTATACCACCTCGCTAAACGAGATGGAGAAAGCTGCACTGCTCAACAATATGAGCGTGTTGTCCAACTATACCCATGTGCTACTAGTACCTGCGGGGATGGATCTTTCGCTTATCACACCGGGGCTTCCTCCTCACCAAGTAGTAGAAGTTTCCGATGAGTGGTTAGGCAAGAAAAACGGGATTGCCGGCTACAATCGTATGATGCTATCCAAGGAGTTTTACCAGCTATTTGCC
This sequence comes from uncultured Bacteroides sp., assembly GCA_947074205.1. Lineage (GTDB taxonomy): Bacteria > Bacteroidota > Bacteroidia > Bacteroidales > Bacteroidaceae > Bacteroides. Next base: position 9,233 of record CAMTOQ010000003.1, on the reverse strand, counting down.
GATAGCGAATATATCCTTATCTGCCACACCGATGCCTGGATCTTCCGTGACGACCTGACAGAGTGGTGCAATAAAGGTTTCGATTGCGTGGCCCCCTCGTGGATACGTCGTCGCGTGTACGACCTCCCCATTATCAGCCTCTACTTCAATGCAAAGAAGCGACTGACACAGAAAGAGGGAAAAATCACCAAAGAAGATATCTACAACAAGATTGGCAATGGTGGACTTTCGCTTCGCAAAGTACAAACCTTCATCGATGGTTGCGAGCGTTACAAAGAAGAGATGACACGCTATACCATGAAGCGCCATCACCTTTGCAACGAGGATGTGTTTTGGGCTGTAGTGCCAACCAACTTCAACTACCCTTCTCTACAAGAGGCCTTGACATTTGGGTTCGATACTAATCCAAAGTATTGCCTTGACATGTGCAATGGCCAGTTACCATTTGGATGCCATAGCTGGAGCAAACCTCGCTATTATAAGTTCTGGAAGAACTATATTAAGCTGTAATTCGTTATCAACGATAAGACATATGAGTAGTACAGTAGCCATTATAATACCGGCTTATAAGGACACATTCCTATATGAGGCGTTAGAGACAATAGCCCAACAAACAAGCAAAGACTTCACACTATATATTGGTGACGATTGTAGTCCTTATCCTCTATATGAGATAGTGAAGTCGTTCGAGGATAAAATAAACCTCGTATACCATCGCTTTGAAGAGAACCTGGGTGGCAAGGACTTGGTGGCTCAATGGAGTCGCTGCGTAGCACTGTCGAAAGAGGAACCATTAATCTGGTTTTTCTCGGACGATGACGTGATGCCTATCGACGGAGTGGAGCGCATAGTAACAACAGCAAAAGGCAGAGAGATAGATAACTGTTTCTTTCGTTTCCCCCTTAAGGTTATCGATGCTAATGGAGGAACACTAATCGAACAGCGGGCCATGCCTAGCGAGATCAGTGCCTACGAGTTTATGCTACAGAAACTGAATGGACAAATAGACTCTGCTGCCTGCGAATACGTATTTAGCCGAGCTATCTATCAGCGCACCGGTGGTTTTGTCAATTTCCCTATGGCATGGTGTTCCGACGATGCCTCTTGGATAAAGTTCGCCAACTCTACAGGGATGATCTCATTAAAAGGCAGTGCCGTGGGATGGCGAAATGTGGAGGGTAGCAATATCAGCAACTCCTCGGTATACAATGCACAGAAGGTCGTTGCAACAAGTCGATTTATCGATTGGCTGCAACAGTTTTATGGAAAGCAACTCAATAATTCGCTTTTCCGAACAGCCTTAAAGACGTATATACGCACCATTCTGCGTTGTTCGCTGAACAAGTCGTTCTCAAAAAGCCAACTGGTTAGCATATGTAAGTCTATTCGTCGCATCAGTTGGAGAGTTGCACTATATACATATGTAAAAAACAGAAAGTATGCCATCGATAAATAACGGATCATCTCATCAAACCTACACAACTATGATTAAAGAAAATATACTCATTGTAACTCCATATCTGCCTTTCCCCATCGATAGCGGTGGTGCACAAGCGCAGTTTCACATGATAGACTTTCTTAGAAAGAAGCTTAACATTCACCTAGCGTTTACATATAGAAGCACTCCAGTTATGGAAGGCAACATTGAGCAGCTACGTGCCGTTTGGCCCGATGTTCAGCTATTTCCATTTGTCATCAAACGACAAAACTTCTGGTACCGCAAATGCCGTCAGATACTCTCCAGCTTCAACCGTTGGCACGAGAATAAAAGTCGCAAGTATGTAGACCATCTACTAGCTACGCCATTCGATGAAAATATACCCTATGAGTTTATTGATTATCTAGGAGGAGTCATTCAGAAAAATAATATTAAGCTAGTCCAAGTTGAGTTCGCCAAGTTCCAAGATTTAGTTTACGGCTTCCCTGAAGTGAAACGTATCTTTATACAACACGAGATACAATTCATTCGCAATGAACGCTATATGAAGGGGAAAGAGAAAATAAGTACTTGTGACACTTACCAGATGCGAATGATAAAAGGCACTGAAATAGCCGCAATGGAGAGTTGCGATGCGGTAGTTGTTCTTACTGAGGTAGACAAAGAGATACTTCAGAAAGAGGAACTAAAGGTACCACTCTACGTGTCGCCTGCCGTTATTCCACTACCCGAAATTAAGCTTGAAGAGCACTATACTTTTAACGATAAGCTAGTATTTTTAGGCGGGTCGGATCATCACCCCAACTATGAGGGCGTAATGTGGTTCCTAAAAGAGGTTTGGCCTGAAATACTTAATAAGAAGCCACAGACAAAGCTTGAAATAATAGGACAGTGGAGACAGAGCTACATCAATAAGATAAAGCTTAACTATACAAATGTGGAGTTTGCAGGATTTGTTCCATCCATTGAACCGCACCTCGAAGGAGCTATAATGATTGTGCCTATACTCACCGGTAGCGGTATGCGAATGAAGATTGTTGATGCCGTGAACTATGGTGTACCTTTTGTTACAACGCAAGTAGGTGTTGAAGGATTGGACTTCCAAAATGGTAAGGATTGCTTTATTGCCAATAGTCCCCAAGACTTTGCACATTGCACTCTACAGCTAATGGATGAGAGCACCACACAGCAATCGTTCCGCGACCACGCCTTGGTTAAAATCAAGGAAATGATGCCAACACAGCAACTATTGGATAAGCGCTTGGAGGTTTACAAAACAGTCCTCTCTGCCGAGTGAAGCACCGAAAATGCTAGCTTCTAAAGCCGCAAATCGTAAATAATTGTTTTAACTTTGCACAAAGTTTCAACGAGATGAGGGTATTGATCATTAACACATCCGAACGTACCGGTGGCGCAGCCATCGCTGCCGGACGACTACTAGAGGCCTTAAAGAATAATGGCCTTAAGGCAAAGATGTTGGTACGCGACAAGGAGTCGGACAAACTCAATGTGGTGGGTCTGAACTATAATCTGCTTGCACTCTGTAAGTTTGTATGGGAGCGTGTAGTGATTTGGAAAGCCAATCGCTTTCGACGCAACAACCTGTTCAAAGTAGATATTGCCAACACCGGGACCGATATTACCTCACTACCCGAGTTTATTCAAGCCGATGTGATACATCTGCATTGGATCAACCAAGGAATGTTGTCACTAAAAGATATCCGCAAGATTCTAGAATCGGGCAAGCCAGTGGTATGGACCATGCACGACATGTGGCCTTTCACCGGCATCTGCCATCATGCTCGCGAATGTAAGCGATACGAGACAGAGTGCCACAACTGTCCCTTTATCTTTAGAGGAGGTAATCGCTATGATCTATCTTGGAGAGTATTTGAGAAGAAGAAACAACTTTACCAATTGGCACCCATGACCTTTGTGGGTTGTAGCAATTGGCTCACCAATAAAGCACGCGCAAGCGAACTGCTCATTGGACAAACCATCTGCTCCATACCCAACCCTATCAATACCAATCTGTTCAAACCCCGCAATAAAAAGGAAGCTCGCATCTTGTGTCAGCTCCCTACCGATAAGAAATTAGTTCTGTTTGGCTCGGTTAAAATCACCGATAAGCGAAAGGGGATAGATTACTTTGTGGAAGCGTGCAACCTCCTTGCCGAGAAACATCCTGAACTAATAGAGAGCGTAGGTATAGTAGCATTTGGTAAAGGCTGTGAGGTTCTAAAACCACTGGTACCCTTCCCTGTCTACTCGTTGAACTACGTATCGGACGATCATAAGATGGTCAACATCTACAATGCCGTGGATCTTTACACCACCCCATCTTTGGAAGAGAATCTACCCAACACTATTATGGAGGCAATGGCCTGTGGAGTGCCTTGCGTGGGCTTCAAAGTGGGTGGTATCCCCGAAATGATCGACCATCTGCACAATGGTTATGTGGCGACCTATCTATCTGCTGAAGATTTTGCCAACGGTATCTACTGGACCCTAAAAGAATCGGAGTATAGTCATCTAGCCGAAGAAGCACATCGCAAAGTGGTATCTCACTATGCAGAAAGTGTAGTAGTAAAAAAATATATCGACGTGTACAACAAGATAACAGGAGAAGATGCATAACAGATTGACACCCACATTCTCGGTTATCACGGTGAGCTACAATGCCGAAAAAACGATAGAGGATACAATTCTTAGCGTATTAGCTCAGACCTATCACCACGTTGAATACATCATTATTGATGGTGCATCAAACGATGGCACATTGGCTATAATTGATAACTACAAAGAGAAGATTGCCAAAGTAGTCAGCGAGAAAGACAGCGGGCTATACGATGCAATGAATAAGGGGCTAAAGTTAGCAACGGGCGACTATGTATGCTTCTTAAATGCCGGCGACAGTTTTCACACCGACGAGACATTGCAGCAAGTGGTACACTCCATTAAAGGTAAGCAGCTACCCGACGTTCTCTACGGACATACAGCTTTGGTAAACGAGAAGCGCCACTTTGTACGCATGCGTCGATTGGAGCCTCCCGAAACACTGACTTGGAAAAGCTTTAAACAAGGCATGTTGGTGTGTCATCAAGCATTCATTTTGAAACGCACACTGGCACAGCCTTACGACCTAAACTATCGTTTCTCGGCAGACTTTGATTGGTGTATTAGGGGCATGAAGTGTGCTATGACACTACACAACACTCATCTTACATTAATAGATTACCTAGACGAGGGAATGACTACCCAAAACCAAAAGGCCTCTCTACGTGAGCGATATAGCATCATGTGCCGACACTATGGACACGCCAGCACGCTGATGCACCACGCTTGGTTTGTGGTGCGCGCGCTAGTGAAGAAGTAATAACTATTTGCTCAACAAAATATCTTTAAGTTCTGCGATCCCTTCCGAGGCTCCTTTCTGAATAAAATGGATAGGGAGACGACTCTTGACACCCACTGGATGGGGATCGATGAGATAGACCTCACAACCGGGTGAAACATAATCTAATAGCCCCGCAGCAGGGTAAACATTCATAGAAGTTCCAATGATGACAAAGATATCTGCGGTGTGCACCACTCGTGCGGCCTCTTCAATCTTAGGAACAGCCTCGCCAAACCACACGATAAACGGACGAAGTTGAGTACCATCATCTGCCAAATCTCCCATCTTGACTTCATACTCATCCTCGGCCAATTCTCGCACTAGACGTGGATTTTGTGGATCGCGTGAGGAGCAGACCTTTACCAGCTCACCATGAAGGTGAATCACATTCTTGCTACCGCCTCGTTCGTGCAGGTTATCTACATTCTGCGTAATCACCGTAACATTGAAGTGCTGTTCTAGTTCGCCCAGCAATTTATGTCCCAGATTGGGTGATACATCCTTGAGTTGTTTACGTCGTTCATTGTAAAAGCGAATCACCAATTCCGGATTTCGCGCATAGCCTTCGGGAGTTGCTACTTCTTCTATTGAATAATCTTCCCACAAGCCACCGGTATCTCTAAAAGTCTTAATGCCACTTTCGGCACTCATCCCTGCTCCGGATAGAATAACTAGATTCTTCTTCATAATTAATCTACTATTTGTTAATGGTTTATACTTTCTTTGAGCTTACCTCCCTCAATTGCCCAACTAAAGGAAACAAGCATATACACTTAAACTAATTCTGTTAGCAATTGTTTTGTTAAACACTATCATATCTTCTTAGTAAAAAACAATCTGCCATGAAATATAGTGAAAAAACAAAAAATGTGAGCTATCTTATTGCTATTAGTAAATTTAAAGCTACAACAACGTCTTATTTCAACTAAAAAAAATTAATTTTGCATTTTAAGAGACTATTATATTGACTATTATAACACAGCTTTGTTATAAACAAAAGTCATTAAACAAATTAATTATGGATAAATTAAGCTACGCTATTGGTCTGGGTATCGGCCAAAACTTGTTGAGTATGGGAGTGAAAGATCTCCAGATTGAAGATTTTGCAAATGCTATTAAGGCCGTTATTGAAGGTACTGAGCCAGCAATGACCCATGTAGAAGCGCGCGAAATTGTAAATGAATTCTTCAAAGAGTTGGAGAACAAGGTAAGTGCTGCCAACATTGAACAAGGCAAAGCATACCTCGATGAGAATGCAAAAAGAGAAGGTGTAGTAACTCTACCTAGCGGCTTGCAATATGAAGTAATCAACGAAGGTACAGGTGCAAAACCTGCTGCTACTGATCAAGTAAAAGTTGACTACGAAGGAACACTTATTGATGGTACTCTATTCGACAGCTCAATCCAACGCGGACAACCAGCTGTATTTGGCGTAAATCAAGTTATCCCAGGATGGGTTGAAGCACTTCAATTAATGCCAGAAGGTTCTAAATGGAGATTGTTTATCCCATCAGATTTGGCTTACGGTGCACAAGGTGCAGGTGAGATGATTCCTCCACATAGCACATTGGTTTTTGATGTTGAGCTACACGAGGTATTGAACAAATAAGTAACTAAATAACCACTTTAAAACTTTAAAAGCAAAATGAAAAAAGTAACACTTCTTGGAGCAATTGCTATTGCAGCAGGAATGGCATCATGCCAACAAAGCGTGCCTACTCCTGTATTCAAGACAGACATCGACTCATTGTCGTATGCTATGGGTATGTCTAACGCAAACGGATTAAAGCCATATCTTAGCGCACGCATGAATGTGGATACTACTTACATGGGCGAGTTCGTAAAAGGTCTAGTAAAATCTGTTGATGCTACTCAACCTAAAGATATCGCTTACATGGCTGGTATGCAGATTGGTGCTCAAGTGGGCAACCAAATGATTCCAGGTGCTAACAATGAAATCTTTGGTGCTGACTCAAAAGAGTCTATCAACAAAGAAGACTTTATCAAAGGCTTTGTAACTGGTTCATTGGATGAAAAAGGCAAGATGACTCCTGAAGCTGCAATGGAATATGCTCAATCTACAGTGCAAAAGCTCAGAGAAGCTAAAGCAGTGGCAGATAGCCTACACCCAGCTCCATCATTGACTTCTGCTGAAATCGATACTCTTTCTTATGCACTAGGTTTGTCAAACTCACAAGGTTTGAAACCATTCTTGGCTACACGTCAGAATGTTGACACTACTTACATGAAAGACTTCGTAAAAGGTTTCAAAGAAACTGCTAAGGGTACTAACGAAAAGGAAATGGCAATGATGGCCGGTATGCAAATCGGTTCACAAGTTGCTAACCAAATCTTACCTATGGCAAGCAAAGAAGTATTTGGCCCTGAGTCGGAAGAATCAATCAATAAGAACAACTTCGTTGCAGGTTTCATCGCTGGTGCTACTGGCAAAGATGCTAAGATGACAATGGAAGAAGCTAGTGAGTTCACCACTACTCACCTTAACGCTATCCAAGAAAAAGCTCTTGTAACAGAGTTTGGTAGCAACAAAGAAGCAGGTGAAGCTTTCCTTGCAGAAAACGGTAAGAAAGATGGCGTAATCACTACTCCTAGCGGTCTTCAATATCGCATCATCAGCGAAGGTAAAGGTCAAGTACCTAGCGAAGGCGATCTAGTAGAAGTAAACTACGAAGGTACTTTGATCGACGGTACTAAATTTGATAGCTCGTACGACCGTGGTCAATCGGCTAAGTTTGGTACAAACCAAGTAATCCAAGGTTGGCAAGAAGCTCTTACAATGATGCCTGTAGGCTCAGTGTGGGAGATTGTTGTTCCTCAAGAATTGGCTTATGGTACAAGAAACCAAGGAACCATCAAACCTTTCTCTACATTGATTTTCAAAGTAGAACTTTTGGGTGTAGAAAAGAAGTAATTTAAGAGCACCCGCTCATTAAATAAAACTATCAAGGCAAGCTCTTTCAACACAGAGCTTGCCTCTTTTTTTTCTAAAAATTGCATTATAAGCAACATATTGTCACCTTTAAAAAACACCACACAAATAGATAAAAGTAAGATAAAACCGCATCTTTACGGGACAAAAAACAATATATTCGTTATTAATTCGCCTATTTGGTAGATATTTTGAAAAATATATCTATATTTGCTTACTATTTGACAAATAAAACTAACTATACACATATAAGATGGAAAAAATTGACAACCTCGACAAACAAATTCTAGAGATTATCTCTCAGAATGCGCGCATCCCATTTAAAGATGTAGCGGCCGAATGTGGTGTATCGCGTGCAGCCATACATCAACGTGTTCAACGACTGATTGATCTAGGCGTGATTGTCGGATCAGGCTATCATGTTAATCCCAAATCCTTAGGTTACAGAACTTGTACATACGTAGGAATCAAACTTGAAAAAGGTTCTATGTATAAAGCTGTAGTGGAAGAGCTTATGAAGATACACGAAATCGTAGAGTGTCACTTCACTACAGGTTCGTATACTATGATGACAAAACTCTATGCCTGCGACAATGAGCACCTTATGGATTTGCTAAACAACAAGATGCAAGCCATTCCTGGCGTTGTTGCTACTGAGACTTTAATCTCACTAGAGCAAAGCATAAAAAAAGAAATACCTATTCGACTAGATAAATGATTGTAGATCTGCTGGACGAATATCATCTTTCAGGACTTTTCATAGGTGTCTGTACGTTTCTCATTATCGGCTTATTCCACCCCATTGTGGTAAAAGCCGAGTATTATTGGGGAACCAAGTGCTGGTGGATATTCTTGATATTAGGGATTTGCGGGGTAATCGCTTCTCTTTACACAGATAGTATTCTTCTCTCATCGCTTTTGGGCGTGTTCGCGTTTTCCTCATTCTGGACTATAAAAGAGGTGTACGAGCAAGAAGAGCGCGTAAAGAAAGGTTGGTTCCCCAAGAACCCAAAAAGAAAATACAAATTCTAAGGAATATTGCTTACAGGTTTTTTCACAGAAAGCTTGCAAGATTCATAGAATATTTCTACTTTTGCACCGCATCTAAATAGACATAGAAGCACGGACTTGTAGCTCAGTTGGTTAGAGCAACAGACTCATAATCTGGAGGTCCTAGGTTCAAGCCCTAGCTGGTCCACAAAGGAGAGAAATAACTCGCTGATATTCAGCAGACAGTTATTTCTCTCCTTTCTTTTTGTCAACCGTTTGTCAACTGTATCTTTTTGGGCTCACGATAAACCATGGGGAGTAAGCATATAACTTTGTAAGCCTAAAGAGGAAAAACTTTATATCAATAGCTCCTCTTAGGCTTGCTCTAAAAGCTTTAATTTTTCATTAAATGATTCTGCGAAGGCATTGGTAGCTCTGTTGATGAAGAAGTTCAGAAC
>CAMTOQ010000002.1 GCA_947074205.1 uncultured Bacteroides sp. | reverse complement strand
TTTCTAGCAAGCCGGCAGCTATAAGACCTGCAGGGTGAGCCATATCAATCATTAATAATGCACCTACTTTATCAGCAATCTCACGCATACGTTTGTAGTCCCATTCGCGAGAATAAGCCGAACCACCGCCAACGATTAATTTTGGACGCTCGCGCAATGCAACTTCTTCCATTTGATCATAGTCTACGCGACCTGTTTCTTGGCCTACATTATATTCGCAAGGAGTATAGAGGATTCCCGAAGTATTGACTAGTGAACCATGAGAAAGGTGACCGCCATGTGCTAGGTTTAGACCCATGAACTTATCACCCGCTTGGAGTACTGCTAGAAATACAGCAGCATTTGCTTGTGCTCCAGAGTGTGGTTGTACGTTAGCCCATTCTGCGCCGAAAATAGTTTTTAGACGGTCAATAGCCAACTGCTCGCTTTGATCTACTACTTCGCAACCACCGTAATAGCGTTTGCCTGGATAGCCTTCCGCATATTTGTTGGTTAAGCAAGAACCCATAGCCTTCATTACATCATCACTTACGAAGTTTTCCGATGCAATAAGCTCAATACCTTTTAGCTGTCTTTGATGCTCCTTTTCGATGATTTCGAAAATTAAATCGTCTCTTTTCATTTGTATAAAAAATAAGTTTGTAAAAACGAGAGTCACTATTTATTAAGCGCACAAAGCTATGAAAAATATATGAAAATAGTGGAAAAGATGTGAGGTAAAATGTGTTAGGTAACACATTTTGATCTAGAACAACACGCCAAGAGAGAAGCTAATTGTTTGCTCGCGGCGTTTCAACTTAATAAGGCCTAAGGCTGCACTACCATCGGATTGATTGCTTTCGTAGGTTACAGATCGAGATATATTACTAACATCTTGTTCGTAGCGGAAATCAAAGAAAATTCGAGAGATATTCACTGCGACACCCACTGTGATACTAAGGTTTAGTGGATACAGCTCTTCTTGGATATTATTTAAATCGAAATTATCGAAAGTAATCTTGTTCTTTTTGCCCCATATATAACGAATCTTGGGTCCTCCGAAAAGTGCCATCCCGTAGGGTCCCTGTTTTACTATATGGTATCCATAAAGCAAAGGCATATCAAAACTATGAATCACTGAGGTAAGTGTAGCATAGTCGGGTTCGATATCTGGGTGATGTGAACCTAGTTTATCAAAGCTAATTTCACTCTTAGAAATATTGTAGGAGATTTCGGGTTGAAAATAGTTTCGTCTCCAGTTGTAACGCATAAAGATGCTGCCATAGTATCCAAGCTTATAATTGTTCTGAAAGTTCTTGATGGTGACATCTTGTATTTTAAATCGGGATACTAAGAACATGGATGAATTGAATCCAGCTTTTATCCCAATGTTGAAGGTACGCCAATTAGGAGCAGGCGTAGAGGTGTTATTGCCGTCTCCAGTCTTAGCGGAAAGGCCACTTGCTAGCAAAAGTAGGCAGAGCAATAGAGTGGAGCGGCAATGTTTCATTTGTATTGTACGTTTTAGTATTACTTTTTCTTTTTTTCGACCGACCAGCCAAATTTTCCAACCTTCTCGCCCAATCCATAATATCCGCCATGTACATATACCAATGGATTGGCTTCGGCTAGCTCTAATTTGCCTGTTTCTTTGTTCAGATGTTTATCATCTGCCCGTACATTTACTACATCCGCAATAAATATATGGTGAGAACCTAAAGCCTGTATTTCCTTAACTCGGCACTCGATGCACAGAGGTGACTCCTCTATCAATGGAGCATTAACGATGGTGCATTTGCCAGGAGTAAGCTTCATCTCTTCGAACTTGCTATAGTCTTTGCCCGATCGCACTCCGCACCAATCTGTAGCAAATCCCATATCTACTGTAGTGAGATTGATAACAAACTCCATGTTCTTCTTTATTATATCATAAGAGTGTCGTTCAGGGCGTACAGCAATATAACACATAGGTGGATTGGTACATAGGGTACCTGTCCACGCTATGGTTACTATATTATATTCCTCGGGAACACTCCCACAGCTCACCAATACGGCGGGCAGTGGGTAGATCATTGTTCCAGGTTTCCAATCTTGTTTCATCGATTACGTTGATGATGTTTGAATATTCTATTTTAGATGATGACAAACTCTTCTTTGCGTTGTTCTTTTTCGCAGTAGAAACACTTTACAGTGCAGTTGCTTTTGTCTGTAACACGTAATACGGAGTTCATTGGTTCGTTGTTGGTGATGCAGTTAGGGTTAGCGCATTTCACCACGTTAACTAGTTCGTTAGGCAAAACTACTTCACGTTTTTCGATCACCTCATAGTCTTTGATGATATTGAGCAGAACATTGGGTGCAACTACTGCGATTCTATTCAGCTCTTCATTGCTGAAATATTTGTCAGCAATCTTGATAATTCCTTTCTTTTCTAGCTTTTGACTTTCAAGGTTGAATCCAATAGTGATATTGTTTCCCATATACTCCAAACCGAGAAGGCGCACAATGGTGAAAAGTTTATCATTTGGTATGTGGTCTATCACAGTGCCGTTGCATAGAGCGGCAACCTGCAGCGCTTGTTTATTATCTTTCATTGTCTTCAATAATATCTTCGAGAGTTATACCTAAAACGTCGCACAATATTGCTTCGCGGGCAAAAAGACCGTTTTTAGCTTGCTGGAAGTAGTACGCCTGAGGTGTGTCATCTACATCATAGGCAATTTCGTTTACACGTGGAAGAGGATGAAGTATACGCAAATTTGGCTTTGTGTTCTCAAGCATCTTAGCGCGTAAGATATATACATTTTTCACGCGTTCGTATTCCATTAAGTCAGTGAAACGTTCTCGTTGAACGCGCGTCATATAGAGAATATCTGTCTTATTGATTAACTCTTCGCTGAAGTCAGATGACTCAAAGTATTTGATACCATGCTTTTTGCAGTAAATCTTATACTCTTCGGGCATTTTCAACTCATCTGGTGCAATAAAGAAGAATGTGGGGTTGAAATGTCGCATGGCCATTAAAAGAGAATGCACTGTACGACCATACTTTAGGTCGCCTACCAAGCAAATATTTAGATTCTCAAGTGTCCCCTGTGTTTTGTAGATAGAGTAGAGGTCGAGCATCGTCTGAGAAGGATGTTGATTAGCACCGTCACCGGCATTCACGATGGGTGTATCCGTCACCTCGCTAGCCCAACGCGCAGCTCCCTCTAAATAGTGGCGCATCACGATGATGTCAGCATAATTGCTTACCATTTTAATCGTATCCTTCAAAGTTTCACCTTTAGAGGAGCTTGTAGCCTTAGGGTCGGCAAAGCCAATAACACGGGCCCCGAGACGATTGGCAGCAGTTTCAAAACTAAGACGTGTACGAGTGGAGGGTTCGAAAAACAACGTGGCTACGATGCGGCCATCTAGTAGTTTACGATTGGGATTTAGCTCAAACTGCTTTGCCATTTCTAGAAGATAAAGTATCTTTTCTTTAGAATGGTCGGCAATAGTAACTAAGCTTCTATTTTCCATTTTGATTCTTTTTGAAGAGTATAGTTTCTTTATTGACTGTAAAGGTAGAAAAACTGTGTTTTAGAAACAATAAAGTGTGGTCCTATTTTTTATGATTCTTTTATGGAGTCGAAGCTGTGGCAGTGGGTATAAAAAAACTGGTAAGATAAAATGAATAGTTCATTTGCCTTACCAGTTTAGCTATAAGCGTTTTATGTATTGTATAGCTCTATGTGTCTAATTAAGATTATAGAGTTACACCGTTTTTGAAGATAGAAATCTCGCGATAGCCTTTCTTCTCATTGTTAACTAGTTCGCCACTAGCAACACTAATGATGTAGTCGATGAAGCGTTCGCAAGTTTTTTCCATTGGTTCGTTTTCTACAATAACTCCCGCATTGAAGTCAATCCATCCTGGCTTGTTAGCTGCCAATGTAGAGTTAGTAGAGATCTTCATTGTTGGAACGAAAGTACCAAATGGAGTACCGCGACCAGTGGTGAACAACACAATGTGGCAACCACAAGCAGCAAGAGCCGTAGAAGCTACTAAGTCGTTGCCCGGAGCAGAAAGTAGGTTAAGACCTTTTACTTGAAGTCTGTCGCCATAACCCATTACACCTTCAACTAAGCTCTTACCGCACTTTTGAGTACAACCAAGTGCTTTGTCTTCCAATGTAGAGATACCACCAGCTTTGTTTCCTGGAGATGGGTTCTCGCCTACAGGCTCACCGTGTGACAAGAAATATTCTTTGAAGTCGTTAATCAGACTTACTGTCTGGTCGAACAATTGTGTGTTACGACAACGGTTCATCAAGATTGTTTCAGCACCAAACATTTCAGGCACTTCAGTCAATACACTTGTACCACCTTGAGCAATCAAGAAGTCAGAGAAAAGACCCAAAAGTGGATTGGCTGTGATACCAGAGAAGCCGTCCGAGCCACCACACTTCAAACCAACACGCAATTCAGCCAAAGGTACATCTACACGTACATCCTTAGAAGCTACTGCATATAAGTCGCGAAGGATAGTCATACCTTCTTCGAATTCATCGCTTACTTTTTGAGTAACCATGAACTTCACGCGGTTCTTGTCGTACTCGCCAATAAACTCTTCGAATACGTCTGGTTGATTGTTTTCGCAACCCAAACCAACTACAAGTACTGCTCCTGCATTAGGATGCAAAACCATATCACGAAGAATCTTCTTAGTATTCTCGTGGTCGTCTCCTAGTTGAGAACAACCAAAGTTGTGAGGGTAGGCTACGATAGCGTCAACACCTTGCTCACCTGTTTCACGACGAAGTGCATCGGCTAGCTGATTGGCGATACCATTGACACAACCTACTGTAGGGATGATCCAAACTTCGTTACGGATACCAACTTCTCCGTTTGCACGGCGGTAGCCTTTAAAAGTAAGATCTTTTGCAGGAATATCCAATGCTACATCTACAGGGCTGTAAGTGTACTCAAGCAATCCAGAAAGATTTGTTTTGATATTATTTTCGTTCATCCAATCGCCTTGCTTCTTAGCAGTCATTGCGTGGCCGATAGGGTAACCGTACTTGATGACGTCTTCGCCTTCGCTGAAGTCTTTTAAAGCGAATTTGTGACCGGCAGGTACTGCTTCGTTAAGAGTAATGGTAGCGCCATCAATCACTACTTGTTCGCCAGCTTGTAGGTCTACGATAGCTACTGCTACATTGTCGGCAATGTTGATCTTTAAGAACTTAGTTTCCATGTATATTTTTTAATTAAAATAGTTGTTTCTTATTTGATTAATCTAGATTTGCGTAATTCACACTGCTATAATAGTCTATATTTTCGATAGATAGCAGGTCTATTGGCATATAATTAATTTGTTTAACCTCCTTTTTGAAGATAAGATAGTCGCAAAGCGTTTTGATGCCACTGTAGCCTTGAAGTTCGGGTTGCTGTGCAATCAAAAAGGCGATGCTTCTATTTTTTAGACATTTCACATTTTGCTCTAAAAGGTCGTATCCAATAAGGTTGAAACTAATAGTCTTATCAGTTTCTAAGAATTCGCCAATTGTATGGGCTTTAGAGTTGAAAGTAATTCCGCTACTAACCTTTGGATGCAATTTGAAAAACTGCTCAAGCACGGTGAAATCATTGCTGTTACTATCGGCTTGAAGATTGCATTCGTGAATGATGCAATCAGGGTGGTGTTCTTTCATGTATCTACGGAAGCCCTTCTCGCGATTTTCCTGCTGATTTGAGCCTACAACCCCTTGTTGGATTTTGCGAAAGATTACTACCTCATTGTTGTGCTGCGTAGTGAGCATTAGCATTCTTGCAGCAAAGTAGCCACTTTGTCTAGAGTTTTGTCCATAGAACGATAAGCCCGGCAATTCTTTTATATTAGAGTCAATATATATAAAAGGGACTTGCTTGTCGTTAAGTTGACGGATAAAGCTTTCAGTATAGGCTTGAATAGTGGGTGCAACCATTACGCCATCGGGATTGATATCAGTAATCTTGTTTGCGGAACTGATAAAAGATTGATAATCGTAGGGGTCGTAATAAGTTGTCTTTATAGAGATGTGGAAATCAGAAAAGGCCTTTAGTGCATTGGTAATTCCTTTTTCTACAGCAGACCAATATTCTCCTTGGTCGTGCATAGGTAGAAGGCAGCAAAATACATACTTCTTATTTGACGCCAAAGCACTAGCATACATGTTGGGTTGATAGTCTAGTTGCTTGAGGATCTCTTCAACGCGCTTACGGCTTGCTTCGGATACTCCGCTTCTGCCGTGCAATACGCGGTCTACAGTACCTACAGATACATCAGCCAAACGGGCTATGTCTTTTATTCGAACTCGCTCAGGTAGTTTATTCATTTCTATTCTGTTTCTCGATAGGTGTACATAGTATATATATGTATACCTGTTTTTTATATGGTCCGTCGTTGTTTAACTAAAAAGCTAAGCTTAAGTGTGCGAACACAATAATAATCTTAATTATTTCGACACAAATATATAACAATTTTTGTAATTACGAAAATTAGTGTATCTTTGTGCCCGTACACGAAAGGTCTGTAGTGGAGATGTCATCTTATGTAATCTCCTTTATATAGCAGATAAACAAACTGTTATTTGTTGGCCTCTGCGTACTGACGAATTGAAACTTAACAACTTTATTTAGTTATAATATTAAAACATATTTATTATGGGAAAGAAAATCGTTACATTAGGCGAAATCATGCTTAGATTGTCAACTCCAGGAAACACTCGTTTCGTTCAATCAGATTCATTTGATGTTGTTTATGGTGGAGGTGAAGCCAATGTAGCAGTGAGCTGCGCCAACTATGGCCACGAAGCTTATTTTGTTTCTAAACTGCCTAAACATGAAATTGGTCAATCGGCTGTTAACGCTTTGCGTAAATTTGGCGTAAAAACTGATTTTATCGCTCGCGGTGGTGATCGTGTAGGTATCTACTTCCTTGAAACTGGTGCTTCAATGCGTCCAAGTAAAGTAGTTTACGACAGAGCAAACTCTGCAATTGCTGAAGCAGATGCTGCTGATTTCGATTTTGATGCAATCATGGAAGGTGCAGACTGGTTCCACTGGTCGGGTATCACTCCAGCTATTTCTGACAAAGCTGCAGAATTAACTCGTTTGGCTTGTGAAGCTGCTAAGCGTCACGGTGTAACAGTTTCTGTAGACTTGAACTTCCGCAAGAAACTTTGGACTAAAGAAAAAGCTCAATCTATCATGAAGCCTTTGATGCAATACGTTGACGTATGTATCGGTAACGAAGAAGATGCAGAACTTTGTCTTGGTTTCAAACCAGAAGCTGACGTTGAAGCTGGTCACACAGATGCTGAAGGCTACAAAGGTATCTTCACTCAAATGTTGAAAGAATTCGACTTTAAATATGTTATCTCAACTCTTCGTGAATCATTCTCTGCAACTCACAATGGTTGGAAAGCTTTGATCTATGATGGTAATGAATTCTATACTTCTAAGCGTTACGATATCAATCCTATCGTTGACCGTGTAGGTGGTGGTGACTCTTTCTCTGGTGGTGTTATCCACGGTTTGCTTACTAAGCCTAACCAAGGTGAAGCTCTTGAGTTTGCTGTTGCAGCTTCTGCATTGAAGCACACTATCAATGGTGACTTCAACCTTGTTTCTGTAGAAGAAGTAGAAGCATTGGCTGGTGGTGACGCTAGTGGGCGTGTACAACGCTAATTATATTTCTCTAATATAATAACCATATCATTGTGTAGGTTTGATTTCTCACTCTCTACACAATGTATATAGACAATAAAGAAATGGCTAAATTTGACAAAATAACTGTGTTGAACAAAATCGGTTCAACTGGTATGGTTCCTGTGTTCTACCACAAAGATGCAGAAGTAGCAAAAAAAGTAGTAAAGGCTTGTTATGAAGGTGGTGTTCGTGCTTTCGAATTCACTAACCGTGGCGACTTTGCTCACGAAGTATTTGCTGAAATCGTAAAATTTGCTGCTAAGGAATGTCCTGAGATGGCTATGGGTATTGGCTCAATTGTTGATCCTGCTACAGCTGCTCTTTATATTCAATTGGGTGCAAACTTTATCGTAGGCCCATTGTTTAATCCAGAAATCGCTAAGATTTGTAACCGTCGCTTGGTAGCTTATACTCCAGGTTGTGGTTCAGTATCTGAAGTAGGTTTCGCTCAAGAAGTAGGTTGTGATCTTTGCAAGGCATTCCCTGGCGACGTTTACGGACCAAACTTCATTAAAGGCTTGATGGCTCCAATGCCATGGTCTAAGATTATGGTTACAGGTGGTGTTGAACCATCAAAAGAAAACCTTACAGCTTGGATTAAAGCAGGTGTATTCTGTGTAGGTATGGGTTCTAAATTGTTCCCTAACGACAAGGTAGCTGCTGAAGATTGGGCTTATGTTACAGCTAAATGTGCTGAAGCGTTGGCTTATATCGCTGAAGCTCGTAAATAAGAAGATAAAAGCTTGGCGTGTCATTGTGATAGTGCCATTCCAAGCTAACTTAATATAAGTTAGTGCTCCGATAAGGGTTAGTTAGTTTATTAGTACGGAGCATATATCATTTTGTTTAAAGGTGTTTAAAAAGAGACAGCCATCGAAATGTTTTGATTGTGAAACATTTCGGTGGCTGTTGCTTTATCAGTCATTTTGTCTTAACTTTGCACTCCAAAAATAATACCTATTTATCGTAATCATGTTGACGGACTTATTGCAATCGTCCTACTTTGCTCTCTTCCTGATAGTTGCCCTTGGGTTTATGTTGGGACGCATAAAGATTAAAGGACTATCTCTAGATGTATCGGCTGTGATATTCATAGCTTTACTATTTGGCCATTTTGGTGTAATCATCCCTAAGGAGTTGGGGAATTTTGGTTTAGTACTTTTCATATTTACTATTGGTATTCAGGCTGGTCCTGGTTTCTTTGACTCCTTCCGAAGCAAAGGAAAAACCCTAATCATTATCACTCTTCTAATTGTTTTATCAGCAAGTATTACAGGTGTAGGGTTAAAATACCTCTTCGATCTAGACACCCCTAGTGTTGTTGGGCTTATAGCAGGGGCTTTGACGAGTACTCCTGGTTTGGCTGTAGCTATCGATAGCACTAACTCACCTCTTGCCTCAATTGCTTATGGTATTGCCTATCCTTTTGGCGTGATTGGTGTAATCTTGTTTGTGAAATTGATGCCAAAAGTACTCCGAATTGATCTTGAAAAAGAGGCACGCAAATTAGAGAAAGAGCGTCGTGGACAATTTCCACAGATTGACACTTGTATTTTCACTGTATCTAATATTAGTGTTATTGGTAAAACCCTAGGTCAGGTTCATGTACGTGCCATGACCGGTGCGGTGGTTTCTAGGCTGAAACATGGTGATGATATTATCATACCGGTAGCCAATACTGTGCTTCACGAAGGTGATATTATTCAAGCGGTAGGGAGTGAGTCGGCCTTAGATCAATTGGCTGTTCTTGTTGGCCCTCGCCAAGAGGGTGAGCTACCACTAGAACGCACACAAGAAATTGAGTCTTTGCTTCTAACTAAGAAGGATATGATCAACAAACAGTTGGGCGACTTGAATTTGCAACGTAACTTTGGCTGTACTGTAACACGTATTCGTCGAAGCGGTATTGATCTATCTCCATCTCCAGATTTAGCCTTGAAGTTTGGTGACAAACTAATGATAGTTGGAGAACGCGAAGGTATACAATCTATTGCTAGACTTCTTGGTAATGATGTTAAGAAGCTATCTGATACAGACTTTTTCCCTATAGCAATGGGTATTGTACTGGGTGTGATATTTGGGAAGCTTAATATCTCGTTCGCTAACGGCTTTTCTTTTTCTCCGGGTTTGACGGGTGGTATCTTGATTATGGCGCTTGTATTGAGTGCGGTGGGTAAGACAGGCCCTATTATGTGGTCTATGTCAGGTCCAGCTAACCAACTATTACGTCAACTAGGTTTGCTGCTCTTCCTTGCCGAAGTGGGGACATCTGCCGGAAAAAATCTAGTAGCAACATTCCAAGATAGCGGACTTCTCCTTTTTGGAGTGGGCGCTTGTATCACAATAGTACCTATGTTTATAGCAGTATTGGTGGGACGCTTAGTCTTTAAAATATCAGTCTTGGATTTATTGGGTACAATTACTGGGGGTATGACAAGTACACCAGGGCTTGCTGCCGCAGACTCTATGGTCGATAGCAATATACCAAGTGTGGCCTATGCTACGGTATACCCAATTGCAATGGTAATTCTGATTCTTTGCATACAATGTATTGCTAGTCTAATTTATTAATAGCTAGTTTCCACATATTATACTCCTAAAATGGTCTCCTCTATAAAAGTGGGAGGCCATTTTTTCTACTTCTAATTCTATTTCTTTTTGGCTAGGGCGACAGCTAAGGAAGGTTTTATAGTAATGTTTATATAAAACCATTGTGCTAAACGTGTCTTTGCTTTGGGAATTCCCTTTATAACCTTTACATTCTCATTCACAAAATAAATATTATATCCGGCATCAAATTTCAACCATGAGGATTGTTGGTGCTTAATGATGAAGTCAAGCTCATTACCAAGATTCTTTCCTTTTAGTTTTTCTACCGGTACTGCTGTCATGAAATGGTGGTAAACTCCCTCTACAGAGGTACGTTTACGATTAAACTCCCATAACACACCCAAATATATGTCTTGCAAGCCCCTTTCTCCTGTATTTGTCCAATAATCCATTGTTCCATTAAAGTCATGCTCATCACCAAATAAATGCAGAAATCCTTTTTGGACATTGTTGTTTGGGTTCTTGTCACCAGATATATATTCATAACCACCTGCTATCTGAAATGCAGGAAATATTTGATAAGATGCATTTGCTACGAGGTAAAAACTCTTTAGTTGGTCTAGTGACTTCTTATAAATGACTTTCCCAAACTGATAATATCCTTCGAGCATAAGTTTTAATGGTATTCTTTTTGGCACATAATGAAATGTTCCACCTATTGTTGTTTGATAGTAATGGTGATAATTATTATAGTTTTCGCTTCCATTAGTCTTTATTGTATCTTGGTTGGCAAGGAGAGCAGCAATGCCTGAAACTTTCATCTCATTAGTTATCTTTTTGGACAACCATGTCATAGCCATAAAACGGTATTTCATTGCCGACTGATAGTAGGTCTCTTTAGAAATCTCAGAGTTGTTATTGTACGAGAATCCGAAATCTAAAATGAAATCATCGTTTAGATTGTATTTAAGCAATAGCATGTCGAATGCGTTGCCACTGTCCGACCAATCGTTTGGACCAAATATTTTGCGATCATCATATTGCAGACATTGACGTCCAATCTTTCCGACCAAACCTGGTAGTATATTTATTTCGGCCCATGCCTCGTATAGTCCAATCGAAGGGTTCGTGGAACTATCATTGGAATCACCCCACACGCGTGAATCTTGAAAGGTGACTTCCATTGTGAGAAGTTTGTTTGTGAAATTAGCGCCAAGACGGGTGCGCTGTTTGATGAAGAAACCTGCTTTATTGCTTGTAATGATTGGTTTGCTATATCCACTGCGATATTCGCCTCTAGGGCGTAACTCACCAAAGAGCGTAAGCTCCTGACTGCTTAAGGTGTAGGTCTGTAAGAGTAGTAATAGTATTAAATAGAGATATCGAAATTTCATAAGTCTGCTTTTTAGAAGTAATTCGTACTCTTTTAACAGACTAAATAGATGTATTGTTTTGGGAAATAATGTAAAAAGGTTACATCGATAAAATGAAATAGGCCAGAAGAATACTTTCTCCTGACCTATGGTATATGCTCTTTTTCAATCTGTTTAATCGAAGTTGCAGCAACATTGTGTTGCTATCAACTTACGGTCTCCTAGTGTGTTGTCTATCCTGGCTACATTTATCCAGAACTTATTATTACGAACACTCTCTATTGGGTATGCAGCTTTAGTGCGCGAATAGCTGTGTTCCCATTCATCGCTAACAATCTCATACTCGGGGTGAGGAGCATTGATAAGTACATTGTCTTTCGCGTCAGCTTTACCTTCTTTTATCTCTTGGATCTCTTCCCAGATATTATCCATAACATTGATAAAATTATCTAGTTCGTTGAGACTTTCACTTTCTGTTGGTTCAATCATTAGCGTACCATGAACTGGGAAAGAAAGAGTAGGGGCATGGTAACCGTAATCCATTAATCGTTTGGCGATATCATTCTCTGTTATTCCAGTCTGTTGAGTGATGTTACGGCACTCTAAAATCATCTCATGGCCCACAAAACCTTTTGCACCACGATATACAATTCCATAGGTATCGTTTAATGAAGTAGCAAGATAGTTGGCATTTAGTATCGCCACTTTTGTGGCCATTGCTAAACCTTCAGCACCCATCATATGGATGTATCCGTATGTAATTGGTAGGATACCCGCGCTACCAAATGGGGCAGAAGACACCTGATTCATTTGATTTCCAAATAGGTGATGTCCGGGTAGGTAAGGCAGGAGATGTTCGGCTACACAAATTGGGCCTACACCAGGGCCACCTCCACCATGAGGAGAGGCAAAAGTCTTGTGTAGGTTAAGATGGCAAACATCAGCTCCAATAAAGGCAGGGTTTGTTAGCCCTAACTGAGCATTCATATTAGCTCCATCCATATATACTTGTGCACCACATTCATGTATGATATCACATATTTCCACAATTCCTGGCTCGAAAATTCCATGTGTAGAAGGGTAAGTTATCATCAATGCTGCGAGCTCATTTTTATTAGCAATAGCTTTTGCACGCAAATCCTTCATATCTACATTGCCTAAACTGTCGCATTGGCAAGTGATGGTAGTAAAACCAGCTTGGATTGCTGATGCAGGGTTTGTACCATGGGCTGATGCAGGAATCAATACCAAATTGCGATGACCCTGTCCGATGCTTTCGAGATAGCTGCGAATAACACGCAATCCTGCATATTCGCCTGCTGCTCCAGAATTAGGTTGCAGACTCACGCCTGCAAAACCAGTAATAGCCTTTAAATCATCGGCAAGGTATTCAATAAGTTTCCTGAAACCCTGTGCCTGCTCTTCGGGCACCAACGGGTGAAGTTGCATAAATTCGGCGCGACTTAGAGGCAGAAGTTCGGCTGCTGCATTTAGCTTCATTGTACAAGAACCTAATGGTATCATAGAATGGGCAAGCGAGATATCTTTGCGTTCTAGACGCTTAATATAACGCATCATTTCTGTTTCCGTATGATACTTGCTGAAAACTTCGTGTGTAAGGTAGGGAGAAGTGCGCTTAAATTCTTTATTAAAGCCTGCTACAGCATCTATATCAGATTCTTTGAATTTCGGATAGTCTTTCTCTGCCGCAACCGCAAATATAGAAAGAAGAATATTTACTCCATTTATATCTGTTGCTTCGTCGATGCTAAAGCCTACATCACCATTGTCATAGTAGCGTAAATTCACCTCCTTGCTAAGCGCAATAGTGCGAATTTGCTGGGGTGTAACATGGTGGGGTAAAGCCACTCTAAGCGTATCAAAATAACATTTATTGATTTGTGAATAGCCTAAGTCATAGAGCACCTTTTCTAAATGAACGGTGATCTTATGTACCCTAGATGCTATATTGTATAACCCTTTCGGTCCATGATAAGCAGCATAAAATCCAACCATAGAAGCCAGCAAAGCTTGCGCAGTGCAAATATTAGAGGTAGCCTTTTCGCGCTTAATATGCTGCTCTCTAGTCTGCAGAGCCATTCTATAGCACAATTTGCCAAATCTATCTTTTGACCAACCAATGATACGGCCGGGCATGCTGCGTTTAAATTCATCTCTTGTTGCAAAGTAGGCAGCAGATGGTCCTCCATAAAACATTGGAGTACCCAAACGTTGCGAGGTGCCAAACACAATGTCAGCGCCCCATTCGCCCGGAGGAGTAATGAGGGCTAAACTTAATAAGTCTGCGGCAACTGCTACTTTACATCCCGCTGCATGGGCCTTATCGGTGAAAGAATGATAAGATACAATGTCACCATTAGAGTTGGGATATTGTATTATGCAGGCAAAAAACTCAGGAGAGGGTTCAAACTCTGCATACTTACCTGTTCTTAGCTCTATACCTAGAGGGGTGGCCCTAGTGGTCATTACGGCTAATGTCTGTGGGAAGATATTTTCATCTACAAAGACTACATTTGATCCGGACTTCTGCTTATCGCGCGGGCGTAAATTGTACATCATACTCACAGCTTCTGCCGCCGCTGTAGCTTCATCAAGTAATGAACAGTTGGCGATCGGCATTGCTGTTAGATCACAAATCACGGTCTGAAAGTTCATCAATGCCTCAAGTCTTCCTTGTGATATTTCAGCCTGGTAGGGCGTATAGGAAGTATACCATACCGGATTCTCGAATACATAGCGTTGAATGACTGCCGGAGTGATGGTGTTGTACCATCCCATGCCAATGTAAGTGTCGTACAGAATATTCATTCGAGCTATCTGGTCTATATGTTTACTAAACTCATACTCAGACATGGCTGGAGGTAAGTTAAGTGGATGAGGTAGACGTATATTCTCTGGCATGGTATGATCTATTAATTCATCTAGTGAATTAACTCCGATCTTCTTTAGCATCACTTCAATCTCTTCGTCATTTACACCAATGTGTCGCGAAGCAAATGTGTCTGTTCTCATATCTATGTATTTTGATAAGGTGATTTATAGTTATAAATGAATTATCTAAAGAATGGGTTATCTCTTTTCTCAGCTCCAATTGTGGTAGGGCCTCCATGTCCTGGATATACCACAGTATCATTGGGTAATGTAAAGAGACGATCGGAAATGTTGCTAATAAGATCATCAAAATTTCCGCCGGCTAGATCAGCACGCCCTATGCTGCCTTGAAACAGAACATCTCCGGAAAATAGACAATTATCTGCCTTTGAATAATATACTAAGCTACCTGGAGAGTGTCCGGGTACATGGATGGCTTCAAGGGTAGTATTGCCAAACATAATTTTGTCACCATCTGCTAGATATTTACCGAGTGGCACAGGGGCTTCGTTTAATTGGAAGCCAAACATTCGGCTCTGCTTAGGTGCTTCGTCAATCCAGAACTCATCAGCTTGATGAGCCTCTGCCGAAAGTCCGAATTCGCTTAATACAAAGGGGTTCCCAAAGATGTGGTCCAAGTGTAGGTGCGTGTTAAGAAGATGCTTCACAGTAAGCTCTTTGTCAATGATGAAGTCTTTAAGTTTCCTCTTCTCTTCATCGTAAAAACAGCCTGGGTCTATAATTGTAGCTTCTTTAGTTTCGTCCCATATCACATAGCAGTTCACGGGAAACATATTAAACTCAAAAGTTTTTATTTTCATAATAGGGCAGGTGAATAGTAAGTAATGGTTTAAATAGTGACATGAACCACTTTCTTTGTTTCAAAGAAAGGCTCGCTAAAATTTTCACTCAGGCTATGAATGAAAGTTTTATTCTTATGTGGCATTGTCTCTTTCTCAAGTTCCCCGCCTTTAAGGCAAATCAACCCGTTGGGCAAAGCATTCTTCTGCTCTTTGGAAATATTCTTGCGGATTATCTTAACAAGATCGTCTAATGGCATCACTGCTCGACTCACCACAAAATCGAAAAGCGACTTTTCTTCTTGTGCACGTGCATGTCTGAAAGTCGTATTTTTTAATCCAATAGCATCTGATACCTCATTTGCTACACGTACTTTTTTACCAATACTGTCTACAAGATGGAATGATGTTTCTGGAAAAAGTATGGCCAATGGTATACCAGGGAACCCTCCACCGGTACCTAGATCCATAATCTTTGTACCTGGGCGAAAGTTGACAACTTTGGCAATGCCTAATGAATGAAGTACGTGATGAGTATAAAGGTTCTCTATATCTTTTCTAGATATCACGTTGATTTTTGAATTCCAATCTGCATATAGTTCGTAAAGAGCTGCAAATTGTCTCTGTTGCTCTTCGCTAAGATTGGGAAAATAGTTAAGAATTTGTTCCACTGTTGGTAATCTGTTTTTTATAAAATGCTAAATAAAAAGCTTACTTAGCTAGTTGTTCTATGACTTTTAGCGTACTCAACCAAGGTTTTAATTGAGAGTAGGGAACCATAACTTCGGTTGGTCCCATGGCAAAAGGTGCTATGTCATATATATTATAATAGAATGTGATGCCTTCGGAAGATAGATAGAAGTTATCTATAGGCATGATGGGACCTAAAGATCCGTAACCCATATCTTCTAATGCATCTCTACTTTTTACATTCTCTTTTTTCATTAATGCTTCCCAAATAAGGTTGCTCACAGCCTCTTGGTAATCACCCGT
The DNA here is from genome assembly GCA_947074205.1 of uncultured Bacteroides sp. Lineage (GTDB taxonomy): Bacteria > Bacteroidota > Bacteroidia > Bacteroidales > Bacteroidaceae > Bacteroides. Next base: position 113,197 of record CAMTOQ010000002.1, on the reverse strand, counting down.
AAATATATCACTTAAAAGTAATCGTCTATTTGTATTGAGATCAATATTAAAGAAATTAGTGAAGTATACTCCATGTGCACCACCTGTAAACTCATTAATGTAGCATCTATAAACTAACAGATGAGCATTTTGATACGCCACATCACTTTTAATCTCTTTAAAATAAGAGAACCATCCAAAACTTTCGGGTTTATCTTCAGGGTGTTCTTTTATCTCCTCTACATAAAGAGGTTGCACATCCTTAATATATATATGAGTGTAGTTTTGCACGTACTTGTCTACAAGTTCTGCTGCAGATAGGTTTATGCCTCCTTTTTTAATGTAATCGGAGCCAAAGCAGTTTAGAATCAGGTAGTAATCGATTGAGTCCTGTAATGTGGAGTCTTTTGCAATAGGATAAGTGTAGTTGATGTCAATATTACACGATGGGAGTGCGGTATCTCCTAGTAGATATACTGTTTTGTTTACCTTAATACTATCAAATGTAATATTATCACTGCTATTATTCTTGTGATTACAAGAGGTAATCAGCATTCCTACCACTAGTAGGGTGGGCAATATTCTAACGCATTGTCTAATCATAACGCATTCATTTATTATTTGTATATCATAGGTAATACTATGTTATTACAAATATAATGTATATTCATGAATGCAAAACATAAAGAATCGAAAAACTTTATCTATGCTAAATCGAAGCGTGATTTGCTATTTATTTGTGTTTGATAGTTGTGCAACGCAATTTCTCTCCAATAGGTGAAAATCGATTAGAACTATCTGGATACTTTTACTAACTGTTTCTATATTCTGCAGGAGATTGTCCCACAAAGCGTTTAAAGTATTTACCGAAAAATGAGGCGTTGGCGAAGTTTAATGAATAAGCAATCTCTTGAATGGTCAAATTGCTTGATTTAAGCTTAGATTTGGCATCCATGATAACTACATAAGATATAAAGTCTAACACATTTTTGCCGGTTACCTGTTTGACCGTAGTGCTTAAATGCTGTTGAGATACTCCTAGTTTATCTGAATAGAACTGAGCTTTTCTTTCGTGTTTATAATTCTCGATGATACATTGAAGAAGCTCTTTGCAGAGTTCTTCCTTTCTACTTCTGCTTTGGGCTTCGGGGATATAACTGTCATATACCATGTTGATTCCGGCTATCATAAAGCTAAGAGTAGATTCAATCATTTCTTGAGACATATTGAAGGTCTCTTCACTGTATGTAATATGTGATATGAGAGTGAAGAAATCATTGAAGTAATTAGAAAAATTGGTTTTTAATCTAACTACCGGACTTTTAGTCAGTTTGGGATATGAGCTAGCGAGCCTCTCTACAAGATTTACTCGTTCCAAGCAAGAGGATGAAAAACCTATAAAAGATAGTTTGACACTCTCTGTGCGACCTTGAAACTGTATGATGGTTCCTGGGGTAAGTGTAACTAAGTCATTGGGTTTTATTTCGTAGTCGATGAGATTTATTGATGCACGCATGCTACCTTCCATGCATAAAGCAAATATACCTGCTTCTAACCGGCATGATTGTTTGTAAAGATTCAAAATCTCTTCCGTGACATCAGGCCAAGCCACTATCTCTGTTGGTAAGTCAACTTGTGGAAAATCAAAGTTCATATTAATTCTGACATTAAGATTTATTGCAAATATAGTTATTTTTATATTCTAAAGATATTCAAGTAGATAACTAATTTAAATTTCTTCGGTTAGATATTCGAGTAAACTATAAGTTATTAAAGTTACAACAAAGTTCAAATGTTGTCTTGTCATTTAAATAAACTTTGCCTTAAGTGAATGGAGAGCCTGGATTGCAACTGCGTTAAATTATCTTACTGCATAAGGTTCTGCAGCACTACTGCGTAGGCCCATGCAGGAGCACTGCAGAGGCTGTTTGTCATTTCCTGGAGTTGGTTGACTGTTTACAATTGTACTTCTAAATAAGGTTGACTCCTTATTTTACTATTCCTTGAATGTGGCAACCATTTCTAGGCCAAGACAGTAATTCTTGCAATCCTCAATCTCTGTTTTAATAATGTAAGAGGTAACCAAGCGTATAAAAAAATCCTCTATAGCTGCCGCTTATATTCTAAGAGCTGCAGGCTATAGAGGATAATATTCTTATCTTAAGACTCTAGTTTATTCTATTCGTCCACCCCCTAGAGCTTGGTAAAGATTAATTTTTCCTTGAATCTCACTAAACTGATCGGCAACTTGTTGAAGTTGTGCACCAAGCAAGCCTTGTTGGGCTGTGAGCACTTCCAAATAGGTAGAAGAACCATGCTTCATCAAAAGCTGTGTGCTTCTTACTGCTTCTTCTAGAGCCGAAATTTGCTTATTACGAATCTCAGCTTTTGTTTTTGCTGTCTGAACCTGTGTCAATGCATCGTTTACCTCTTTACCGGCATTCAATAGAGTTTGTTGGAATGCTAGTTTTGCTTCTTCTTGCTGTGCCTTAGCAATCTTTAGCTGTGCCACATTCATACCTTTATTGAATAGAGGTTGGGTTAAGGAACCTACCGCATTAAGTATAACTTTGCCTGGATTGACGATAGCCGCACCTGCAGAATTAGTCCAGCCTGCAGTACCCCCTAAGCTGATAGAAGGGTAGAAAGCAGATCGAGCTGCATTGGTTGTATAAAACGCTGATGCTACAGCAAATTCTGCACTGCGAACATCTGGGCGAAGTGAAAGCAGCTGAAGAGGAACGCCAACTGTTAGATTATCTGAAAGATTGGCACCTTCAAATGATCCACGAACAATATCTCCAGGCACATCACCTAGAAGCACAGATAGCGTGTTTTGCAATTCATTAATCTGCTGAGCAAGTTCTTCCAATGAAGCTTTTACGCTTAGATAATTGGCTTCCGATTGAGCGATTGCTGCTGCATTTGTCATGCCTGCCTCTTTCATAGAAAGCATAGTTTTGATGCTAGCCTCCCAAACTGTAGCAGTTTCTTGCGAAATTCTATATTGTTCGTCAAGCATCAAAAGCGTGTAGTACAAATTGGCTACATTAGCAATCAATGACGAAGTTACCGCCTGCTTGTATTCTAGGCTTTGTGCATACAAGGCTTGTGATCTGCGCTTAGCGTTTGTGATTCTTCCAAAGATGTCAATCTCCCATGATGCAGAAGCTACTCCAGTATATGTCCATGAACCTTTTGAACCGTCGAAACTGCTTACTCCACCTTGGGGAGTAAGCATGAAAGAAGGTAAATAGGCAAGCTTTGCAGATGTAAGAGTTGCTTTAGCTTGTTTGATGCGCAATTCGGCCGTCTGTAAATCTGTGTTGCCTTGCAAAGCACGCTCAATGAGCTGCTGAAGCTGTAGGTCGGTGAACAAATCTTGCCAAGCCATTGATGCCATTGAACTTGAGTCGTTCAATACAACTTCAGTACCATAAAGATTCTCGGGAACCTCTGTTACTGGTTTGTATTTTGAATAGATGCCACAACTGCTCATAGAGAAAGTCAGTAGCCCTAATAGTATGATTTTACTTTTCATTCTTACAATTTATATTATGTATGATGATTACTTGTTTTTGCGATGTTCATCGACTTCCTTGTCGCTAACCAACTTTTCTTCATTGATCTGCCAGTCACGAGATCTCTCGGTTTGCACAGGTCTCACTTTCTCTTGAAGCCATTGGAAGGCCACGAAAAGTGATGGAACAATGAAGAGAAGCGCTAGCGTACCGATAGCCATACCACCTACTGTACCGGTACCAAGAGATTGGTTACCGTTAGCACCAACACCTGATGCAACCATCAATGGCAGTAGACCAAAGATCATAGTCAAAGCGGTCATCAAGATAGGACGGAAACGTGCTTTAGCTGCGCTGATGGCTGCTGCGGCAATGCCCATTCCTGCTCTGCGGCGTTCCGAAGCATACTCAGTAAGAAGGATAGCTGTTTTCGCCAATAGACCAATCAACATAATCAAACCGGTTTGTAGGTAGATGTTGTTTTCTTGGCCGAACATACGTGCAAACAAGAAGCTACCCATCAAACCAATAGGCACTGCAAAGATTACTGCAAAAGGAACGATAAAGCTTTCATAAAGTGCACAAAGTACAAGATAAATCATCAAGATACAGATAGCAAAGATGATGCCGGTTGTGCCTTCTTGCTCGCTTTCTTCACGAGTGATACCGCCAAAGTCGTAGCCATATCCACGTGGAAGAGCCACTGCAGCTGTTTCGCGCACAGCATTGATAGCTTCACCCGAGCTGTAGCCTGGTGCCGGCATAGCATTCACTGCAATAGAATTGTACATATTGAAACGGCTCAATGATTCTGCTCCATAGGTGCGTTCTAGCGTCACAAATTGACTAAGTGGTGCCATTTCGCCATTACCCATTCTTACAAAAGTATTATCAAGAGATGTTTCATCCATACGATACTCAGGGCTAGCTTGGATCATCACGCGGTATACTTTAGAGAAACGGTTGATGTTAGACACATACTGGCTACCATAATAGCCTGATAGGGTCTGAAGAACCGCATCCGGAGTGATACCAGCACGCTTACATTTAGCAGGATCTACATCCACGATCCATTGTGGGTAACGGATATCGAAAGTAGAGTAGGCCATTGCAATTTCAGGACGAGCATTAAGCGCACCTAGGTATTTCTGGGTAGTCATAAAGAACTCAGTCATATCACCACCAGTTCTATCTTGTACCTGAACGTCTAGTGCATTACCCATACCGTAACCAGGAATCATCCCTGGAGCAATCGCAAAGATTTGTGCGTCTTTAATATCTGCTGTACGTCGGTAGATATCTTGAATTACGCTTTGTACATGATCTTCTTTCGAACCACGTTCGTCCCATGGTTTTAACTTCATGATAAGCATACCAAAAGAACTACCTTGCCCTGATAAAAGTCCGTAACCCGAAACACGTTGTAAGTGCTTTCTTTGTGGAACATCCAGCAAGCGTTCTTCAATTTGCTCAATAACCTCATTGGTTACAGCAAGCGAGCTACCAGGAGCAGTGTTGATATTGACAAATAGTACGCCTTGATCTTCATCGGGTACTAGAGCGCTCTTTGTGGTATTCATAAAGTAAACAAGCAAACCAATTGAACAAGCCAAAGTTGCCCATGTCAACCAAGGTTTCTTGATGAATAGAATAACAACATTCTTATACTTATCAACTACATACGAAAGGCCAGTATTGAAAGCCTTACGGAAGCGTGCCGCAAAGTTGTCTTTAACTGTACCATCCTCATTTGTGTAAGGCTTAAGAATTAATGCACACAAAGCAGGACTTAAAGTAAGTGCGTTCAATGTTGAGATAGCTACCGCTACGGCCATTGTGATACCAAACTGAGTGTAGAAAGTACCCGATACTCCTCCCATGAAAGAAACAGGGATAAATACGGCCATAAACACAATAGTGGTAGTGATAATCGCAGTACTGATACCTTTCATCGCATCAATACTTGCCATATAAGAGGAACGGTAGCCCACATCGAAACGCGATTGGACAGCCTCGACGACGACAATTGCATCATCTACTACCGTACCAATAACGAGGACAAGAGCGAATAATGTGATAAGGTTCAAACTGAAGCCTACTATCGCCATAAAGGCAAATGTACCAATCAAAGATACAAAGATACTTGCCAATGGAATAAGGGTAGAGCGAATATCTTGGAGGAAGATATACACTACTAGGATTACAAGCAGAATTGCTTCAATTAAGGTAATGACCACATTGTTGATAGATGCAAATAAAAAGTCATTAGAGCTCATTATCTGTGCAATCTCTACATCTTTCGGTAAATCTTTGCGTGCTTCTTCAAGAAACTTATCAATCTGCTCATTTACAGCGGTTGCATTAGAACCGGCAGTTTGGAAAATCATACAAGAGATACCATGGTGTCCATCTAAAGCTCCAACATATGCATAAGAGTCACGGCCAAGTTCAATATTGGCAATGTCTTTCAGACGCAAAATTTCGCCATCTTCAGAAGAACGAATCACAATCTCGCCAAACTCTTCAGGAGTTTGTTTACGTCCTTTATACTTCATGGTGTACTGGTTGGCTTGATCAGAGTTCTCACCAAAAGATCCCGTTGCAGTCTCAATGTTTTGCTCTGCTAGAGCCATTGTCACGTCTAAAGGAATCAATTTGTACTGAGCCATCACATCAGGTTTCAACCAGATACGCATACTGTAGTTACCACCAAGTACCATCATTTCGCCTACACCGGAAATACGAAGGATTTCAGGCATTAGATTAATATTGATGTAGTTGGCCAAGAATGCCTCATCATATGTATTGTTTGGGCTGTGCACGTTAAACATCTGCAGAATACTGGTCTGACGTTTTTGTGTAGTTACACCTACTTGAGTTACTTCAGAGGGTAGTGAACCTGTGGCGCGTGTCACGCGATTCTGTACGTTGATTGCTGCCATGTCCGGATCAGTGCCTTGCTTAAAGTAAACCGTGATGGTGGCAGTTCCGGCATTGGTAGCTGCAGAAGTCATGTAAGTCATGTTTTCTACACCATTGATAGCCTCCTCTAGAGGAGCAATCACACTCTTTTGAATAGTTTCAGCACTCGCACCAAAATAGGTTGCATTCACCATAATGGTAGGGGGTGCAATGTCTGGGTACTGCTCAACAGGCAAAGCATTTAGCCCGATGATACCCAGAATTATGATAGTAATAGAGATAACCCCCGAAAATACCGGGCGTTCAATAAAAGTTCTCAGATTCATGTTTTATTCCTCCTTATTAGTTAGCAGCAGCCGAAGCGCCTTTAGCGCGGATAGGGGTACCTTCACGTAGTATACCTACGCCTTCTGTCACGATTACATCACCTGGAGTCAAGCCACTAGTTACAATATATTCGTTGCCATCCGTGGCACGTGTTACAGTTACGGGTAGTGACTTTGCTATTCCGTCAACGATGGTGTAAACAAACACTTTATCCTGGATTTCAAAAGTTGCAGTGCGTGGTATTACGATTGCATTTTTTGCTTCAACAGGAATAACAACATTACCAGATGCACCGCTATGCAATAAACCATTAGGGTTAGGGAAGTTAGCACGTAGTGTCACTGTGCCTGTATTGCGATCGATCACACCGCTGATAGCTTCAACTTTACCTGGAAGCTCATAAAGCGATTTGTCGTTTAGAATCAACTCTACTGCTGGCATTTCTGCTAAAGCCTTATCTTTTGAACCAAAACGACGAGTGAGGTCTAGCACTTGGTTTTCCCCCATTGAGAAGTAAACGAACATTGAAGAGTTGTCAGATACGCTAGTAAGTGGTTTTGGCATACTTGGGCTAACCAATGCACCAACACGATATGGCAATACACCTACAACACCATTTACAGGGCTCTTTACTTCTGTATACGAAAGGTTGTTAGCGGCATTTACACGTTGTGCATCAGCTTGTGCAAGTTGAGCCTTAGCGGTGAGAAGGTTATTGTAGGCTGTGTTTAGTTCAAACTCAGAAATTACGTTTTCCTTGAAAAGCGCTTGTTTGCTTTCGTAAACCAACTGAGCAGTTGCTACACTAGCTTTGGCCGCTTCTACATTAGCTTCTGCTGTACGCAATGCAGCGAGATAGGGTACTTGATCGATAACGAAAAGCAGCTGGCCTTTGCGAACTGCTTCGCCTTCGTTGATGCAAAGTCTTGTGATAGAGCCTGAAACGAGAGGGTAGATATCTACATCTTGTTGTCCACGAATAGTGGCTGAATAGGTAGTAAGCAACTCTTTGTCGCTTGTAGTTACTGCCAATGTTTCATACTCTTGTATTTGCTGAGGTTGTTGTGTTGGAGCGTTACCGCATGCAGCCACAACATAGCTGCTAACCAAAAGCAAAACAGCTTTTGTCAGATTTCTAGAATTCATATTTTACAATCTATATTAAAAATACTAATTACCTTGTGCAAAGGTACACTCTAATCTCGCTTTATAATATGCCTAGAATACTACTAAATTGTTCAATATAAGAACAGAATGTTTGGTTAGTGTGTAAAAAATGTTATATATTTGGTGTCTAAACTAAAAAATGTTTCTTTTCGAAAATGAACACTATACTACCCGATTTAAAAGAATCCTTTACTGTGGGGAAGGGCAACTTAGCCGAATTTGCCGATAAATTAGTCAAAGTGGAGTTTGGTATTCTTCTGTTTTGCGAAAGAGGGGAAGCTACATTTAGTTTAGAGCTAAATGAATATAAGATTGTTCATAATACGAATATTATTGTTATTCCTAGAACAATAATATCTATTAAGGACGCTTCTCCTGATTTTGAAATAAGGTACTTTATTTTTTCTGTTGATATGTTCCGTAAAGCCTGTTTTAGGTTAGATCCGGCATTCTTTCAATTCGTTGCTGCCAATCCTTGTTTTACTCCTGATGATTTGGGCTTTCATCCTCTTGTGCATTTAATCAGTGCAGTCGAAGCTCTTTATCACGATCATCAGAATCGCTTCCGTGAAGATATTGCGTTCAATCTCCTTCAAGTCTTTATTTGGAATGCTTATGATAAGTTACTTAGGTATACTAAAACTCCGCAAGCTGAAGGAGGAGATCGAAAGAGAGAAATATTTAAGAATTTTATAAATCTTGTTAGAGAAAACTGCACTTCTCAAAGAGATGTAGGTTGGTATGCGGATATGCTTTTTATCTCTTCTCGCTATCTTGCCACAATTGTACGCGATGTAACTAAGCACGCCACTGCTAAAGATATAATAGATAGGTTTCTTGTGTTAGAAATAAAAGCTACTCTTCAGTCTACTAATCTTTCTATTAAGGAAATAGCTGATAATCTGAATTTTCCCGATCAGTCCTTTTTCGGTCGTTATTTCAAGAAGCATACCGGTATTTCCCCGAAAGAATATCGTCAGAAAGTGGGCTTTCAAAAGATTGTTTAGATCTTATCTACTCTGCACTAAACTTCTAGCTCGATAGGTCATAGTTTATTGCTAGCTATAGTAAACAATATGAAGGCTTTTATTGTTAACAAAGACAGTCTAAAATCCAAAACAGTTATGGCAGATAGAAGTAAAAGTATTGAGCTGCTCAATAAAGGAGTGGCCAAAGAGATTGAAACGGTGTTGCAGTATCTTTATTTTCAATTCCATTTTGAGGATAAAGGTTACACCCATTTAGCAAGAATGTATAAGAATATTGCTATTAAGGAGATGATGCATATTGATATGCTCTCCGATAGAATTCTCTTTTTAAGAGGAGATGTGATAATGAAGCCTCAGTCGGATATCATCTATCTAGAGAAGGTTAATGGTCGAGTTGACTTGGATATCACGAAGGTGTTGAACATCTCGGCAGATATGGAAAGTAAGACTGTCGATATATACAATGAATTTGCCAAACAGTGCGGTGAGTTAGGGGATGCTACCTCTAAAAGACTATTTGAACGCTTGATTGAGATTGAAGAAGAACATCAGGATGCTTTTGAAGTAGAGTCTGATAATTGTACTAGGTTTGGAGAAACATATCTAGCTTTGCAAACCATTCAACGTGAAAAAGGTAATGATGAATCGGGTCATGAAGATATTGGCATGGAATAGTAAATATATATCCTAATCATCAGAATTATAAGCTTTTAGTTGTTTGTGTTATAGTTTTTTAATATCTTTAGAGCGGGAATTCAACTGTTTCACTCTTTAATTGAATATATCTATGATAAAAAAACTATTATGCGCAGCTATTGCGTCGTTTTGTCTGTTTGGATGCTCTAAAGCTCCAAATAGTCAAAGCCCCATGAAGCCCTTAGTTATAAAGTCGGGGTTGAAGTTTTGTGAGGGAACTGTGTCTTATAAAGGCTCTATGCTGGTTACAAATTTTGGTGGTGATAAATTGTCATCTCTTAATAGAGATGGGAAGGGGTATGTTGTAAAACTTGATGGTGATATTACAGAAATGTATATATCTCCGGATGGTTATCTCAATGCGCCAAAAGGTATGGCTGTCAAAGATGATTATCTGCTGATAGCTGATGTTGGCAGAGTTGTGATCTACAATCTTCTCGACATAATGAAGACTCCACAGGTAGTTTGCTTCCCCAATAATGTTTTATATTTGAATGATATCGCTATATCTGGTGAGTGGGCTTATGTGTCAGCAACAGATGTGGGTAAGGTTTATCGATTGAATTTATCGAATATGGATAGTCTCGTCTCAGAGAAACCGGAAGAATGGATGGATGTGGTTGGTGCTAATGGTCTGGCGTTTAGTGGCAAAAAACTTTATGTGGCGTCGTATCCGGCAGATAATGTAACGACACAAGATAATGTCATTTATTGTATTCCGGATATAGCTAATCCAAAACTAGAAAAGGTGATCAGCCAAGCAGGACAATATGATGGTTTAGCTGTTCATAAGGGTAAGCTCTATTTTACAAATTGGGATGGCGGCAAGATTGGTTATGTCGATCTAAAGTCTAAAGAAATAGATTATCTGACTATTGAAGGGGTACATCCGTTGGGAGCTGCTGATATTAGCATTCTAAAAGACTCCTTGTATATTCCTGTACTCGTCACTAGCGAAGTGGTGGTGGTTGGTCTTTAATTACTTAAAATATTTTCTAAGCGCGTCTGTTCTAGATGCGCTTTTTTTTGTTGCTACCTACTATGGGGAGATTTCAAGACGAATAATTAATGTTAATTTAGTACTATGTGATGCATAGTACTGCAACTATACATATATTTGTTTCGTCTAAAAGAAAAAGAACTATAGATATGAATGTAAACAACGTAAAGTCGCAGATGCGCAAAGGAATGTTGGAATATTGTATTATGCTGCTACTTCATAGAGAAGCCGCTTATGCATCCGATATTATTGCTAAGCTGAAAGAAGCTCACCTTATAGTGGTCGAGGGGACCTTATATCCTTTATTGACGCGTCTTAAGAATGATGAGCTATTGTGCTATGAATGGGTGGAATCTACTCAAGGGCCTCCACGAAAGTATTACTCCTTAACTGCTAAAGGGGAAGATGTTTTGAAAGAACTAGAAGCATCATGGCATGAACTTAATGAGACTGTAAGAAAAATAGCAAATGGATAATTTAAAATGAATAAGTGATGAAAAAGACTTTAACAGTAAATCTTAGCGGAACTGTATTCCATATAGATGAAGATGCTTACCAGCTTTTAGAGAACTATCTTGAAAACCTAAAGAACTATTTTAATAAACAAGAAGGGGGTGAAGAAATTGCAAGCGATATTGAAAGCCGAATTTCAGAGTTGTTTATTGAAAAGATAAACTCAGGCCAACAGGTGATTACTATTGCAGATGCCGAACAGGTTATTCAGCAGATGGGTAAACCCGAAGAATTTGAAACATCACAAGAAGAAGCTTTTTGTGGCACTGAAGCAGATTCTTCGTCTAGTCGAAAGTTGGACAAACGTTTATATCGCAATCCGGATGATAAGATGTTGGGCGGTGTTTTTGGCGGGATTGCTGCCTATCTAGGGTGGGATGTGACTTTGGTGCGTATCTTAGCCATCTTATTGCTATTTTTTGGATATGGAATATTGGTTCCAGTATATATAATCTGCTGGATATTGATTCCGGAAGCTCGCACCGCAACTGAGAAGCTGAGTATGCGCGGTGAAGAGATAAATGTGGAGTCTATAGGCAAAACCGTAACCGATGGATTTGATAAAGCAACTCAAAGTGTGAACGACTTTGTTAACTCTGATAAACCCCGCACTTGGCTCCAAAAAACTGGAGATATAATTGTCTATCTGATTGGTATACTGCTTAAAGTATTTCTTGTGCTGCTGGCTGTTATCTTTGGTCCGGTATTGTTATTATTGGCCTTTGTGTTGCTGATGATGTTGCTGGGGGGTATCGGGATGGCAGCAGGTAGTAGTGTAGCCATTATGAGCTTTATTCCTTTTAGCGAATATCTTCCAATGATTTATGCGCCATCTGTTTGGACTGTGATGCTTTGTATTGGCTCGATATTGTTTCTAGCTATACCATTTGGCGCATTGGTCTACTTGATATTGGCTAGTCTATTTTCTTGGAACGGTATTAAAGGTGGTGTGAAATGGATATTCTTTATTATATGGCTAATAAGCATTGTAATGATAGCTGCGGGATTGTGTTTCTGGTAAAACTATAATTCTTATATAGGTTTATGCGGGCGTTTTGGGTCATATACAAAGAATGACCTGAAATATCCGCATAATTTGTGAAAAAACATCTTGTATTTTATTATTTCTTTATGTCCACAAACAATAAATATCGACTAAAGTTAGGTGGGCACGAATATAAACTCTATCTTTGCGATATTAAAACAATTGGGTTTGTTCTGAAATCTTCTTTGGGCTTGCAATACTCCGCTAATTTTCACTTTTCTCCGGCGGATTAATCTACTTCAAAATTGACATCATTATTTGCTCCTTTGTTGGGAGACTTGTATACATTCTTACTCTTTTAAAAAGAATGTGATGGCAATACAGGTTTTACACTCAAATTATTTTTATGACATTTAATCAGCTCAATATATCAGAGCCCGTTATGCGTGCTTTGAAAGAGAAAAAATATTCAACGCCCACGCCCATTCAGCAAAAGGCTATTCCAGTAGCAGTCGCAGGTCGCGATCTATTGGGTTTAGCGCAGACTGGGACAGGCAAAACCGCCGCCTTTGCGATTCCCATAATAGAACAACTATCTAAGCGCGAAAATGTAAAAGGCGAATTTCGCTCAGTAAAGGCTCTTATCCTTACTCCAACTCGTGAGTTGGCTATCCAGATTGAAGAGTCTTTCAGAGATTACTGCAAATTCACTCGATTGAAACATACTGTTATTTTTGGAGGTGTTAATCAGAATCCACAAATTAGAGTGTTGAAATCGGGGGTAGATATTCTGATAGCCACGCCAGGGCGTTTGCTCGACTTTATAGGTCAAGGCGTTGTGCGTTTAGATAAGCTCTCACATTTCGTACTTGATGAAGCCGATCGTATGCTCGATATGGGTTTTATACATGATATACGTAAATTGTTGCCCTTGCTTCCTCGTAAGCGTCAAACAATGCTCTTCTCGGCAACTTTGCCAAAAGAGATTGTTTCTATCTCGAAATCAATCCTTAATAATCCCCTGAAGGTTGAAGTAGCTCCTGTTTCATCGGTAGTCGATACTATTCAGCAGATGCTTTATCTTGTGGAGAAACCAAAGAAGATTGAAACGTTGGTAGACATCCTTACGGAGCACAATAATAAATCGGTAATTGTATTCTCGCGCACTAAGCATGGTGCCGATCGCATAGCACGTACGTTGAACAAGCGTAATATTAAATGCGAAGCAATCCATGGCAATAAGTCGCAGAACGCTCGTCAAAATGCATTAAACAACATCAAATCGGGCAAGTCCAATATTATTGTGGCAACAGATATTGCGGCTCGTGGCATTGATATACAAGACTTAGGGGTGGTGGTTAACTACGATTTACCCGATGTCGCAGAAACTTATGTGCACCGAATTGGTAGAACCGGTCGTGCTGGTAAAAGTGGGGTAGCGTACACGCTCTGTACCACCGAAGAAAAGCCAATGGTGAATAGTATTCAGAAATTAACAGGAAAAAGACTTAAACAGTTATCAAGCAATTAATAATAATAAATGGCAAATAGAGTAACTTCGAATAAACGAGACAGAGAGAAACTGAAAGAACAAAAGCGTCAGGAAAAGCAAAAGCGCAAAGATGAGCGTCAAAGCACAGGTTCGCGATCTTTTGATGATATGATAGCTTATGTAGATGAATTTGGTCGTCTTCACGACACACCTCCCGAAACAAAAGTGGCTGAGGTGAACGTAGAAGATATTGCCATTTCGGTTTCCAAACAAGAAGATATCGTAGAAGCTCCTCTTGAAGGCATTGTAGAACACTTCAACTCTTCAAAGGGATATGGTTTTATCAAGAACTTGAAGAATGGAGATAAACTTTTCTTCCACATCACTTCGGCACCGGCTGAAATTGCGGAAGGTAATAAAGTGAATTTTGAAATAGAAAGAGGTGCAAGGGGACTAACAGCCGTAAGCATTTCAATTATAAAACAATAATTTAATAGAAAAAGAAGATGAACATTTATGTTTCAAACTTGAGCTGGGGCACACAGAGTGACAGCTTACATGATTTATTTGCTGCTTACGGTGAAGTAGTATCTGCTAACATTATCAACGATCGCGAAACAGGTCGTTCACGTGGTTTTGGCTTTGTTGAAATGCCAAACGATGAAGAAGGTCAAGCTGCTATCGATGCTCTTAACGAGACTGATTTCGAAGGCAAAACTATCCGCGTAAGCGTAGCACGTCCAAGAGCTGAAAGACCAGCTTTCGGTGGTGGCAACCGTGGCGGAAACCGTGGTGGTTACGAAGGTGGCAACCGTGGTGGTGGTTACGATCGCAGAAGATACTAATAATTAGATAGATTTTAGGCGAAATAGAGAGAGGATGTCCATATGGGCATCCTCTTTTGTTATATAAGTTATCGGCCTACTTAGTCGATAAATCTTTTGGTTAAGCCTCCATATTCGTCTATTCGACGGTCGCGCAGGAATGGCCACCAGCGTCGCACGTTTTCAGAGCGCTCTAGATCTACTTCTACAATTTGTGTTGTCTCAGTGTCGTTGGGAGCTTCGTAGAGTAGTTCACCTTGTGGGCCGGCCACAAAACTGTTACCCCAGAAGTTGATGCCATTAGTCATCTCAGATGGATCGGTTTCATGCCCCACACGATTTACTGAAATAACTGGCAAGCCATTGGCAACGGCATGCGCACGTTGAGATATGATCCATGCATTAAGCTGGCGCGACTGCTCTTCGGGTGTGTCGCTGCTTTCCCAGCCGATTGCCGTAGGATAGATTAACAGTTCAGCCCCTTTTAGTGCCATTAAGCGGGCAGCTTCGGGATACCACTGATCCCAGCAAACCAATACACCTAACTTACCCAACGAGGTACTAATTGGCTCAAAGCCAATATCACCGGGCGTAAAATAGAATTTCTCGTAGTAGGCAGGATCGTCTGGGATGTGCATTTTGCGGTACTTACCTGCAATGGAACCGTCTGTGTCGAATACAACAGCCGTATTGTGGTAAAGGCCGGGTGCACGTTTCTCAAACAATGAAGTGACCAAAACAATCTTGTTTTTGGCTGCAAGCTCTGAATAAAATCCTGTCGAAGGACCAGGAATAGTTTCTGCTAAGTCAAATAAATTGGTATCTTCTGTTTGGCAGAAGTATAGTGAGTTGTGGAGTTCTTGTAGAACCACAAGCTCTGCCCCTTGTTGGGCAAGTTGAGTGATACGCTCGGCAAGTTTCATTAAGTTACCGCGCAAGTCTGGGGTATTGCTCTGTTGTACAATTCCTACTTTAATCTTTCTCATCTTCTTCTATTTAATAATCATCGGTTTAGTTCTTATTTAATAACACCCTCTGGGTATTGCATCGTAACACAGTGCAACGAACCGTGTTGACGAATGAGTGCACAGCAGTCTACTCCAATAATCTCATACCCGGGAAATGCTTTTTCGAGCACTTCTTTTGCCATCACATCGTTGTGAGGTTGTTGGTAGGTAGGATAGAGCACAGCATCGTTTATCACCAAAAAGTTGGCGTAAGTTGCAGGAAGTCGCTCGTTTTCCTCATCGTAAATAGCATCTGCCATAGGTAAAGCTAACAAACGATAGGGAGTATTGTTTGGAGTTCTAAAGCATTTAAGCTGCTCCTCCATTGCTTTAAGAGCTGTGTAGTGTTCATCTTCCTCATCACTACATGATACATAAGCAATGGTGTCGTTGGGACAAATGCGTGCTAATGTGTCAATGTGGCTATCAGTGTCATCGCCGGCTAGATAGCCATGATCTAGCCATAACACTTGTTTTAGGAATAAGTTAGTTTTGAGATAAGACTCTATCTCTTGTTTTGTCATCTCTCCGTTACGGTTGGGCGAGAGCAAACATTCCGATGTTGTCAGCAGTGTACCTTGTCCATCGCTTTCAATAGACCCTCCCTCGAGCACAAAGTTTAAGCAGTTAACATAAGTTCCATTCAACGCTTCTGCTTCACTAGCTTTATGGGTGATAAGATTGTCTTTGTCAGCGGCAAACTTCAGTCCCCAGCCGTTAAACTTAAAGTCGAGTAACATAGGGATGCGGTTGTTTATTAGAGTGATAGCACCGTGGTCGCGCGCCCAAGTGTCGTTGGTATCGCACTCCAAAAAGCGTACATTGTCAAGGTTGACCTGCCCGCTAATCTTAATCATAACCTCTTCGGGGTGAGGAGTTACGATAAGCAGCAGTTCGCGCTGAGCTATCTCACGTGCTATATTTACAAAACATTCTTCTACTTCTTCTAGCATATAGCCCCAATCGGTGTTAGCGTGTGGCCATGTCAGTTGTATACCACTTTGTGGAAACCATTCGGCGGGTAGCATAAGCTTAAGGTGTTCCTCTTGTTGCTGAAGTTTTAGGTCTTGAGCACGCAACTCATATATACGCTCTTTAATTGCTGTATAGGTATTTCCTAGGTGTATTTCCATTTGGATTATGCTTTGGGTTTACGATCGAAAAAAGGATTTTTTGAAGATGCGCTTACAGGAATGGCATATACCTGTTTGCATGTACCTAGCCAGCCAAGCTTTTGCGCGGTTAGTCCAGCTGAGAACATCACGCGGGTATCTACACGACAATCGGCAGCAGTTGCGCAGGCCGATCCGATAGCAATGCCCACATCTACACTGTTGATAGCACAGGGCACACCCTGCTTGCGATCCACGCAAGTGTCATAGCCACAATGGCCACAGTTTAGCCCTTGTGCTTGTTCGTTAGTGCCTATTAGTATCAGACACTCAGCACTTAATATATTCTCAGCATCGCGAAGAAAGAATTTAAAACCCAGCTCTTCGCCCATCTCCACCATTCTTGTAGAAAGGATATTTAGGTCCTCGCCAGTGACAAGGGCTACTTCTATTATATCGAAGCCTTTACCTTTAGGGGCGGTTCGGGCGGCCGTCATCATTTGTTTCGCTATCTCAATAACATGAGCATGGCGAATGTCTCGTTCGTTAAGTATCATTAGCTATACCTATTTAGTTAGTTGTATGCAAACTTAGCTAGAAAAAGTCGCTTTTGCAATAATTGTTGCTGTTCTGTTAGGTGTTAATCGGTGTTGGCTTTAGAGAGAAATATTCGGACGATATCCATTCAATATATGTATTTGATAAGTTGCAGATAGTCAGCATGCATTAAAATGTGTATTGGTTCAAGGAGGATATATGTTTTTTTTGTTCTGAGAAATCGTATTTATTAAACTAAAGATGTTTGCTTCTTCTTTTAAGTGATTTTTAAACATCTGTTCTGAGTTGTATAATGTTATTTCCACCCCTCCCAAAAACAAAAATCCCACCAACAGACACACCACACCACAAAAAAACTTACATTTGCAGAAACAAAGAAAATTAAGGAAAGATGTTGCGGATAGAAGAAGCCAGTATAGCATTTGGCGACACGACACTGTTCTCTGGGTTGAACCTACACCTAGCTGCGGGTCAGCTAGCCTGCATTCAAGGAGAATCCGGAAAAGGAAAGACATCATTGCTCAATGCAGTGATGGGGTTTGTGCCACTCAGTGCAGGACGAATTATTGTAGATGGGCTAGAACTAGATCGCTACAGCATTGATACTATTCGCCGTGATATAGCTTGGATACCCCAAGAATTAGCATTGCCTGCCGAGCGGGTGAGTGACATGGTACGTTTGCCCTTCGAGCTAAAAGCCAATAAGGCTACACCATTCTCAGAACGTCGTCTATTTGATTACTTCGAACTTCTTGGATTGACCAACGATATCTATACCAAACGAGTAAACGAGATTTCTGGTGGGCAGCGTCAGCGTGTGATGATTGCTGTAGCAGGTTTGCTGCGTAAGAAGCTCATCATTGTCGACGAGCCAACCTCTGCCCTCGATAAGGCGTCTACGCAGCGTGTGCTTCAGTTCTTTCAAAACTGTGTAGAACAAGGGATAGCTGTGCTTAGTGTGTCGCATGACCGACACTTCGCGGCAGGTTGTCATCAGCTTATCCAACTTATTTGATACAAAAACTAAAGCCAATTATGGAAACTATCGATATATCTTACCTACACCTGAGTATAGGGCTATTGCTACTAGCTATTCCCGTCTTTTACCTTCATAAGTTTAAGACAGGACTGGTACAAGCCACCTTGGTAGGTACTGCACGAATGATCGTGCAACTTTTCCTTATCGGGATGTATCTAAAATATCTTTTTTTGTGGGACAAGCCATGGATCAACTTTCTGTGGGTCATCATTATGGTGTTTGTTGCTTCGCAAACTGCTCTGGCGCGCACCGGACTGAAGCGCTCAATCCTCTTTATCCCTATGGCGATGGGCTTCTTGGGTAGTGCTGTGGTCGTTGGTCTCTACTTTATTGGTATTGTGCTCCAACTCGACAATATATTCAATGCTCAATACTTCATTCCTATCTTTGGTATATTGATGGGGAATATGCTCTCTAGTAATGTAGTGGCACTTAATACCTACTATAGCCGTTTGAAGCGAGAAGAACAACTCTATCGCTATCTGCTCGGCAATGGCGCCACACGTCAAGAAGCACTTGCACCATTTGTGCGCGAAGCCCTTATTAAAGCTTTTAGTCCACTGATTGCTAATATTGCTGTGATGGGACTAGTGGCTCTACCCGGCACCATGATTGGGCAGATTTTGGGTGGTAGTGCTCCTAATGTAGCTATTAAGTATCAGATGATGATAATGGTAATTACCTTCACTGCCTCAATGTTGTCATTAATGATTACACTGTCGCTAGCCTCGCGTAAGTCGTTTGATGCCTATGGCAAGCTACTTCCTGTAATGGTTGAGAAATGAAAACAGTACTGATAGACGCTCTTCACGCCTTGGTGGCACAACAACAGTTTAATGGCTATTTTGTGGCAGCCACCTATCGTGCGGTAGGTAACGATTTACCAGGTGACATTCTTCAGTTTTTAGAAGATAAATATAGGCAAATAGAGCAAGGCGCTACGGGCAGAAGGTTTGTATATAGAGCAGATGGCTGGTACATATTTTTCACATTTTATCCCACTGATAAAGTGGTAGACGAGAAGTATGCCATGAAAAATATGCCCCTCAATCTCCGTTTTACTACCTAGCAGAGTAGCTGTGACTAAGTTAAAGTAAGACAACAAAACTTCCTTATTTTTTGTTTTATAGAGGTAATGAAGCTATTTTTGTTTTGAATAAAATACATTAGCTACTACTTAACGTTGTACACATCATGAAAGAAGATATAAAAAGTGCAGCCATTCAGAGTTTGGTTAATTCGCGATTTCCTGAGATGAATCAAGAAGGGATAGAGCTGCTACACGAATACTTTGTAGAGCGCAAGCTAGCCAAAGGCGATATATTGATACACGAAGGCGACATAGCGCCAAGCATAGTATTGGTAGGTAAGGGTATGTTGCGTCAGTACTATTATAAGAATAAGAAAGACGTCACCGAACACTTCTCTTATGAGGGATGCGTACTGATGTGCATCGAGAGTATGTTGAAACAAGAACCCAGCCGCTTGATTGTAGAGGCTATAGAGCCCACTGTGCTCTATGAATTCTCGTATAATGGTCTATTGAAATTGGCCGAGAATTCGTTAGAGATTAATCGCTTTTACCGTAAAGTGTTAGAATTTTCGTTGATAACCTCTCAGATTAGAGCAGATTCATTGCGATTTGAGACTGCTCGCGAACGCTACAACCTATTGATGAAGATGCATCCCGAGATCATAAAGCGCGCACCATTGGCGCATATAGCCTCCTATTTGCTAATGACGCCTGAAACCTTAAGCAGAGTACGTTCTAACGTGCTATGATTTGCGATACTCTTTCGGAGAAATTCCCATGTGGTGCTTAAAATATTTTCCAAAAAACGATTGATTGGCAAAATTGAGCTGTTCCGCTATCTGTTGAATACTCATATCAGAGGATTTTAGCAGGGCGCGGGCCTCCAATATTACAAAACGCTCAATCCATTCGCTGGCCGTTTTGCCGCTCATCTCCTTCACAACACTCGATAGATGTTTTGCAGTGAGGCACAATTTGTCTGCATAGAAAGCCACGCTACGCTCTGTTTTGTAATGTTTCAATACTTCCCGCATATATTTTTCGAAGATTACATCTTTACGAGATTTACTTCTGCCATTAATCTCTTGAGTCTCTGTATTTATCAATGCAAATAGATCGTAGAATAATGTATATACCATTCCTCTAAGTACCTCAAGCTTAAACCTAGGGCGTTGATCTAGTATTTTATTGTGTATAGCTACAAAATAACTTTTTAATTGTGCTGCCTCTTCGGGTTGCAGAGTTACCTTCTGATTGGCTTTTAACGAAAACAGAATAGGGAAGAAGTCTCTAAATGATTGAAACGTTTTCTCCATATATTCGGTAGAGATTACAATGATATGGCCTTCGAAATCATCAGATCTTGAAGTAAGCTGCATTATCTGATCAGGAAAAGCCACTAGAAAAGAGTTGCTAGTAACCTCATAGTTGGTTAGATTGATGTCTACCGTAAATGATCCAGCTTGACAAAGGCACACCATTATTCCGGGAATTCGGCAAGGGTAGCTATTAAGCGGAATATTTTTAATTTCGTCAAAAATAGCAATTTCAGAGCCAATAGTATCAATTTGTTGATTGGCCGTATTGATAGAAGTATCAGTGATTTTGCAATCCATTATAAGAGCAGTTAAAATAAAGCATTAAAATAAGATGATTCCAATTTCGCCAATCATGCGCTTGTCATAATTAGCACTCTTATTGTAATATCGGCTGATTTCATAACCAGCGGTCGCAAATATACTCAATTTTGATGTTAATACATATTCTAGGTTCAATCTTTCCTGTAAGGCATAAATACGGGCAGGTAAACCATGGTGTTTCCCTCTGAACGATTCAATATGCTCAAAACCAAAGTCGCCACTTATACTCAAACCTTTGTATAGCCGTAGCCATAGACCAGTGCGGTAAGCAAAGGTGGCAGAAAATTTATCTTTGAAATCAAAATAGTAGCCTCCGGTACTTAAGATGGTATAGAAAAGTTTATTCTTGAAACGCACACCCACATTGAATTTACTACTATTGCCCCCAAATAACATCAGCTGATAGCGAGTGCTCGGATTTGCATTAATCAACCCCAATTGAAGACCTTTCTTTTCTTCTTTATAGTAATTGAAGAGACCCACTTGCACCCCTTTCACGCTAGTGGCGTAATTGACAAGACCTATCTGTATCCCTGCTAATGTTTTCCCAACAATATTTGCAAGCGGAGATAGCTGCACTCCATTCATGTTTTCAGCAGACAAATTGAGTAATCCTGACACCAACAAACCATTAGCATCTTTGCCAACCACATTGGACATAGCTGATAGCTGCATGCCGCTGCTACATACAGTACCCATATTGATAAGCCCTGCCATGGCAAATCCATTGGCGTCGCCACCCATATAGTTGACAAGGGCCGATGCTACTACACCTGTAGTTTGTCTAGTATTTAGATTGACAAGACCCGATAGGGAGATGCCGTTCATATCGCCATAATTAACATTAGTGATGCCCGCAAGTTGTAATCCACTAGTAGTGCCATAGTTCATATTGGACAACCCAGAAATCTGTACACCATTCATACCCCTACTAGTGACGCCAGCTAAACCATTGAAGCTTGCACCATTTACTTTATATGTAGAAGATAGTAATCCGATATTCAGCCATGAAGACTTAGTTGAATCTTTGGGCTGTGTGTCAAGCCCTTTATATAAAGAGAGGTTTATGCCTAGATTCCGGTGTTGTGCAGTAGCAACAACGGCAACCAAACAAAGGGCTGCCGTTAATATTGATCGTAAATTCATTCTTTTTCTTTTATCCTTTAGCTTCTTGATACAAGAAACGTTTGATCGATTTTTTAGGTGTCTTTTCGAACTCCTCTGGATAGACTTTCATCTTAGCAATCTGGCTATATGCAGGAAGCATCTGATTGAGTGTTATACGATTATCTTCCATAATTCGGTCGATATCTTCGTTCTTTAACCCATTGGCAAACAGTTCGTCAAAGTCTGGATAGACTAAGCCCACCAGTTTGTTGTTTTGTTGCACAATAATACTTTCGGCCACATAAGGCATATTATTCAATTTATCCTCAATCTCTTCCGGATAAATGTTTTGTCCGCTAGAACCAAGTAGCATATTCTTGCTACGCCCCTTGATAAACACATTTCCTGCTGCATCCATGGTGCCAAGGTCGCCTGTGTGTAGCCATCCATCTTTGTCCATCACTGCCTCAGTAGCTTCTTCGTTCTTGTAGTAACCAAGCATCACATTAGGTCCGCGACAAATGATCTCACCCGGAACATTTGCAGGGTCATCAGACAATATCTTTACTTCCATGCGTGGAGCTGGCTTTCCGCACGAGCCTACAGCAAATCGGCTCCAATCTTCGTAGCAGATGATAGGGCCACATTCGGTCATACCGTAACCAACAGTGTAAGGGAAATCAATCATCTTAAGGAACTGTTCTACCTCCTGGTTAAAACCTGCACCACCAACAATTACTTCCACAAAGTTGCCACCAAAACCTTTAATCATGCCTTCGCGGATGGTGTTCTTTATCTTGTCATTGATATAAGGCACCTTCATCAAGATCTTCATTTTCGGAGTCTCGAGTTTAGGCAATACATTCTTTTTGATGATTTTCTCAATAATAAGTGGCACTGCCACTACTAGATTTGGTTTTACATCTGCAAATGCCTGGAATATAATTTTTGGGCTAGGCATACGTGTCAAGAAGAAAATCTGACAACCAGCCGAGAATTCGTAAAGAAACTCAAAAGCTAGTCCGTACATGTGTGCCATAGGCAACATAGATACAAGTTTATCACCTGGTTTGAGGTTCAATACTTCAAAAGCAAACTTTGTATTGGACCATAAACTGCGGTAGGGTAGCATTACACCTTTGGAGTAGCTAGTAGTACCAGAAGTGTAGTTGAGTACCGCCAACTCGTTAGGCTCATCCTTATGATAGTTGATGTGCTCTTGGCGGAAATTTTTTGGATATTTCTTACCAAACATCTCGTTAAGATGTTCGCGGGCATGACTCAACTTGTTGTTGCGGCAAACTAGAAGTGAAAAGTCATTCACCAACAAGATGCCCTCTAGCAAAGGCATAGCAGCCTCGTTGAGTTCTTCCCAAATCATATCACCCACAAAAAGCAGCTTAGCTTCAGAGTGGTTTACAATATTATGTATGTTATCGGCTTTAAATTCATGAAGGATGGGAACAATAACCGCACCATAAGTCAGTGTGGCTAGAAATGTTACTCCCCACAAAGAACTATTGCGGCCGCAAACAGCTATTTTGTCACCTTTTTCTATTCCGGCTTCCTCGAAAAGAATATGTAATTTCTCTATTTTGCGAGCTACGTCTTTGTACTGTAGTGTCGCTCCTTTGTAGTCTGTGAGAGCGTCTAAATCCCAGTTGTTTATGATGCTATTCTCAATGTAGGCAATAAAACTCTGATCCATTTTTTTATTTGCACAATTAGTTTTAGAATGTGCAAATATAGGTATTAAATCAATATGTTGTAATGTTTCGTGCCAGTGCTGCCTATGTTATATAACAGTTTTTGTATATTTTGAACAGTCGTGAATGAGGGCAAATTCAGGGTATATTTTATTGGCTTGGTGGCAAGGGCTACTCACCACGGTAGATAGCTGTACTCAGCACGGTGAGTAGCCTTTGCCACCAAGCAGAGTAGCCCTTGCCAGTAATGCTCTTAAATGAGCCTATTCAAATAACTGTTCTACAGCAGGTTTGTATCCTTTCCTTTTTAATTTTCTTGCGCGAAATAGCCGATTCACTATATTTGTTTTGTTAACATAAAATCGATGACACTATGAAGATATGCTCCTTCCAAGATCTAAAGGAGATCAGACAAAAAGCCGCTGCTCAGCTGGCTTTACGTGAGTCGTGTAGCAACAGACAGGATGAAATTTGTTGTAGCCTTAACACAGGTACACCGCGAATGCAACTACTGGTGTGTGGAGGTACCGGATGCAAGGCATCTGCTAGCCACGAACTTACCGACAATCTTGTTTATGCTGCTCATCTAGCAGGATTATCCAATAAAGTAGATGTGTTAGTAACCGGTTGTTTTGGATTCTGTGAGAAAGGGCCAATAGTGAAAGTGATTCCCGACAATACTTTCTATGTGGAGGTGACGCCCGATGATGCAGAGGCCATTGTAAAGGAACATTTGATTGGGGGGAAAAGAGTGGAGCGCTTACTCTATGTAGACCCCAAAACTCATCAATTTATTAGTGACTCCAAGCACATGGATTTTTACCGCAAGCAGCTGCGAGTGGCCTTGCGCAACTGTGGTCTCATCGATCCGGAAAATATAGAAGAATACATTGCACGCGGAGGCTATGATGCCCTTGCTGAAGCTATGCTCAACCGTACTCCGCAAGAAGTGATAGATATAATCAAACAATCGGGTCTTAGAGGGCGTGGCGGTGGTGGATTCCCTACAGGCTTGAAGTGGGAGTATGCTATGAATCAGTTCGGAGACGAGAAGTATGTGGTGTGCAATGCAGACGAAGGTGACCCTGGAGCTTTTATGGATAGAAGCATTATGGAGGGTGATCCTCATTCGGTGATCGAGGCGATGATTATTTGCGGGCACTCTATAGGTGCAAGCATAGGGCTAGTCTATATTCGTGCTGAATATCCATTGGCAATTCAGCGTTTAAAGATTGCAATTGATCAGGCTCGGCAATATGGTCTGTTGGGGCAAAATATATTTGGTACAGATTTCTCGTTTGACATTGAAATCCGTCTAGGTGCCGGTGCTTTTGTTTGTGGCGAGGAGACAGGGTTGATACACTCCATGGAGGGCAAACGTGGTGAACCCACCCTGAAACCACCTTTCCCTGCCGAAAAAGGCTATAAAGGTAAACCTACCAATGTGAATAATGTGGAGACGCTGGCCAACATCCCTATCTTATTGACCAATGGAGCAGAATGGTTCTCTTCTATTGGCACCAAGCTCTCCAAAGGCACAAAGGTGTTTGCTTTGGCAGGCAAAATTAATAATGTAGGTTTGATAGAGGTACCAATGGGAACTACACTGCGCGAGGTGATTTACGACATCGGTGGGGGTATTAAAGGAGGAAAGAAGTTTAAGGCTGTGCAAACGGGCGGCCCATCGGGTGGTTGTCTCACAGAGAAGGATCTCGATACACCTATTGATTTTGATAACCTACTAGCTGCTGGTTCTATGATGGGTTCTGGAGGTATGATTGTGATGGACGAGGATGACTGCATGGTATCGGTGGCTCGTTTCTATCTAGATTTTACAGTAGAGGAGTCGTGTGGCAAATGTACACCTTGCAGGATCGGTAATAAACGTTTGCTCGAAATATTGAATAAGATTACAGAAGGACGTGGAGAGAAAGAGGATCTGCAAACGCTTTCTACTCTTGGAAAAGTGATAAAAGATACGGCACTATGTGGTTTGGGGCAAACATCTCCCAATCCGGTACTCTCGACGTTGGAGAATTTCTACGAAGAGTATGTGGAGCATATCAAATTAAAGAAATGCCGTGCCAAGCAGTGTAAGGCTTTATTGACTTATGCCATCGACCCAAACAATTGTACAGGTTGTCACCTCTGTGCTCGACACTGCCCGGTGGAAGCGATAGTAGGAATGGTCCGCAAACCTCATATTATATTGGCGGATAAGTGTATACGCTGTGGTATGTGCTTGGCCCGCTGTAAGTTCAATGCAATACATATCTATTAAACGCCAGCTATCTAACTTATGACAAAGAAACATATTACTTTACAAGTCGATCATCACTCAATCACGGTGCCTCAAGGATCGACCATACTAGATGCCGCACATGCTATCGGCATTGATATACCCACATTGTGCCATTTCAATCTCAAGGGTACTTGTGTGAAAAACAGCCCTGCCTCTTGCCGTGTATGCGTAGTGGAGGTAGAGGGTAGGCGTAATTTGGCACCTGCTTGTGCCACACCTTGCACAGAAGGGATGGTGATTCATACCAGTACATTGCGGGTGCAACGTGCACGCCAAATGGTTGTTGAGTTGATTCTTTCAGATCATCCTAACGACTGTCTAACTTGTCCTAAATCGGGAAACTGTGAGCTGCAAAACTTGGCTGTGCGTTTCAATATTCGCGAACTGCCTTTTAGGGGTAGCGAGCAATCGCCGCGCAAACGCGAAATCACTTCGTCTATTGTACGCAATATGGACAAATGTATCTATTGCCGTCGATGCGAGAGTGTTTGCAATGATGTACAAACAGTAGGAGCTTTAGGTGCAGTAGGTCGCGGTTTTAATACCACCATAGCGCCTGCGTTTGACAAGCCTATGGCTCAGAGTGAATGCACTTATTGTGGTCAATGTGTAGCCGTATGTCCGGTAGGTGCACTTACCGAGCACGACCACACCAACCGTTTGCTAGAAGATTTGGAAAACCCTGACAAAGTGGTGATTGTGCAGACTGCTCCAGCTGTACGTGTAGCTTTAGGAGAGTCATTTGGCTATCCTGCAGGTACCAGCGTCACGGGCAAGATGGTTTACGCGTTGCGCGAACTTGGTTTCGACTATGTATTTGATACCGACTTCGCTGCCGACCTTACAATAATGGAGGAGGGGGCGGAGGTTTTAGAGCGCCTCACGCGCTTTATGGAAGGCGATAAAGAAGTAAGTCTACCAATACTTACTTCGTGCTGTCCTGCATGGGTCAACTTCTTTGAATATCAGTTTCCCGACTTGCTCGACATTCCTTCTACTGCGCGTTCGCCCCAGCAGATGTTTGGTGCTATTGCTAAAAGCTATTGGGCCGAAACAATGGGCATACCACGCGAAAAGTTAGTGGTGGTATCTATCATGCCATGTTTGGCGAAGAAATACGAATGCGACCGCTCAGAGTTTAAGGTTAATGGTAACCCCGATGTGGATTACTCTATCTCAACTAGGGAACTTGCTGCATTGATAAAACGTGCTAATATCGGTTTTAAAGTGCTACCTGATAGTGAATTTGATAACCCCATGGGTGAGTCATCGGGAGCAGGTGTTATTTTCGGAACAACGGGAGGGGTAATGGAGGCTGCTCTGCGTTCGCTTTACGAAATCTATACAGGCGAAAGCCTTACAAGACTCGACTTTGAAGAGGTGCGAGGAATGACTGGTGTGCGCCGTACCACTGTTAACCTGAATGGCTTTGAACTTAAGGTTGGAATAGCCCATGGTCTAGGAAATGCACGTCATCTTTTAGAAGATGTGCGAAGCGGCAAAAACGAATACCACGCCATCGAGATTATGGCTTGTCCGGGTGGTTGCATTGGTGGTGGTGGCCAACCTCAGCATCACGGCGATGTTGATGTGTTGCTAGCTCGCGCTCAAGCACTCTATGAGGAAGATAAAGAGAAGCCCATACGCAAATCACATGAAAATCCCTATATAAAAATGCTGTATGGAAACTTCTTAGGTAAGCCCCTTAGCGAGAAAGCGCACCATCTGTTGCATACTCATTATTTCAAGAAAACGATCAATTGATTTCTTTACTTAAACTAAGAAAGGAGAGTGATATGTCCGAACTAAAAATAGCTTGTACGGCCCGTCAACAGATAGAAAAAATCTGCGATCAGAGCAAAAATGATCCGGGCGAACTAATACATATACTGCATGAGGTGCAACACACTGTGGGCTATTTGCCCGAAGAGGTGCAACGCATCATTGCAGCTAAGTTACACATTCCCCGATCTAAAGTCTATGGGGTGGTAACGTTTTATACCTTTTTTACTATGACGCCTAAGGGCCGATATCCTATATCGGTTTGTATGGGTACAGCCTGTTATGTGCGTGGTGCCGAGAAAATACTCGAGGAGCTGAAGCGTGTTGTGGGTATAGAAGTAGGCCAAACAACTCCCGATGGTAAGTTTTCACTCGATTGCCTACGCTGTGTTGGCGCTTGTGGACTAGCACCAGTAGTAACGATAGGCGATAAAGTGTATGGAAGGCTTCAGAGTATTGAGATAAAGAAGATACTAGATGCGTTAGAGTAGGTGGTAACTATTTTATTATCAACTGGTAATCTATAACATCGAGCCATTGATCAAACTTACGTCCAACCTCCTTAAACTGTGATGCCTGATGGAATCCAAAGTGTTGGTGAAGCACAAAACTAGCCTCGTTGCCTTGTGTGATACAAGCAATGAGGCTATGATAGTTTCTAAGGCGGCACTCTTCAATGAGGTGAGCCAACATCTTTTTACCAATTCCCTTTCCCACACTCGTCGGTGATAGATATATTGTTGTCTCTACGGTCTTATTGTAGGCTGCCTTTTCTTTCCAACCGTGTGCATAACAGTAACCCACAACTTTTCCTTCTTCTTCGAAAACAAAATATGGATATTTGGAAGCAAGTAGATCAATCCGCCTCGACATTTGTTCGGCAGTTAGGGGCGTTGTTTCGAAAGTGACGGTGGTATTTGTGATATAGTGATTGTAAATAGCTACAATATCGGCTGTATCTTTGGGTTGAACGAAACGTATCATTGTATTAAAAATTATAGACGTGTTTATTGAAGAAACAAAAATAGGTGTTTACTCTTTTTCTGCCATGAAAAAGGCTAGAAATTCTTTTTTACCTTGATAGATGTGTGGAATCAGCGTAAAATCTTTCACTAGCTAATAGAATGTTAGGAAAATTATTTGTAGGTTTGCGTTCTATTAGTTTTTGGAACATACATTAACGGATGTATCAAAGATGCATTGCAATCAATGAAGAAAGTTGATGAATGAATAGAGGTAATTTAGATTTTGAACTTAAAAAAATAAAGAATTATGGTAGTTGATACACTTGACAATTTGGAGAAATACGCATCATTAAATCCGCTTTTTGCACAAGCTATTGATTTCTTGAAGAATACTGATTTGAATGCACTCGAAGCAGGTAGCAAGACAGAACTTTGTGGTAAAGATTTGGTGGTGAATGTGGCGCAAACTAGCCCAAAAACCAAAGAAGCTGCTAAGCTCGAAACGCATAATGTATTTATTGATATTCAAATTCCTCTTTCGGGAGTTGAGGTTATGGGATATACTCCTGGAAATGAGTGTATGCCTGCTGATGCTGTATACAACGCTGAGAAAGATATCACTTTCTTTGAAGGTTTAGCACAAGACTACATTGCTGTGAAACCTGGTATGTTTGCTATCTTCTTTCCACAAGATGGCCATGCACCCGGTATCACCGAGACTGGTGTGAAGAAAGTAATCGTGAAAGTTAAAGCTTAACACTCTCCATTTATGGAAAAAACACTTGGGCTAATAAAAAATGACACCTGGCTTGAACCCTATGCCGGTGCCATTGAAGGCCGACATAACTTTGCACTCGAAAAGATTGCAGAACTGACTAACCAGGGCAAAACTACGTTGACAGATTTCGCTACAGGATATCTCTACTTTGGATTGCATCGCACCAAAGAAGGTTGGATATTCCGCGAATGGGCTCCCAATGCGACAAGCATCTTTATGATTGGTACTTTCAACAATTGGACAGAATCGTCTAAATATGAGTTGAAGAAACTAAAAAACGGTATCTGGGAAATAGAACTTCCTAAGGATGCTATTGCACACCAAGATTTGTATAAGCTAAATGTTTATTGGGAGGGTGGCCAAGGTGAGCGTATCCCTGCTTGGGCTACTAGAGTGGTGCAAGATGAGCAGACAAAGATATTTAGCGCTCAAGTGTGGGCTCCTGAGAAAGAGTTTAAGTTTAAAAAGAAAACCTTTAAACCCTCTACCGATCCGCTTCTAATTTATGAGTGTCATATTGGCATGGCACAGCAGGAAGAAAAGGTGGGTAGCTATGTAGAGTTTAGAGAGAAAATATTGCCACGAATAGCTGCAGATGGGTATAACTGTATCCAGATTATGGCTATTCAAGAGCACCCTTACTATGGAAGTTTTGGATATCATGTATCCAACTTCTTTGCGGCTAGCTCGCGTTTTGGTACTCCCGAAGAGTTGAAAGAGTTGATTGATGCAGCTCACCAATTGGGCATAGCTGTTATTATGGATATCGTTCACTCGCACGCTGTGAAAAACGAGGTGGAAGGTCTTGGCAATTTTGCAGGCGACCCTAACCAATATTTCTATCCTGGCGTTCGTCGTGAACATCCGGCTTGGGATTCTCTTTGTTTTGATTATGGTAAAAATGAAGTGCTTCACTTCTTGCTATCCAACTGTAAATTCTGGTTGGAAGAGTACAAATTTGATGGGTTCCGATTTGACGGAGTAACATCAATGCTTTACTATAGCCATGGCCTAGGAGAAGCCTTTATGGACTATGGTGACTACTACAATGGGCACGAAGATGATAATGCTATATGTTACTTAACTCTGGCTAATCTTTTGATTCATGAGGTGAAAGCAACTGCTATCACTATTGCTGAAGAAGTGTCGGGTATGCCCGGACTAGCAGCTAAGTTTGATGATGGTGGCTATGGGTTTGATTATCGTCTAGCCATGAATATTCCGGACTACTGGATTAAAACAATCAAGGAGAAAATTGACGAAGATTGGAAGCCATCGAGTATGTTCTGGGAAGTGACTAATCGTCGATCTGATGAGAAGACGATCTCTTATGCAGAAAGTC
Organism: uncultured Bacteroides sp.; assembly: GCA_947074205.1. GTDB lineage: Bacteria > Bacteroidota > Bacteroidia > Bacteroidales > Bacteroidaceae > Bacteroides. The sequence goes on along the minus strand of CAMTOQ010000002.1, from coordinate 82,411 downwards.
ACGATCAAGCGTTAGTAGGTGACAAGACTATCATTTTCCGCTTAATTGATGCTGATATGTATTGGCATATGCAAAAGGGCGATGAGAATTACGTGGTGCACCGCGGCTTAGCGCTACATAAGATGATTAGACTATTGACAGCTTCGACTATCAATGGTGGATATCTCAATTTTATGGGCAACGAATTTGGCCATCCAGAGTGGATTGACTTTCCACGTGATGGTAATGGTTGGTCGTATAAATACGCGCGCCGTCAATGGGACTTGGTAGACAACAAGAACTTAACATTTCACTATCTAGGTGATTTTGATAAGGCGATGTTGGATACTATTAAGAGTGTGAAGAATATTCAATCTACTCCTGTTGTGGAAATTTGGCACAATGATGCTGATCAGATTCTGGCATATCAACGTAAGGATTTAATATTTGTATTCAATTTCAGCCCTAAACATTCGTATACTGACTATGGTTTCCTAGTAGCACCGGGCGCCTATGAGGTAGTGTTGAATACGGATTCAAAGGAGTATGGTGGAAATGGATTTGCCGATGATTCGGTCGTTCATTTTACTAATCCTGATCCTCTTTATGCAAAGGAAAAGAAAGAGTGGCTCAAGCTTTATGTCCCAGCCCGTTCTGCAGTAGTTTTGCGCAAAAAGAAATAAGCCTTATAAGGAATAGTAATAAAAAAGTTAGCCGAACCCTTTTTGTGAGTTCGGCTAACTTTTTTATTATATTGCTAGAGTGGGGGCTAGAGTTTGAATTTCAAGACACGCCCACTATAACCCTCAATCTTCATCTCCGTAGGTTTCGAAGATAAGAGGGAGACTTGCAGCAACGTATCGGTCAACAAATCCACAGCCGAAAATTGCTCTATCTCGGGAAGTTGTAGGTAGTCGAATGCATGTTGAGGAATATTTATGGCTACATCAACTGCTTCGCGATCGAAGTTTACTACTATAAGCAACAACTCATTTTGATATTTACGCAAAAATGCATACTGCTTATGCGCATTAAAACGCCAACCGTTGAGGTTTGCATACATGAGATCGAAGAAAGAACCTTGAGAAATAGCATCCTGACCGTTGCATAGGCTCAGTACCTTTTGATAAATAGAGTAGAGGTGCTTTTCCTGTTCTGAAAGTAACTCACCATTAAATTTTCCTCCATTGCGCCAGCGGCGAATAGAACTAACGCTCCAATAGTCGAAAATTGTAGTTCGGCCATCTCGACCACTGAACCCTTCGGTATCCATACCCATTTCTCCAAATTCTTGTCCAAAATAGATCATCATTGGCGTGGTATTCATTAATGCAGATACTATAAGAGCGGGAACGGCCTTGAATGGGTTGCCTGCGAAGAAATCGGATGCAATACGTTGTTCGTCATGATTCTCTAAGAAGTTAAGCATCTTTTCCTCAATACCACTCAAACTCTGCCAACATTTAGAGATGGCAGCGGCAGATTCGTAGTCACAAGTCACATTTCGTAGCGTGTCATAAAGTCCTACCTTGTCATAAAGGTAATCAAAATGGCCACGAAATATATAATTGCGATACTCATGTGGATTATATACCTCAGCAATAAACAAGATATCAGGATATTGTGCTTTTACTTGTGGAATAGCCCAGCTCCAAAACTCAACTGGAACCATCTCGGCCATATCACAGCGAAAGGCATCTACTTTCTTATCAGCCCAGAAGAGTAGAATATCTAGCATCTTTATCCAAGTGGATGGTATAGGGTCAAAGCTGGCACCACCGCCATTTTGGTAGTCGATGCCATAGTTCAGCTTAATCGTTTCATACCAGTCATTAATGGTGGGGTAGGCGTCGAAACGGTTATTTCCAGTAGCTTTAGCCGGGAACTCATAATAGGGTTCAGTAGCATCCCCTTTCATATCAAATTGCCCATGAAGCTGAGTGTGTGGAATATAGTAGAAATTGTTATATGGGCTGAAAGCATAGCTACTATCATCATCTGCACCAAGGTCAACAACGCCTTCTGGCTTAGCATCCGAATTATATTGGCGGGCAACATGATTAGGAACAAAGTCAATAATCACTTTTAACCCCTTGCTGTGCGTACGTGCCACAAGGTTTTCGAACTCAAGCATGCGCCCTGGAATGTCTCCTGCAATATCTGGATCGATGTCGTAATAGTCCTTTATAGCATAAGGTGAGCCGGCTTTACCCTTGACAATAGCAGGGTGGTCGGGTCGAATATTATAGCGACGATAACAGGTCTGTGTAGCATGCTCGATGATACCTGTGTACCAAACATGTGTAGCGCCAAGCTTCTTAATCTCGTTGAGTGCTTTAGCTGTGAAATCTCCCATCTTCCCACATCCATTTTCTGCAATATTACCATTGTTTTGGCAATAATTATTGTCATTCCCAAATAGACGTGGTAATGTTTGGTAGATCACTATTTTCTTTCTCTTCATTTGTATTTTATATGGTTAATTTACTTTACATAAACAATGGGCTAATTCCTCCAATATGTCCCATTTAATTCTTGTAAAAGCTGTAAATAATCTTTTGTATATTTGTAAGCTGTAAGAAAAATATCTTCACCTCTTTCCATTTTCGTCAGGCTGAATTTGGAAAGATCTGGTTCGAGCAAAAGATCAGCTATTTCACGATCAGCATAGCTATTGGCTCGAAGTAGAAAATGATATGAACGCAGAGCAACTCCGAGTATGTTCATTTTGAATCTTTCTACTTCAAGTGGGCAGAGGTTTATGGCGACAACCTTCTCACAAATTTGTTTAAGGGGAGCTACTGGAAGGTTTTTGATAATTCCACCATCCACGTAATGAGTCCCATCAATAATCTTTGGTTTGAAGAGTATTGGCATGCAGCAGGAGGCGCTCACACAATCAGCTATGTCTCCCTTTTGAAAATGCACAGAGCATCCTAAGTCAAAATTGGTAGCGGTCACAATAAGTGGAAGTGGTAAATCTTCTAGCTTATTGTGCGTTAGGTTAGAACGAATGATCTCTGTTAGTTCAGCAATATCAAGAAAGCCTATGCGAGGTAGAGACAATTTGACCAAATTTTTAAAACTATAGGGACGGAATATCTCTAATATCTTATAAGGTTCCTTACCATCTGCATAGAAGGCTCCAACAAGCGCTCCGACACTTACCCCTTGCAAAATATCTGGTTTAATATCGCATTCTAAAAGCCCTTGTATTACACCTAGATGAGCAAAACCCTTCACAAATCCACCGCTCAAGGCAAAGCCAGTTGAATGCTGTCTAGAATTATGATGAACTGCTTCCATGTGCGCAATATTAAAAAGATTTCTTCGACACGAAAATAATGATTTTATTCTAAGTCAGCCGAAATAACATTAATAAATATCTTTATGCTAAAATATTGGTATAATAATTTGCCCTTTAATCATATTTTTATTATGTTTATTGCGTGATAAAACTAACATTCTATTAACCTTTAATTTATAATAACATGAGGACAATAACATTCAATGAACTTCGCAAGATCAAAGATTCGTTGCCAAGTGGCAGTATGCACCGCATTGCTGATGAGCTCGGGATACATGTTGATACAGTTCGTAATTTCTTTGGAGGTCACAACTTTAAAGAGGGCAAAAGTGTTGGTATTCACTTAGAACCAGGGCCTGATGGAGGTTTAGTTATGATCGATGATACTACTGTCCTAGAGCGCGCACTCGATATTTTGCACGAATTAAATATGCTTGATACAGAGGAAGAAAGATTAGCCATGTAGTACTTAACAATAATATTATAGATTCATATCCCAATTGTTCCCGCACCAAGAAACAATTGGGATTATTTATTTGTTCTATTTTAATAAAAACAACACTACTTTTATGGAAGAAAAACTCGTAACCCTAGCTATATTAACCTATTCAAAGGCTCAGATATTGAAGAATGTGTTAGATAATGAAGGTATTGAAAACTACATTCATAACGTAAATCTAATTCAACCAATTATATCCTCTGGAGTACGTGTCAGAATAAAGGAGTCGGATTTGCCTCGGGCATTGAAAATTATTGAAAGTTCAGCGTGGTTGGCTGATAGTATAATATCCGAAAAACCAATGGAAGTAGGAGAGGGTATTTGTCCAAAAATCTTAATTCCGGTGGATTTCTCAAATTATTCGGTCAAAGCTTGCAACTTTGGTTTTAATTTAGCTGAAAAATTTGATGCTGAGGTAATACTTTTACATGTATATTTTACACCTATATATAATTCAACTTTACCCTATAGCGACGTTTTTAACTATCAGATCCAAGATGAAGAGTTGGCGACAACAATTATAAAGAAAGTTCATGGTGATTTAGATCATCTATCCAATAGCATAAAGGAGAAAATTAAAGCTGGAATACTACCTAAAGTAAAATACTCATGTATATTGCGCGAAGGAATACCCGAAGATGAAATAATCAATTATGCTAAAGAGTTCACTCCGTTACTAATTGTCATGGGAACTCGTGGAGCTGGTCAGAAAGAAATCGATTTACTAGGGAGCGTTACAGCAGAAGTTATTGATCGGAGTAGAACAACTGTTTTAGCAATCCCAGAAGATACACCTTTTGAGAACTTTGATGCGGTAAAGAAGATAGCTTTTATAACAAATTTTGATCAGAGAGATCTAGTCGCTTTTGATAATTTCTTCAATACTTGGAATGTATACGAGTATGATGTCTCCTTATTGTTAATGGCAACTGAAAAAGAATCGAAGGACCTGATGAATAGTATTAAAATGTCTGGGCTTCGTGACTATTTTGAAAAACACTATCCATCATTTCACTTTAGCTTTAATGTGGTTTATAGTGATGATAATCTTAGAAGCTTTGATAAATATATCGCGGATAATCACATTGATGTTATAACTACTGTGTCTTACAGGAGAAATGTGTTTGCACGACTATTTAACCCGAGTATAGCTAGAAAGATGATTTTTCACACAGATACACCATTGTTGATTATCCATCAACAGTAAAAGCAGCTCGAATATTTTCAAATCTTATTAGCCGAGGAATTGGTATTATGTTTAATATTAATTCCTCGGCTAATTTTGTTCATATACCCTACTAGAATTATATTCTTTTAGTATACCTATGCAATAGTTATATATGCAACAAAACAGCATGGTTGGAAATAAAATAAAAAGGAATAAAGACAAAGAAGTAAGTAGAAAGTAAGGAACAGTAGTTCAAATTAAATTCAGAGCTATATGATCACCTTCTTATCAAGCGGAATAAAGATCCAATGAAATATAGAACCTGTGGAAAGTTTTATAATAGCCAAAAATAATCGTATCTGGCGAATCTTTCGAGCAGGTGTCTTAATCTATTTTCCCTTTACGTATTACATAAACTATACGATTATTAGGAGCTATGCATTTTGTTGAGCTTATAACGTCACCCATTTATTCTCAAACAGAATACTCTTTTTTCATGGTAAATAGTTGGATCTGTTTATTCAAAAAGAGCATTTTTTCTGTCCTCTAAGCCTCAGTGATATCCTATGTAAAAATAAAAAAGGTTACTATTGGAGTATGAAAATACTCCAATAGTAACCCATATATGTAAAGATATTTGCGTCTTACATTACAGATTCAATCTCAAGGAATTCAGGTTCCATATTGAGGTTGTAATAAACTCGATATAAACCAGGAGCCCAAAGATCTTTTTGTTCAGGTCTAAGTTGTCTAGCTTTTTCAAGGTAAGTTTTAGCCTCTTTGTAGTTAGCTTTTGCAGCTTCTTGGCCAGATGTATTAGACAAATCTACAGCGTCAGCATCAGCAGCTTCTTGAGCCTTCATGATATAAATCAAGCCTAAGTTAGAGTAAGCTTCTGCATATTCAGGATCAGCTTCGATAGCTTTTGTGTAGTACTTAATCGCTTCATCGTAGTTATTCATGTTGTGCAAAAGATAAGCTTTTACATAAAGGTAAAGCTTGTTATTAGGTTCTTTTGCAAGCATGCTATCTGCAAATTCCATAGCCTTCTCTGGTTGATTAGAAGAGCTGTAATGGTCGATAAGATTAGCAAAGAAGTATTGATTATCTGGGAAAGTTACAATACCTTCTTGAAGCTTAGCTATCCAAGCATCAGTATTGCCTTGATCTTTAAGGGCACTACTCCATACTTGTAAAGCCGTTGCAGCCTCTTCCTTATTTTTGCTCTTAACAGCAAAAGGCGCATACTTAATAATAGCTGTTGGATTCTCTGAATCATTAGCGGCCAAAACAGCATAGTATGCAATTTGGGGAAGCATTGTATCTGTAACGGCAATGTTTTCCTTTGCTAAAATAGGATAAGAAGCTGCATCAACATATGTGCCGAAAAACTTCAAAGCATTCTCAGGTTGTCTAACGTTGAAATACTCAATACCACCATTGATTAAGTTGTTGCGCTCAGCAAGCATTGAAGCAGCATTAGCTTTTCTGTATTTATTCTTTACTTTGCCTTTTGCGTCTGGTACTTCAGCTAGTTCATCGCACTTGATGAAGTACTCATACATTTTTAGGATGCTGTTGTAAGCTTTAAGCGTGTCAAAAGGCTTTTGAAGGTAAGCATTTTTCATCTCTTCTTCAATAATGCGCTTTTGTACTATGCCTGCAACATCCCAAGTAGCTGCATCGTTTGACGTTTCAGGATTTTTCAAGGCTTCATTAATCAATGATTCAGCCTTTTTAAGATCGGGTTTTACATCACCGGCTATAGTTTTTGCTTCTCTCACACTTTTTTGTTGAGCAAATGCAAAACTTACAACCATAAGTAACACCAACGAAAATAGTCCTCTTTTCATGATTGTTGTTTTTATGTAAGTTAATAAATTAGATCTTGTATTTTTAGTCATATACTTATTCATTATCATTAGTAGTCGTTTCTTCTGCTTGGATATCAGGTTGATCTGTATCTATATCAGTGCAAACAATAGTCCCTTCTGCTTCTTCAACAGGTATCTCATCCTCAAGGCTTTCTGTTGTAACCTTGCAAACAGAGCCTATATGATCATTTCTTTTCTCGAGATTAATCAAGCGAACTCCCTGTGTAGCACGTCCTGTTGGGCGTACATCAGCCACTTTTAAGCGGATTGTGATACCGGATTTGTTAATGATCATCAAATCATTGTCATCGGTTACAGATTTAATCGCTACTAATTTACCAGTTTTTTCGGTAATATTCATAGTTTTTACACCTTTTCCGCCTCTATTTGTTTGACGATAGTCTTCAGCCGGAGATCTTTTACCAAATCCTTGCTCTGAAATCACCATTACTGCATCAGTTTCTAGATTTTTGATACAGATCATACCAACTACATGGTCTTGTCCGTCGTTATCAAGAGTAATACCTCGTACACCTGTAGCTGTACGACCCATTACACGAACTCTAGACTCGTGGAAACGAATAGCACGGCCGTTACGGTTGGCAATGATAATCTCATTGTTTCCGTTAGTCATACGAACTTCGATTACGCTATCGTCCTCACGAATTGTTATAGCATTCACACCGTTTTGTCTTGGACGTGAGTATTGCTCAAGCAATGTCTTTTTAATAACACCGTTTTGAGTACAGAACAATACATAATGACTATTGATATACTCTTTGTCTACCAAGCTCTTAACACGAAGATAAGCTGTTACAGCGTCATCGGAATCGATATTTAGTAGATTTTGAATAGCACGACCCTTAGATGTTTTGCTTCCTTCAGGGATCTCGTACACTTTTAGCCAATAACACTTACCTTTTTGAGTAAAGAACATCATCGTGTTGTGCATTGTAGCTGGATAGATGTGTTCTACGAAGTCCTCGTCACGTGTTTCTGAACCCTTAGAACCTACTCCACCGCGATTCTGAGCACGGAATTCAGTAAGAGGTGTACGCTTAATATAGCCTAGATGAGAAATTGTAATAATCATTTCATCGTCGGCATAGAAATCTTCAGGATTGAACTCTTCAGAAGAATATACTATTTCTGAGCGACGTTTGTCGCCATAGCTAGCTCTCACATCTGTTAGTTCGTCTTTGATTACTGTACGGCAAACTTCTTCGTCGGTAAGAATGCTTTCCAAGTATGCAATTAGCTTCATCAATTCGTCATACTCTCCATGCAGCTGATCTTGAAGTAGTCCAGTCAATTGACGTAGACGCATTTCAACAATAGCACGAGCTTGTCTATCAGAGAGATTGAAGCGAGCCATCAAGTTTTCAATGGCAATATTTGGTGTTTGTGCAGCACGTATAATACGAATCACTTCGTCGATATTATCGGACGCAATAATAAGTCCTTCTACAATATGTGCACGGTCTTTTGCTTTTTGTAAATCAAACTCTGTACGACGAATCACGACCTCACGTCTATGGTCTACAAAGTTGCTGATCAAATCTTTAAGATTCAATGTTTTGGGTCGGCCATGAACCAGAGCAACGTTGTTTACGCCAAACGATGTTTGGAGTGCAGTCATCTTATAGAGCTTGTTGAGCACTACGCTCGCATTGGCATCGCGCTTGATATCGATAACGATACGCATACCTTCGCGGTCCGATTCGTCATTGGCATTAGAGATACCTTCGATCTTCTTGTCATTAACGAGGTCGGCTATATATTTAATCAGTTCTGCCTTATTTACGTTATAAGGAATCTCTGAGATAACGATTTTATCGTGGGTTGATCCACTTTCTATTTCGGCACGTGCACGCATCACTACTCTACCTCTACCTGTGAGGTAAGCTTCGCGAACACCAGTAACGCCATAAATATAACCACCTGTAGGGAAATCTGGAGCTTTTACGTAATTCATCAGCTCTTCAATTTCAATCTCAGGATTAGCTAAAAACGCTAAACAAGCATCAATTACTTCCGAAAGGTTGTGAGGAGGCATATTAGTTGCCATACCTACTGCAATACCAGACGCACCATTAACCAAAAGATTTGGAATACGAGTTGGCATTACTGTTGGTTCCTTCAAGGTGTTGTCGAAGTTGGGGTTGAAGTCAACTGTATTTTTGTACAAGTCGTCCATCATAGATTCGCCCAGCTTGTTTAGACGAGCCTCTGTATAACGCATCGCTGCGGGGCTATCGCCATCGACTGAACCAAAGTTACCTTGACCATCTACCAATGGATAACGCATAGCCCAATCTTGTGCCATACGTACCATAGCCAAATATACAGAAGAGTCGCCGTGAGGGTGATATTTACCAAGTACTTCACCAACGATTCTGGCAGATTTCTTGTAGGGTTTGTCGGAAGTATTTCCCAGTTCCATCATTCCGTACAAAATACGGCGGTGAACGGGCTTGAATCCATCTCTAACATCGGGAAGAGCACGAGATACAATGACTGACATAGAGTAGTCAATGTACGATGATTTCATTTCTTCTTCAATGTTGATTTTTATAATTCTGTCTTGTTCAAGCATTTAAGATGATTATTAATTATAACTTTATTGGCCTATTAAAAACCACGCTAAATTAGTGCATTTTCACGATATACAAAAGCTTTTCACGAATAAACTTTTGTTGGAAAAACGAAGAATTGTGATAAAAAAGAAGGTCTGCGCCTTTGTTGATACAAATAGCGCAGACCTTGCAAGTATATGTTTAAGAAAATTCTTAATAAGCGCGAGCAAATACTACTCTACATTCTGATGGTTTACCTGTTACGATACAAGTTCCAGGCTCTTTGTCGCCTTCAACGAAAGTTTCGAAAGGAATACAACGGATAGTTGCTTTTGTATCCTCTTTAATCTTCTCTTCTGTTTCCGGAGTGCCATCCCAGTGAGCCATAACAAAACCACCCTCTTCAATCTTTTGCTTGAACTCTTCGTAAGTATCAGCTTTAGAAATGTGAGAATTGCGGTGATCTAGGGCTTTTTGGTAGATGTTAGCTTGGATTTCGTCGAGTAGATTCTTTACATACTCTTCGATACCATCGCATGATACAGTTTCTTTTTGAAGTGTATCGCGACGCATTACCTCCATTGTATTGTTTTCGAGGTCGCGACCGCCCATAACCAAACGTACGGGTACGCCTTTAAGCTCGTAGTCTGCAAATTTAAATCCAGGACGTTTGTTGTCTGCATTGTCATATTTTACAGAGATGCCCATAGCTTTGAGCTTGCTCACGATGCCGTTTACCTTTTCGTTGATTTGATTCAATTGGTCATCTCCTTTATAAATAGGAACGATAACAACTTGAATTGGAGCCAGTGTAGGAGGCAATACAAGGCCGTTGTCGTCAGAGTGTGTCATGATAAGTGCACCCATCAAGCGAGTAGAAACACCCCATGATGTAGCCCATACGTACTCCATTTGGTTCTCCTTGTTTACAAACTGTACATCGAATGCTTTAGCAAAGTTTTGGCCTAAGAAGTGAGATGTTCCACTTTGAAGAGCCTTGCCATCTTGCATCATTGCTTCGATAGTATAAGTATCTAATGCGCCTGCAAAACGTTCGTTTGCTGATTTTACACCAGTGATTACAGGTACAGCCATAAACTTTTCTGCGAACTCTGCATAGACGTGTAGCATACGAACTGCTTCCTCTTCTGCCTCTTGGCGTGTAGCGTGAGCTGTATGTCCTTCTTGCCATAGGAACTCTGCTGTGCGAAGGAAAAGGCGTGTACGCATCTCCCAACGCATCACGTTGGCCCATTGGTTGACAAGGATAGGAAGATCACGATAAGAATTGATCCAGTTGCGATATGTGTTCCAGATGATAGTTTCTGAAGTTGGACGAATGATTAGCTCTTCCTCTAGTTTTGCCTCGGGGTCTACTACAACTCCTTTGCCATCGGGGTCATTCATCAAACGGTGGTGAGTTACTACAGCACACTCTTTTGCAAAGCCTTCTACGTGCTCAGCTTCGCGGCTTAGGAAAGATTTAGGAATCAGTAGCGGGAAGTAAGCATTGACGTGACCTGTCTCTTTAAACATGTCATCAAGCTGACGTTGCATCTTCTCCCAGATAGCGTATCCGTAAGGTTTGATAACCATACATCCGCGCACAGCCGATTGTTCGGCCAAGTCGGCTTTCAACACCAAATCATTATACCATTGCGAGTAGTTTACACTACGCTTGGTAAGGTCTTTTAGTTCTTTTGCCATTATACTATTATATATTGAAATTTTATTTGCCTTAAAAATTGACGTGCAAAAATACAAAAAATAGCCTAATTCCTTTTCCTTGCTCCTTTCTTTTTTTACTTTTGTCTATATACTAATCTATTAAAAACTAATTTTCATGGAAACAAATGTTGTTTTTACCAACTCAAAAGGTATTCGGCTTCTCTTTTTAGTGTTGCTCCTTGTTGTCCTAGCCTTAGGGCTGTATCAAGCTTTTCTTGCAGAGTTTAAGCTGTACAAGTTACTATTCTATATCCCTATAGCTTTAGTGTCTTACGCTATCACTTTTTCAAGATTTATTGTAACCGATAATGCTTTAATAGTCAAGGGAGGACTTGGTAGTAAGGAAATCATTCCATTAGCACATATTACAAGCATATCGCCACAAGGGAAAGGCTTTAGTATCAACTACACTCGTGGAAATGGTAAAAAAGGTTTCCGCATATTCAAATATGTAGATAATGTGGATCAATTCTACTCTTTGCTACAAAAGCGTTGCTCGTTAAGTGTTTAACGCTGGATTAATGTCTTAATGCATTCAGTAGTGCACTGTAGTGCATTTACCGATACACTACTCTTTTAAACGTATTATATCTTACCTTTAAAGCTTATTGTTATGGAAACAAACGTCGTATTTACTCTTTCAAAACGTATAAGAGCTATTTTCTACATTATTTCTATTCCCCTTTTAGCTCTGCCTATTTATGCAGTGATCATAGGAGATTATAGAGTATATACACTGCTATTCTACCTGACTGCCTGCGCTGTCTGCTATACCAATCTTTTTAAAAAGTACATTGTGACGGATGATGCATTGGTAATAAGTAATGGATTTGGTAGCAAACAGATTATATCGTTATCATCTGTAACTAAACTTACTTCACAAACTAAAGGTTTTCGTATAGACTGTATCGAAGCCAATAACAAGAAAAGCTTTTATATCATTAAGAATGTGGAAGATGAAGAACAGTTCCTGACTCTTCTGAAATCTCGTATCAGCGGCGTAACGGCTTAGGATTTAGATACGTCTTCTCACATAAAATTAAAGGGCACTCCCATTATTAGCAGGAATGCCCTTTTAAAGGTATCTATTGTGCTAGCTTAACACTTGATGTTGAGCTCGTTTAAAACTTTGCGTATAGCCTCGAAAGTTGTGATTCGTGTAGGAACCAGTGGAAGACGAAGCTTATTCTCAATCATTCCCATCACATTTAAGATAGACTTAACCCCGGCAGGGTTACCGTCTACAAACAACAGATCGAATAATTCAGTAAAACGATGGTGAATCGCTAAAGCGTTCTTGTAATCTCCTTGCAGCGCTAGGCGCGTCATGCGGCTAAATTCGCGGGGGAATGCATTGCCAATTACAGAGATAACCCCAATAGCTCCAAGCGTAATCAAAGGAAAAGTAATACCATCATCCCCTGAAATTACTTCAAAATTAGTAGGTTTATTCTTGATGATATCATCCATTTGGGTAATATTGCCCGATGCTTCCTTAATGGCAACTACATTGTCGAAATCGCGAGCAATGCGGAGAGTTGTAGCGGCAGTCATATTCACGCCGGTACGTCCAGGCACATTATAAAGAACAATTGGAAGCTCAGTAGCCTGCGCCACTGCTTTGTAGTGTTGGTAAATGCCTTCTTGCGAAGGTTTATTGTAGTAAGGAACCACGGAAAGTATAGCATCAACCCCAGTATAGTCTTCGTTTTTAAGCGATTCTACAACAGCGCGAGTATTATTACCTCCAACTCCCAGCAAGATAGGTACACGGCCGTTTACACGATCAATCACCGTCTTCTTGACGATTCTCTTCTCTTCTTCGCTCAAGGTGGGTGTTTCGGCAGTGGTGCCAAGTACACATAAAAAGTCTGCATTATTTTGTATCAGGTAGTCAACCATGCGCACTAATGCATCATAGTCAATACTTTCGTCTTCTTTGAAAGGTGTGATCAGCGCCACACCCATTCCTTTAAGTTTGGTTCGTATCATAGTGGAAATAATAACCTCGTATTAAATTTGGCACAAAAGTAATGTTATTTTCTTTTTAGCCATTATTTACGTAAAATAAAATAAGTATAAGGCACTAAAATGTTACGATATGAGGTTTAAAAACTCCTCTTCGCTTACAATTGCAACGCCCAGCTTATGGGCTTTCTCCAGTTTGGCAGGACCCATGTTATCACCCGCAAGGATAAAACTTGTTTTAGCAGAGATGCTGCCAACATTTTTTCCACCATTTTGCTCTATAATACTCTTGTATTCGTCACGAGAATGGTGAGCAAATACTCCACTGATCACAATGCTCTTCCCTGCTAGTTTATCGCCGACGACAACACTCTCCTCTTCTTTGATGCAAAGTTGTACACCCGCATCTTTAAGTCGCTCAATAAGAGCAATATTGCTATCATCACTAAAGTAATGAACAATGCTCTCTGCGATTTTCACACCTATTTCGTCAATGGCTACTAATGTCTCAATATCAGCTTTCTCTAATGCATCTATATTTTGAATAGCTTTAGCCAACTTCTTGGCTACTGTCTCGCCCACAAAGCGGATACCCAGTGCAAATAAAACACGCTCAAAAGGTATATTCTTGCTCTCTGCCATACCTTTGACGATCTTCTCGGCAGATTTCTGTCCCATTCTCTCTAAGCCTCTCATATCATCCACTGTAAGCTGATATAAGTCGGCTGCATTGCTAATCAATCCTTTTTGGAAGAACATATCCACTGTTTCGGGGCCTAAACCATCGATATTCATCGCTTTACGACTTATAAAGTGTTCTATTCGGCCTTTGATTTGCGGAGGGCACGATGATTCATTGGGGCAATAAAAAGCCGCTTCGCCTTCCACACGAATCAATTTAGTGCCACATTCAGGACAGTTGGTGATGAATCGCACTTTGTCGTTCACCATAAAGCCACGTGCGGCTACATCTACTCCCGTAATCTTTGGAATAATCTCTCCACCCTTCTCTACATAAACCATATCTCCCATATGAAGATCCAAGCTTTCTATAATGTCCGCATTGTGTAGAGAAGCACGTTTTACTACGGTTCCCGACAGCTGTACAGGGTCAAGATTAGCCACGGGAGTTACCGCACCCGTACGTCCCACTTGGAAAGTCACGGTATTAAGTCGTGTCAAGGCTTGTTCGGCTTGGAACTTATAGGCAATAGCCCAACGAGGTGATTTGGCTGTAAAGCCAAGATTCTTTTGCTGGCGTAAGCTGTTAACCTTTAATACAATACCATCGGTAGCTACAGGTAGATTTTTACGTTCGGTATCCCAGAAGTTTATAAATTGAAACACCTCTTCAAGATTAGTGGCCTTGCGTGTTGCATCAGATATCTTAAAACCCCACTTTGCAGCCTCTTGCAGATTCTCATAATGACCATCATGTGGGAGATTTTCCCCTAGAAGGTAATATAGATATGCATCCAGCTTTCTTGATGCAACAATTGATGAGTTTTGTTGTTTCAACGTACCCGAAGCCGCATTGCGTGGATTGGCAAACAAAGGCTCCTCACGTGCTTCCCGTTCTTTATTTAGCTCATCAAACACGCTCCAAGGCATCAGAATCTCTCCACGGATTTCAAATGAATCAGGATAATTATCGCCGTGAAGCACGAGCGGAATTGTACGTATAGTCTTCACATTAGCTGTCACGTCGTCGCCTTTTTCACCGTCGCCACGAGTCACTGCACGCACTAGTCGACCATGTTCGTAGGTTAGCGAAATAGATGTACCGTCATACTTTAGTTCACAGCAGATATCAAATGGCTCGTTCAACGAACGTTTGGTACGGTCGTAGAAATCATTGACCTCCCCTTCAGAATAGGTATTACCCAATGAAAGCATAGGATATTTGTGTGCTATTTGCTCAAACTCCTTGCTAATATCGCTTCCTACACGCATAGAAGGCGATGAATCATCTTTTAATTCGGGATTGGCTTCTTCGAGATCTATCAACTCTCTCATCAAGTCATCAAAAGCCTTATCTGATATTTCTGGCTGATTCAGAACATAGTAATTATGGTTATGGTTGTGCAGTTCCTTGCGGAGTTGCTCTATTCTTTCCTGGACAGTCATAGCTATTTATTGATTGTTTAAGACAAAAATAGAGGTTTATCTTTGAATAATTGTAATTTTGCACAAAATTCAACCTATATGCGCATTGATATTATAACCGTATTGCCCGAGATGATTGAGGGGTTTTTCAACTGTTCAATCATGAAAAGAGCTCAAAATAAAGGCCTTGCCGAGATTCATATTCATAATCTACGCGACTACACCGATGATAAATATCGTCGTGTAGACGATTACCCCTTTGGTGGCTTTGCCGGGATGGTGATGAAAATTGAGCCTATCGAAAGATGTATCAACAAGCTAAAGGCCGAGAGAGACTACGACGAGGTGATTTTTACCACTCCTGATGGCGAGCAATTTGATCAAAAGATGGCCAATACGTTGTCTTTGAAAGGTAACCTTATCTTTCTTTGCGGGCACTTCAAAGGAATTGACTACCGTATTCGCGAACACCTTATTACTAAAGAGATTAGTATTGGAGATTTTGTGCTGACCGGTGGCGAATTAGCGGCTGCTGTGATGGCTGATGCAATTGTGCGAATCATTCCAGGGGTAATATCGGACGAACAGTCTGCTCTTTCTGATTCTTTTCAGGATAATTTGTTAGCTGCTCCAGTTTATACTCGTCCGGCCGAATACAATGGCTGGAAAGTACCCGATATTCTTCTGTCAGGTCATGAAGCTAAGATTAAAGAGTGGGAATTACAACAATCCCTTGAGCGTACTCGTCGTTTGCGTCCAGATCTTCTTGAAGAGTAGATGAAAGGCGATTTAGATAAGGCGATTGCCGGCTTTAAGTATCTTCTAGTCAACGAACGCGATAGGAAGTACGGATTGTATGTCAACACGGTGGGTTGGCAGACTGTGCCTCCTAATACCAATTATCCGTTTAAGGAACATCCTACAGGTTATTTTTTTAACCCACAAAAAGGGCGCGTGCTGCAAGAGTTTCATCTTGTGTATATAACCGAAGGAAGTGGTCTGTTTTCAACTGATAGCTTTAATGACAAGGAGATTCGCAAAGGCCATCTAATCATGCTTTATCCAGGTCAATGGCACAGCTATAAACCTCATAAAGAAACGGGCTGGAACGAATATTATATTGGTTTTGCGGGCCCTTTGATTGAGAATATGCTTCGCAATGGCTTCTTGGAAAGCGAAAATCAACTAGTGGATATAGGGCTTAATGAAGAACTTGTTAAGCTCTTTGTTCGGGCCATAGAGATTGCGAAGGCCGATAAGAATTCTGCTCAACAATACCTCTCCGGTGTTTTATTACATATCTTGGGGATGGTTCTGTCTATATCGCGTAACAAGATCTTTGAAGCCAATTCTATGGATCAAATCATTGAACAAGCTAAGATCATGATGAATGAACAAGTTTTCGCTAGTGTAGATGTGGAAGTGTTGGCTCAGAGACTCAATATTAGCTATTCTCTATTCCGTAAGGTGTTTAAAGAGTACACAGGGTATTCACCGGCTAAATACTATCAAGAGCTGAAGTTGCATAAGGCCAAACAATTGTTGTTAGAGACTTCTCAATCTATTAAGGAAATCTCTTTCTTACTAAACTATCGAAGCACAGAATATTTCTTTTCTTGCTTTAAGAAAAGCGTAGGTGTTACCCCTACAGAATATCGCTCCCTCTCTAAAGATTATAATAATGGCCTTTAGATCTCCTTTTATTGAAGTTTTACTTTAATAAAAGTCACCTAAAGGCCGTATAAACCTCATCTCCAAGGTTATTTATTTAGGCAAGTTAAATGCTTTAGTCATTTCTTGCATTTGTTCTTGGCTCATACCATCAGGTGTGAATCCCATGCTACGTGCAGTCAAATAGATTTGAGCCGATTTGCTCAATACATCTACTTGATCGAATGCAGCCATAATATCTTCAGCCACAGCGCAAACGCCATGTTTCTCCCAAAGCACCACATCGTAATCATCCAATTCGGCTAGAGTGGCATCTGCTAACTCCAATGAGCTAGGCAACTTATAAGGGATAATGCCTAAACCTCGTGGGCAGAAAGCTTTTGTTTCAGGAATCATACTCCACAACAAGTTAGTCAAAACATCCTTTTCAAGGAATGGTTTGTGATGGCTCATAGCGATCAAATCAATAGGGTGCGTGTGGATAGAAGCTTTATAGTTTGAGCCCTTGCTAATTAGATAATTATGCATTGAAAGATGCGAAGGAAGTTCTGATGTTGGGATAACAGGTTCTTCGGCAATGATTTCGTAGTTAGCACAGTCATCTAGAATTCGGATGATGGATCCGTTTTGCATCGGCCAGCGAGCCAAGTCGCGCATACGTTTATTTGTTCCTTTGCAGTAGAAGTAGCAACCTTTGATGTGAGGAAGAACAGCACCGATTGGCTTTACTTCGCTGATTGCAGGAAGTGCTGCTAATTCTTCATCGATAAGATCAGTGATGTTTACTACAATGTTACCACCATTTCTTTCTGCCCATCCTTTTTGCCAAAGGTAGCCAGCCACTTCAGCCACGCTGCCAATTTCTTTGGCTAATGCTGGGCGGCTATCTAAAATTGATTCCATATTGAAATACTTAATTATTTGTTAGTTTTCTAAACGTTATAATCTATATAAATTCGCCGATTGACGGGCTATTTAGTGTCAATCGGCGAATCCTTTATTTTATTGTTGCGCCAAGGCTACCACTACAATTGAGGATATCAGTATCAGCAATCCAAGGATTAATATACCAATAGTCTTGCCACTTACTCCTTTCCACTCTTTGAGGATAATTCCCCAAATATTGCTGAATGTAACGTTAAGCGACATCAAAATGCTCCAAGAGAAGGCCAATAGTATTGGGCTATCCACCAAGAAGCTTTTGCCAATCTCCAATCCAAAAAACTGTGAGTACCAAAGACCACCTGCTAGAGCGCAAAACAAAACGTTGTTGCACAATTGCTTGCTATTCAATGCAAGGTATTCTTTACCGGTCTTATTCTTTATGTTCTGTTGGATGCAATAAACTGCATTAGTAAAGAAACCACCAAGTGTCACTAAGAATACTACGGGCAGTCCTGCATATAAAGATTCGGCACCCATTGTTACTGCCATCTCTTTGATAGCACTACCTGCATCCAAACCTAGTGCAAAACAAGCACTCATCAAACCTGCCAATAGAGCAACTAAAAGTCCTTTAGTAAAAGCGAAATCTTTCACTGCAGCTTTTTTATCCTCATCCGACATGTTTTTCGAGCGAAGACTTCCTGCATATCCAATTGTAGCAATACCTGCCAACGTGATACAAACACCTATAAGAAGCATCAATCCTTCGCCATGGAAAAGATCATCTCCTGCAAATAATGCGGGAAACAGTGTTCCAAATGCGGCACATGTGCCGAGTGAAATACTTTGACCGAGTGCGACACCTAAGTAACGCATACTTAACCCAAATGTGAGTCCTCCTATTCCCCAAAGAGTGCCGTAGAAGAATGAGCCTAGCGCTCCTCCAGCAGACCAAAGATCGAAGATGCTGGCTCCGTCAGAAACGGCTAGCAATGAGCCAAGAAATGGAAATACTAACCAAGCAAAGATGCCTTGTGTTAACCAGAAGTTTTCCCACGACCAATTCTTTACTTTGTTAATGGGTACATAAGAACTACTTTGCCCAAAGCTCCCTATGGCGATAATGATAAGCCCTAATAGTGTGTTCATGGCGTTTAAATGGTATTTAAATAGTAGTTAATTAGCGTTTTGACGTTACCTCTGCTTCGTATTTCTCTACTTCAGCAATAAACTCGTTGCCAACTGGCACATTGTTTCTTAAGCAGAACATATCCCACACCGCATTCCAAGGCAATGATTTTGATTCTTCTAGCAATGCTAGTCTTTCGAAAAGTTGATCATTAGCTTCGTATTCGCGAAGTTTTTCTAGTGGTTCAAGCAAAGCTTGCATCATACATTTTTGTGTAGCGCGGCTACCAACAATATAAGCGCCGATACGATTGATGCTAGCATCAAAGTAGTCAAGACCAATATGTACACGATCCAATGCATCGCAACGAACGATCTCTTTCGCCAACTCTAGTGTTTCGTCGTTCATGATTGTTACGTGGTCGCTATCCCAACGTACTGGACGGCTCACGTGTAGCATGATTTCTGGAGTATAAAGCAAAAGTGAAGAGATTTTGTCTGCTACGCTTTCTGTTGGATGGAAGTGACCTGTGTCAAGAGTAATCATCTTGTTGCGGCTTACACCATAACCGATATAGAAGTCATTAGAACCTACAGTGTAACTTTCAAGACCAATACCAAATACTTTTGATTCGATACAGTCTTTCATGTCTGCGTATTCTGTTTCGAAAATCTGGTCCAAAGAGTCTTTTAGCAACTCACGGTATTTCATACGGCATACTGTTTGGTCTTTGCTGCCATCGTGCACCCAAAGGTTCATGATACAAGGATCACCTTGGAATTTACCCATTTCGTTGGCGATGTTACGACAACGTTTAGTATGTTCAATCCAGAATTGGCGGATTTTTTCGTCTGGGTTAGACAAAGAAAGGCTTCCGCTCAATGGGTGCGAGAAAGATGATGAGTTGAAGTCAAGTTTCATATCGTTTTCTTTAGCCCATTCCATCCATGTTCTGAAGTGTTTTGGTTCTACCTGGTCGCGGTCTACTACTTCACCGTTGAAGTCACCATAGATAGCGTGAAGGTTTAAACGATGTTTTCCAGGAATCATGCTTGTAGCTTTAAGGATATCTTGGCGAAGCTCATCCATGTTGCGAGCTTTACCTGGATAGTTACCTGTAGCTTGAATACCTCCTGATAGTTCACCATCAGCACATTCGAAACCTGCTACGTCGTCAGCTTGCCAGCAATGCAAAGATAATTGGATGTTTTGCAAACGTTCCATTGCTTTTTCTACATCAACACCTACAGCAGCGTAGCGCTCAACCGCTATTTCATACGCTTTTTTAATTAATTCTTCTTTCATGGCTATATTTTTTAAAATTGGTATATGCATTTTCCCATACAGACGTATGGTTGGCTAAATAAGTACTCAATGGGATTGAACTATCAATCAACTTTCGCATCGCGGGGATGCCGTCTACCACGCCGGTAGCCATCGCTTGAACCATCACATTGCCAATGGCAGTTGCTTCTGATGGCCCTGCAACAACTTTAATGCCGATAGCGTCAGCTGTAAATTGATTTAAAAGAGCGTTGCGACTACCTCCACCGATGATATGCAATGTCTCGATAGGGTTGGCGCTAAGCTTTTGCAAATCTTCTAAGACTTCCTTGTAGCGTAACGCAAGGCTTTCGAATATACAGCGTGTGAACTGACCTTGTGACTCTGGAATAGGCTGTCCTGTCGATTTGCAGTATTCGCAAATAGCATCTACCATTGATGCAGGATTAGCAAAAATAGCATCATCGGGATTGATTAAACTGCGGAATGGTTCGCAAGCTTGGGCTTCAGCTATCAATTCAGGATAAGATCTTTCGGGCCACTCTTTACGACAGCGCTCTAGTAACCACATGCCGCAGATGTTTTTAAGTAGGCGAATTGTGCCTCCGCTACCTCCTTCGTTGGTAAAGTTTAAACGTGCAGTTTCATCGTTGATTACAGCTTCTTCGGTTTCAATACCGATAAGAGACCATGTTCCACTGCTTAGATAGGCGAAGTTCTTGTCCAGTGCAGGAACTGCAGCAACAGCCGATCCGGTATCGTGACCTGCAACTGCTACTACAGGGATTGAACCAAGACCAGTCTCTTTCTGTACTTCGGGAGTAAGGATACCAATAGTCTCGCCAGGGAAAACAAACTTTCCAAAATTCTCTTCTTTAAGACCAATAGTGTCAAGAAGTCGAGCAGAGAAACGTTGAGTCTTTGCGTCAAGCATTTGCGAAGTGCTAGCAATTGTATATTCAGTTACTAGATTGCCGGTAAGCATATAGCTCAAAGCATCTGGCATAAATGCAATCTTGTCCGCAGCTTCTAGTGCACTATCATTGTTGCGGCGCATAGTATCTAGCTGGTATAGCGAATTGAAGTTCATTACCTGAATTCCGGTAATTTGATAAACTTCATCACGTGGTACTTTTTTGAAGAACTCTTCAGGTGCCCCATTGGTGTGAGCGTCGCGATATGCATAGGGCTGACGCAGTAGATGTCCATCCTTACCGATACACACAAAGTCTACTCCCCATGTATCAATGCCGATTGAGTCGATTGCAATGTTGCGTCCTGCAACAATTTTCATCCCTTCAATGATGTGTCGATAAAGTTCGTTGATATCCCAGTAGGTGTGTCCGTTTATATCTATTAGGTGATTAGGAAAACGGTTGACTTCTTCGAGTTCAATGCCTTTCTCGGTAAGTGAGGCCAAAATGGTACGGCCACTTGTTGCACCAAGGTCTACGGCAAAAAAAGTGTGTCTCATGGTTAATACTATTATTTAGTGATTATCTAGATTGATGACAATCTAATGTTTTTCGTTGGGGCAAAAATAATAGTTGATGTGGAGAGTTGTAATGTGCTTTTTGATACAAAACATCTGTTTTTTGATAAATAACATGAGTTTGCTCTGAGTGCCGCTTATGGAGGCAATGTAGAATAATGTGTAAATATAAATTAAAAAGGCACTCTTTTTTGCGAAGAGTGCCCTTTTGAATAAACAAATAATAGGTTTCGTTGTTGAGAAATAAATATGTAAATCTTTTCGAAACGCTAATAAATGGAGTATAAGATATTTGCCGATAGTCGTATTTGTTCGCTATGTGACAATTTGTGTGCGTTTTAAGTGCGAATGGGGTATTGATGTTTTTTACTATACCTCTAGCGCGCCAATAATCTCCTGCACCGAACTATAGCCATGTCGATCTAAGTAATTATTTATACCATCTCTGACTTTAAGTGTTACAGTAGGATCTATAAAGTTTGCTGTACCAATTTGGATGGCGGTGGCACCTGCAAGCATAAACTCTACAGCATCTTTCCAGTTTGAAATACCACCTAGTCCAATGATAGGAATTTTTACTGCTTTGCTTACTTGCCAAACCATGCGTAATGCAATTGGTTTTACAGCAGCCCCCGACATGCCACCTGTCACCGTTGAAAGAATGGGACGGCGTTTTTCTGCATCGACTGCCATGCCTAAAAGTGTATTAATTAAAGAAACACTATCTGCACCATTAGCTTCTGCTGCACGAGCTATTTCTGTAATGTCAGTAACGTTGGGAGACAGCTTTACGATAAGTGTCTTTTTGTAAACTGAACGCACTGCTTTTACAACTTCTGCGGCACCGCTACAAGTCACACCAAAAGCCATACCTCCCTGTTTTACGTTAGGGCAAGAGATGTTGAGTTCGATGGCTGGTATATGGTCAAGCTCGTTGATGATCTCAGCTGTACGTACATAATCTTCAATGGCCGAACCGGAAACATTGACAATCATATTTGTTTTGATATCCTTAATACGAGGATAAATCTCTTTTACAAAGTAGTCTGCGCCTTTGTTTTGTAATCCTACAGCGTTAAGCATCCCCATAGGGGTTTCGGCCATACGTGGGTAAGGATTTCCTTCACGGTGATTGAGTGTAGTGCCTTTAACGATAATGCCACCAATCTGTGAGATATCGATAAAATCGGCAAACTCCTCGCCATAACCAAATGTGCCAGAGGCAGTCATGACTGGGTTTTTGAGCTCCAGACTTCCTATATTTACTTTTAGTTCTGCCATAATAGTCTTTTTATATTAAATACCGGTCCTTCTTTGCAAACACATAAATTGCCTTCTTTGGTCTCTTCTACACAGCACAAGCATGCTCCAACACCGCATGCCATAGTGTTTTCCAATGACGCTTCGCATTCAATGCCCTGAGCATGTGCATATTTAGCTACAGACATCATCATGGGCTTAGGGCCGCAGGTGTAGATGATATCGAACTGCTGATCGTTAAGTAAAGAGTGCTGAGTCACATAACCCTTTTCGCCATGGCTGCCATCCTCGGTAGTTGTGTAAACCTCTCCAATTTTAGCGAAATCTTCTAGTTCTAGAAGATCATTTGCGGTGCGGGCGCCAAGCAAGAATGTTGGTTTAATGCCATTTAAGGCCAATTTTTCGCCTAAATAGAGCATAGGAGCAGTGCCTACGCCACCACCAATCAAAAGAGCTTTGGTTGTGCTGTTTTCAGGAATAGAAAAGCCACTTCCTAGTGGCAGTATAACATTGATAACGCCTCCTATAGGAGTACCGGCTAATTGTCGAGTGCCTTCGCCAATAGTTTGGATCAAGAACCATACTTCATTTTTGGCTCTATCTACGTAGTTGATTGAAATAGGTCTGCGAAGATAAGTGCTTGGAGAGCCATCAACGCGCAACTCAGCAAATTGTCCTGGAAGCATTTCCGGAAGGGCTTCTGCATGGGTTAACTTTAAGAGAGCATAGTTTGCATGCACCTTAATGTTATCGCTAACCTGCAGGTCTAAAATAAATTTTTTCATTTTGTAGAAACTCTATTCGTAGTTTATTGATTGCAAAGATACGACCGAAACAGTTATAACAATGAATCTAGCAGCAGCTATTTTTCTGGTTTAAAGATTTCGTAAGTGTTGTCATCAAAAAAAACGCGAATCTCGGTGATCTTCTTTGCAGCACAGTTTTTTAAGTCAATACCATTGATATTGTTGTTATCGAGCTTCTCTTCCGTTGCTGCTTCTTTAAATCGCGGTTTTACGCCCGTCTCGCGAGGGTTGCTGAAAACTAACTCATCACCGAATAGCGATGGGGTAGGCTTTTCGAGATGGGGTTTTGTATTACTATTTATCATTTCACCTTCGCCTGTTATCAGCCAGTTGAGGTTGATGTATTTATATTTATTATGTAGGCGCATGATAAAATCTGTGCTAGGATACTTGTTTCTATCACCCAATGTGTGCGAAATGGTTGCTTGAGAAACCCCAATACTATCTGCAAACGCTACGGCTGTCATTTGCTCGTGGTCCATGAGCTTTTTTATCCTGTCTTTTATGTCCATAAGTGGTAAAAATTAGATAGGTAATAATTTTATACGTGAATTTATAGTATACAAGATCTTAAAATTGTAATATTTACAAAGGTAATAAATTAAAATCACAAATGCAAATATACAGATGTAATACATACTTTTCATTTGTAATTCGCATATTTGCGTTTGTTATTAACGCAAGGCTTAACAAATGTATATGTCTTATTAGTAGATTGTAGTATAACTTTGATATATGGATATTAAGTATCAGTAAATCAATTGTTAATGTAATTATAAAATGCCATACGTATGTATGCATAATTTACGTTTTTGCTTTATTCACACATTAGTTATACTATAGGTTTAATGCTGTTTTTAATCTGCTTGAATATAAGTAATATAATCTCCAAAAAGCTACTATTTATACAGGCTTTATTGTTATTCACTTTGTTAAATAACAGATGTAAACTAAGAAATAGCCTGGTATTACAATTATAAAAAATAGGTATTTGAACGTAATTTTCATTTACACTATAGTGGATTTTTGGTCATAAAATAACGAAAGTAAATGGTTGTAATCCTCAATCAACGAAATATTGAGACAATATTTTCTCTTTTTTCAACTATGAGTAATAGTTTGTTATTTACGACGCCGTGATGGTAAATTTCAATTTGCTCGAAGTAATATTAATGAATTTCAAGTGTTAATACTCTGTTAACATTTAAAATCGATTTTTTAAGATCACATTAACATCTGGTCGTATTTTTGGAATTCTAGAACACTCTCCCATTTTTCCCTGTCTAAAAGAAATTGTATGCTTATAGTGTATATAGATGAATCGTTTGGTGGCAAGCTGTGCTCAGCGTACTGACCACGTATAGCCAGCAGCCTGGCAACAGCTAGCCACCAAGTTGGATAGCCATGCTTATTGCACTTACATCGCCGTCTTCAGCATTCAGTAATAGTGCGCAACATTTATAATTGAAGATAGCCCTCCCCTTCTAGTTATTAATTTAATCTTACAGATATATGTCCCATATAAACCTAAAGGCTATTTATTTTTCTTCTACGCTGTAAATAGTTATTTCTTTGATGTTAATATTGCCATTCTATGTCACTCTGCTTAAGTGCACAAGTGAAGAGTGTGATATATTTGAATATTTGTGCCTGGGAAATACTAATAACGTGTTTGATAAAAAATTAGTGGAATACCAAAATTACTATCAAAATGATAAATTAAAACGCAGACAAAATCTCGATATCAGCTCTCCTGACTTCTTTATACATGGACTGAGGAATTCCTTTAGATTGTAAATATATGAGACTTTATCAATTGAGGATCATTTACATTTTCTTAGCGCCTTTGTCCGCATTTGCTTTCTTTTTTCTGAATTTGATTTCAGTATCTTCATATCGATAAATGGCTTTATAAGGCACATGAAACTGTAAAAAAAAATAATCCTCGCCACGGTATTAAACGTGGCGAGGATTATTCCTCTAAATATCAGTTTATGGACCTTTGCAGGCCAGAAAACTGATATTATTCTCGAAGTTGTGTTTTTGCAACTGAACGAGTAAAAGTTAGTTCAAAATCTTAAACAGAAGTTCGCGCATTATATCACCAGCTTCAGCTGATGAATTACCAAAGCCCTTAGATCGTGCGTCTGCATTTCTTATCTCACCGATAATCTGCATCGTCTTTACACCATTGTATTGACGCATTGCAGTAAGGTAATCTTTTGCTGCCCACGGCGATTTTAAACCCAGCCATGCAGCTACACCTTGATCGGTTTTTTCGGGCGCATAGTAAGCCAACATTAGATTAGAGTAGAAAGAAAAAAGAGAAGCTAAAACCAATTGTATTGGGTTTTTCTTGGGATTCTCTTCGTAATATTTTACTATTTTGTAAGCTTTCAATGCGTCTTTTTGCACAAGAGCATTCTTTAATTCGAAGTTGTTGTAGTCTTTGCTGATACCGATATTTTTCTCTACCTGATCAGGAGTTATTCTTTTGACTCCAGTAGGAAGCGAAATCACAAGTTTATCCAATTCACCAGTTAGCCTGCTTAAATCTGCTCCTACAAATTCGGCTAGCATTTCAGATGCTTTAGATTCAGCATCTACGCCTTTGCGTTTAAGGTATGATGTTATAAAAGGAATTAGTTGATTATCTTTTATCTTTTTGGACTCGAACAACATCCCTGCCTTATCGATGAGTGCAGGAATCTTCTTGCGTCTATCTAAAGAACCATGTTTATGGCAGAAGACAAGAATAGTTGAATTTAGAGGCTTTTGCAGGTAGTATGCCAAATCGTCAATACTTCCATTTATTGCTTGCGCCTCTTTGACTATTATTACCTGATAGTCTGCCATCATTGGATAGCGTTTAGCGGCACTAATAACGCTGGCTACATCAGTATCGGCGCCATACATAATGAGTTGATTAAATTCCTTCTCGGTGTCACTCAGTACATTTTTAGCAATGTAATCACTGATAATGTCTATATAATAAGATTCTTCACCCATCAGATAATAGATGGGTGAATACTGCTTTGCCTGCAATGACTTTAGTATTTCATCACAGCTCAGTTCTTTTTTAGCCATAGATATAGTTTTGCGTTATTTAGGTAAGTATTTACCAGTCGTATTTTAAGTGGCGAACTGTTTTCTTCTCTTCAATAATCATTTTAATCGAAGCAATACCAATCTCTACGTGTTCCTCTACCCAGTTTTGCGTTACGATGGTGTCGCTTTTGTCAGTCTTCACCCCCTCTGGAATCATAGGTTGATCAGACACTAAAAGCAATGCGCCTGTAGGAATGTGATTAGCGAAACCGCAGATAAATAATGTGGCAGTCTCCATATCTACAGCCATAGCACGAGTAGTTTTTAGATACTCTTTAAACTTCTCGTCATGCTCCCAAATACGTCTGTTGGTAGTATAAACAGTTCCCGTCCAGTAATCACGTCCTTTATCACGTATTGAAGAAGATACAGCACGCTGAAGCATAAACGCTGGAAGTGACGGTACTTCGGGTGGAAAATAGTCATTAGAGGTACCTTCGCCGCGAATAGCAGCAATAGGTAATATCAAGTCACCTAATTTATTCTTCTTATCGATGCCACCACATTTGCCTAGAAACAAGCAAGCTTTTGGTTTGATGGCACCTAGAAGGTCCATTATAATAGCTGCATTGGCACTACCCATACCAAAATTGATGATAGTAATACCCTCGGCTGAGGCAGAGATCATATTTGCATCACGCCCTAGAATAGGCACATTGAATTTCTCTGCAAATATTTCGACATACTTGTTGAAGTTCGTCAACAAGATGTACTCACCAAAATCCTCTAGATTTCGCTTTGTGTAGCGAGGTAGCCAATTTGCTACAATTTCCTGCTTAGTTTTCATAAGAATCCATTAAATTTGTGTCTTCCGCAGAGGGAAAACCGTTATTTAACATACAAAAGTATAAAATGTTATCATTAAACTTGCCAACTTTCGAGGCAAATATCAAGGCTAAAGGCGAAAAAAAAGTTATTTTCGATGTCATCAGACGACGTTTTGTAAGTCTAACCCCCGAAGAGTGGGTTCGACAGCATTTCGTCCACTATCTACTTTCGCACAAAGGCTTTCCTGCTGCATTATTAGCCAATGAGGTGGCAATAGAGTTAAACGGAACCAAGAAACGTTGCGATACCGTGCTCTACAACAGAGATTTAAAAGCTCGTCTAATAGTGGAATATAAGGCGCCACAAATAGTAATTACCCAAGACGTTTTCGACCAAATCACACGTTACAATATGGTGCTAAAAGTGGACTATCTTATCGTGACCAATGGTATTAACCACTATTGCTGTAAGATCGACTACACACAGCAAAAATACTATTTCCTGCAGGATATACCCCACTACAGCGAGCTCTAGTTTATATAACGAAACAGCGAAGCAGAATGATTTCTAGACTTCGCTGTTTCTTGTAAATTAACTATACTTATCGTTTAAACCTGATCTGTGCTACTGCTAGCTTGATCCGGTGCTGTATCACGTTTCCATCTAAATCTCTCTGCCAAAGTTTGCATTAACTCATAGAAGTTAGGTACAAAGAAGGTTGCCAACATGGTATTCATAAACATACCAAATACTACTGCTGCTCCCAATGCAATACGGCTGTTGGCGCCAGCACCGGTTGAGAACAATAAAGGCATCACACCGATTACGAAGGCCATTGAGGTCATTAGAATTGGGCGTAGACGTGTGTGTCCAGCCTCTAATGCTGACTCGCGAATAGAACTTCCGTCCGCATGATAGTCTTGGGCAAACTCCACAATCAAAATACCATTTTTAGCAGATAAGGCAATCAGTAATATCATACCGATTTGTGTGTAGACGCTTACAGCAACTCCCATCACTATACAGCCAAGCAGTGCTCCTAAAAGAGCGAGTGGAATACCCATAACGGCTGCAATCGGACTAGTCCAGCTTTCGTATTGCGCACAGAGCACAAAGTAAGCAACTAGCAATGCTACCACAAATATGGCCATGGTGGTGTTGCTTGATGATGTTTCCTGATATGCTACAGAAGTCCATTCGTAACCAAACATGCCATTTAGATCGTCGTCTACAATAGATGCTAGTTGGGTAATTGCCTCGCTAGTACTCTTGCCTTCGGGTACACTTGCTGTTATGGCAGCTGTTTGGAACAGATTGTATCGATTAATTTCATCTTGGCCGAATATCTCCTCTATCGTACAGAAGGCCGAGAATGGAACATTTAAACCATTGCCGTTAGGCACCCCAAGCTTAAGAATCTCCTTAACATTAGTCTGATATTGATTAGCCGATTCAATATTGACATGGAAGATATGTCCATACTGCACATAGTCGTTTACATAGGTCGCACCCATATAATAACCAAGCACATTAAAAACATCATCCATTTGCAAACCCATAAACTGCACCTTATCGCGGTCTATATTTATGTAATATTGAGGTACATTTGCCTGATACTGACAGTTCACATTTTCCAATGCATCCATCTTAGTCGCAGTTTCTAGGATTGTAGAGATTGCATCACTCATAGCAGTAGCACCTAGACTCTTAGTATCTTCTAGCTGCATTTGTATACCACCCGTTGTTCCTAATCCTGGAATGGCCGGAGGTACCATTGCGAAAACTGTACCTGCTTCTAAAGCGTATGCTTCTTCATTGAAACGATCGACAATACTAAACACATCATGCTTCTTTCCTTTTCTTTCATCCCAGTTTTTTAAGATTACGAAATATGTACCGCCATTACTTGCAGCGCCGCCAGACATAATAGAGAAACCAGATATCTGGATATAACTTTTCACTTCTGGATAAGAGTCAAGTATCTTGTTGACTTCGGCGCCCAAAGCTTCTGTTCTTTCCAAACTAGCTGCAGGCGGAAGTTGGGTCATAGCAATGAAGTATCCATCATCTTCCTCTGGAATAAAGGTTGAGGGTACTTTCATATATAAGAACACAGCTATTGCGGTAAATACTACATAAATCAACAAGGTTAGATATCTTCTGTTTAATAACCAACCGATTGTCGAGTTATAAATCTTCTGTACACTGTCATAGAACGAGTTGAACCATCTATATACAAAGAATTTACTCTGTTTAGGCGGTTGCAAGAAGAGCCCACAAAGTGCAGGTGTTAAAGTTAGCGAGTTGAATCCACTAATCACGGTAGAAGCTGCAATGGTCAAAGCAAACTGCTTATAGAGCTGGCCTGTGATGCCACTAATCATTGAGGTGGGAATAAATACTGCTAGCATTACTAATACTACACCAACAATCGGACCGGTAATCTCTCCCATCGCTTTAGTTACAGCATCTTTCGTGTTGTATTTACCCGTTTCGAGCAAACGCGAAGAGTTTTCGACGACAAGAATGGCATCGTCCACCACAATAGCAATAGCCAGAATCAGTCCAAATAGTGTTAGCGTATTGATGGAGAATCCAAGTATTTCCATAACTGCTAATGTGCCAATTAACGACACCGGAATGGTGATACATGGAATGATTACGGCACGGAAGTTTTGGAGGAATAGCAAAATTACTAAGACTACCAAGAGGGTCGTTTCGATAAAGGTTAACATAACATCGCTGATCGAGGCATCAATTACCTCTGTTGTATCTAGCGTAACTTCATACTTGATACCATCTGGGAAGTTCTTGGCTAACTCAGCCATTTTTGCCTTAACTGCCTTGGCGACATCGATAGAGTTAGAACCCGGCTGCTGATAAATAGCAATAGCCGCGGTAGGTTCACCGCTTAGCGTTGCCACCATGCTGTAGTTGCTTGATTCCTGTGCTACTCTTGCAATATCTTTTATGCGAAGGAATTGTCCATCACCCTCATTCCTGACGATGATATTGCCAAATTCTTCTGGAGTTGTTAATCGTCCCTTTACAATCAAGGTATTGGCAAAGGCATTTTTATTGGTTGCATCTAATGCTTGCCCTACCGATCCAGGGCTTACACTTACATTCTGTGCAGAAATAGCTTGATAAACCTCCTCTGGTGATACGCCACGAATACGCATTAAATCGGGATCCATCCAAACTCGCATAGAGTAATCACCGATACCCATAATGTTTACGTCGCCTACCCCTGGAAGTCTTGTCAGGTCGTTTAGTAGGTTTAGTGTTCCATAATTGGATAGATACAATGCATCATACAGTGGGTTTGTAGACGTCAATGTAAGAAAGAGTACAATGTTGGTCGACTGTTTCTGTATGGTAACACCTTGAACTTTTACAGCTTCTGGCAATAAAGGCTCAGCAATATTGGCTCTATTCTGTACTTGCACAGTGGCCATATCTATATCTGTACCTACCTCAAAAGTTACAGTCAATGAATAAGAGCCCGTAGACGATGATGTAGATGACATATAAAGCATTCCATCCACACCATTCACTTGCTGCTCGATGGGCATCCCCACAGTCTGAGCAACCGTTGTTGCATCAGCACCCAGATAAGTGGCAGAAACTTGAACGGTTGGTGGGGTTATTTCGGGATATTGTGCTATCGGCAACATTGTCAACGATATAATACCCCCTACTAAAATCAGCAAGGCTATTACCGTAGCAAATATCGGTCTGTTTATAAAGAATTTTGAGAACATAATCCTTGTGCTTTAGTAGTTAATAATCACTTAGTTACCGGCTTAACTTTCATACCATTTTTCACCTTCAACAATGCTGTAGTGACATACTTTTCGTTAGGCTTCAGCCCACTAGTAACTAATCTTAAAGTGTCTCCAAATAGTTCTCCGGTTGTGATATGTCTATAGTTAACAATGTTCGAATCATTCACCACGTACACATACTTACCTAACTGATCGCTACCTATTGAACCATTATTGATAAGAATAGCATCTTTTACTTCGGCATAAGGCAAGGATACGCTTACATATAGACCACTCTTGAGTATTCCGTCTGGGTTGTCTAATATAGCGCGCAGAGTTACTGTTCCTGTATTCATAGTCACATCAGGCGACATATAATCCAAAGTCGCGGGATAATTCTTAATATCATCGGCACCTAATTTCACAAGAATGTCATGAGGTAGTTGATCTACCGGTTTGTTAGCGGCCATCTGCATTTGCATAGTAAGCCATTGATTATCTGCGATATTAAAATAACTATACATCTTATCATCCTTATATATGGTGGCCAGAGTAACAGGGCTTGCAGCTCCGCTTATATAGCTACCAATATCGACGGCATTTTTAGAGATTACACCATCGAATGGAGCCTTGACGTAACAGTAATTCAGATTAGTTTGTGCTGTTTTAAGAGCCGCCTCATTGTTTGCAATTGATGCTCTGTCACCCTTCATGGTCGACTCGGCTTGAATCACTTGTATTTGACTTACTGCATCACTTTTCAATGCCTCTTGCATACGAGTGTAGTTGCTTTCCGAATATTCCAACTCCGCTTTCGATGACTCAAGTTCAGCTTGAGCCTGCGATACCTCGTTTTGATAAACCGTTGGTTCGATAACAAAGAGAAGTTGCCCCTTCTTTACCCTCTCACCGGGTTTAAACTTAATAGATTCCAGCGTGCCATTGACACGTCCTACAAGATTTACGGTTTGTTCAGAGGATAGATAGCCTGGATACTCTTTGCTGAGCACCATATCTTTTACAACTGGTGTTGCCACTGTGATAGAAGGGACATATCCTGCTGTAGCTGACTTTTTATCACTCTTTTTATCTTTACAGCCTGCCAATAGAAGAGGAAGAGCCAATACTATGTATACAATCTTTTTCATTGTTATGTGGGGTTTAAAGTTTATCAATATTTCCATCCTCCGCCAAGTGCTTTATACAGTGTAATCAGCTGTATCAAACAATCTCCCTTGGCTTGGACTAGTTGGCTTTGATAGGTAAGTAGAGACTTCTGTGCATCCACTACATTTTGAAAAGGCGATAGCCCTTCTTTATATAGATTTAGTGAGAGCTGCAAAGCCTCTTGATATTGGTAACAGGTTTCTCTTAACTCCATTACCTGCTTAATATAACTCTTGTACCCTTCCATTGCATTGTCCGTTTCTTGTACGGCTGTCAATACTGTTTCATTATATTGGTTGATTACAAGATCGAGATCACTCTTTGCACTTTTCATAGCATTAATAAGGTTTCCACCATTGAAAATGGTCCAGCTTAGTGCAGGAGCGATTTCATAAGTAAAAGCTCTATGATTGAAGAAATCTTTCAGATCTTTTGCCATATACCCCACCGATCCACTCACTGTAATGGTTGGAGCAAAGTCTGCTCGTGCTGCTCCTACTTTAGCTGCTTGAGCCCTAACTTCGCGCTCGGCTGCACGAATGTCGGGTCGGCGCCTGATGATATCAACTGGGATGCCCACTCCAACCGGCTCCATATATTCCGGAAGTTTCCCGGGTTCGCTCAGCGCACTTTTAATTTGCTGAGGGTAAACTCCCAGAAGTATAGCTATAGAGTTCATATATTGAATCACACCTAGCTCGCTAGCCGGGATTGAGGCTTTAGTACTGTAATACACCGATTTTGCCTGAGCAACATCTAGCTTAGAGGCCAAGCCTGCATTGAAGCGAGCTTCGGTAATCTTCACTACCTTCTCTTGCTCCGTGCAATTCATTTTTATAACGATAAGTTCTTGTTGTGCAGCTCTTAGGTTAATATAGGCTGAGGCTACTTGTGCAGCCATCGAAATCATAGTTGATGTATAGTCTTCTTTCGATGCGTAGTAAAGCTCTTTTTCTGCTTTAGCTTCGCTACGTATACGGCCGAATACATCAATCTCCCAGCTCATATTTACAGCTGCATCGAAATACTCTTCTCGACCTTGTGGTGTAGCGGTAACCTTGCCGCTACTTTGTTCTTTTGTCCATCCAGCGCCAAAGGTCAATGTTGGGAAGAAATTACTGCGTGCCATGCGCATGCTATACTTTGCCATGTTCATCTTGTCAATGGCCATAAGTACATCGTAACTTTGATCGACTGCAATAGTTATTAGAGAATCGAGCAATGGGTCGCCAAAAACCTTCCACCACTCATCTTCTACAGGAAGTGTCTGCTGAAACAGTTCTTCGTTTAGATCAAGATTACCTTCACTCATGGCTCCCCACTCTTGGGGCATCTGACTCCTCAGATAGCGCTCGGTTTTACTAGGCTTTTGTGCGTGAACTATTATAGCCAATAGCAGCAAAAGAGATATACTCCATCTTTTCATTTTCATAAGTTTGAAGTTTAACGAATATATTTTAAACAACCATAAATGTGATTTGTTTAGTTAACAAACTTATAAGTTTAAAGATATTAAGCTAAAAAAGCGGTCTATTGTCAAGTAGATGACAATAGACCGCTTAAGTCTTTTTTAATACAGTTACAGTTTATTCAGCCGATTTTCTTCTGATTCCTCTTTTTTGAGTTGGAGCTGGAGCTTCAACTGGCTTCACAGCCACTTCTACACCTGCCAATTCTGGGTCAATCATGATTCTACCGCAATATTCGCAAACAATAATCTTTTTGCGCGAACGGATATCAAGTTGTCTTTGGGGTGGAATCTTGTTAAAACAACCACCGCAAGCGTCACGTTGTACATATACAACACCTAGACCATTGCGTGAGCTTTTGCGAATACGTTTGAACGATTGCAAAAGACGCGGATCGATTTTAGTTTCAAGTTCTTTTGTTTTTTCGCGAAGCTTTTCTTCCTCTTGCTTTGTTTCAGAAACGATCTCGTCTAGTTCGCTCTTCTTCAAATCAAGGTCTTTTTGTCTTTCTTCCAAAGCTGCAGTACTCTTAGCTGCTTCTTCCGACTTTTGTTGTTCTGCGACAGTAAACTCCTTAATACGTTTCTCGCAAAGTTCGATTTCCAAAGTTTGGAACTCGATTTCCTTTGTTAGGAAGTCGTATTCACGGTTATTGCGCACATTGTCTTGTTGCGATTTGTATTTCTCAACAGCAGCTTTTGCTGTTTCGATTTCAACACGCTTGCCAGCAATCGAAGCTTTCAAGTCACTAATTTCCGATTGAATCTTCTCAATACGTGTAGTTAAACCTGCAATTTCGTCTTCCAAGTCTTGTACTTCCAAAGGAAGCTCACCACGTAGAGTTTTAATTTTATCAATTTCAGACAACATAGTCTGAAGTTGGAACAACGTTTTCAATCTTTCTTCGGTAGAAAGTTCGTTAGGGTCTTTCTTTACTTCTTTAGCCATATTATTCTATAAATATTTAATAGGATTCGTATTTACCTTAGTTATTCTAATCATTAGATTTGGGAACTTTGTGCGCAACAGATCATCTAGTATGGCCACTGTATGCAGTTCGCTCTCGAAGTGTCCAATTTCTGCCATCAATATTTTGCCCTCTTGACCAAAGTAGTCGTGATACTTAAACTCACCTGTTAAGAATACGTCTGCATTTTGTCTAATGGCATTTGGTAGCAAGAAGTTGCCCGATCCACCGCACAAAGCAACGGTGTGAATCATCTTACCCGTCAACATGTTGTGTTTCAAACATCCCACATTGAAACGTTCTTTGATACGCTTTAGGAAAGTCATTTCCTCTTCAGGATGCTCTAGCTCACCTATTATGCCACTACCCACTTGCGACCACTCATTTTGCAGAGGATAGATATCGTAGGCAGGTTCTTCATATGGATGAGACCAAAGCAGTGCGCTGATGGCCTGCTGCTTAGCATACACTGGCAAAATAGTTTCAATGCGCACCTCTTTCTCAGTGTGAAGTTCACCTATCCCACCTACATAGGGGTGGGCACCGTCCAATGCCCGAAAAGTTCCTTCGCCTTCTAGTTGGTAACTACAAGAATCGTAGTTGCCGATGTGTCCGCATCCGGCAGCCAGCAGTGCTTGTCGCACTTTCTTTGCAGCATCCAAAGGAGCAAAGGTTACCAGCTTAACTAGCTCTCCTTGCTTTGGTTCAAGAACTCGTACATTCTTTAAACCGATGATATCGGCAAAGCGATAATTCACTCCTTGAAAAGCGTTATCGAGGTTAGTGTGAGCTGAATAGATCACAATATCGTGCTTGATAGCCTTGATGATACAACGCTCAACATAGTCACGTCCCGTTATCGATTTATACCCTTTAAAGATTAAGGGGTGGTGCGATATAACGAGATTACAACCTAGCACAATGGCTTCATCAATCACCTGTTCAGTGACGTCAAGACACAACAAAGCCCCTGAGACTTCCGCTTCTGTCAATCCAATTTGCAGGCCGGCATTATCAAATCCGTCTTGCAAAGGCAGAGGCGCGAACCGTTCAAGGGCGCTTACAACTTCCTTAATCTTCATTTCTCTAATGAAATTTGGGTACAAATATAGTGTATTATATAAGGTATGTCAAGAAATCAAAGGCTTTTTTTCCATTGCAGAAACTCAACTACCCATTTTTAGATAACCCGCTATTGCTCTTATTGTTCGTGACTGATGCTTTTTTATTACCGGCAACCTCCACCAAATATATACTTACAACTATCATCACAAAAGCCACTCCTTGCCAAATTTCAAATCTATCTTGTCCGAAGATATAGGAACAGACAGTAGCCACCACTAGCACCACATAGCTATAAATCGAAACTACTACCGTATCGAGAACCTTTAGCCCTATAAATGTCAGAATATTACTGATAAAAGTAGGAAATATTAGCATAAAAGCTAAGACACAAAGAGGCAGCCAATGTACTTCACCCTGCATTAGGTCGGTGATAAGTGGTGCATCAAACCCCTTTATGGCTACAACTAGAATAGCTGGCAATGCAGCTCCCGTAAAAGCCCATTTAAGTACGGTAATACCCCCTATCCTACTTAGCAACTCCTTACCGAATATCAGGTAAAAGGCATAAGCCACAGCCGAAGCGAAACAGAGGGCGTTGCCCAGCATAGGATTGGATGCTAGCTCACTACCTTTCTGCGTACAGACACAAATAATGATGCCGACGAAGCCTAGAACAACACCAACGATCTTCGTTTTTGTTATCTGTTCGTGAAACATTAGAATAGCTAGAATGAACACCAAGATAGGTTGAATTGCACTAAAGATAGCTGCAGATATAGGTGTTGTCATAGAGATGCCCACAAGGTAAGTTGTGATATTAGCATATATACAGATAACACCAAGCAGTAGCAATTTAAATCTATCCTTCCAAGAGATATTTGGTTCTTTCACGAATAAATCGGTCAACCAGAAGAGCACACAAGCAAATACACATCGAAGCATCACACCGGTAAATGCACCTATCCATATAGGTAATAAGTATTTCAATGCATTGACATTCAGGCCAGAAAACCCTTTGGATAATGCCATTGCTATATTGCCTTTAAGTTGCTTTTTATTCATTATTATAGTAAGATAATAAGTGAATAACAAGTAGAGCCGAGTAAGGTTTACTGTTAGCTACACACCTGCGTTTAACAGCAATTTAAACAGTCTTTAAGTAGCTATTAAACGTGGGTATTTCTATATTGCGTCGGAGTGATACCCGTAGCATTTTTAAAGAATTTGCAAAAAAAGGACGAAGTAGAAAAATTCAAATCATCTGCAATCTCGGTAATATTTTTGTCGGAGTATTCTAATATAACCTTTGCTCTGTATATTATGATTCTATT
The DNA here is from genome assembly GCA_947074205.1 of uncultured Bacteroides sp. Lineage (GTDB taxonomy): Bacteria > Bacteroidota > Bacteroidia > Bacteroidales > Bacteroidaceae > Bacteroides. The sequence goes on along the minus strand of CAMTOQ010000002.1, from coordinate 45,037 downwards.
GATCCAGTGCATCACACTGTTTCCGGTTTCTTGTTTTACAATAATGCTTAGATAGCAGTTTGAGACACATAGCTCCTTTGCGTAGAATGCTATGGTACGTTCCTCAACACCGTGCTGTGTTACCAAAGCAAAGAATTTCTTTATCAATAAGCTTTTACCTTTAATTTTCTTCTCGGTATTTTGGCTCGATTGTTTGTTATGAAGGAGCATCACGTTTTGATAAAGGGCCTCTGCAAGAGTATTAATAAGGTTGAATTGATAACCTTCAGATTTAATAACCTGCCAAATCAGATCAAAATAGTTATTTATCAGTTTGGCATCAAGACTATTGAGCTTTATCAATATGGATTCACTCTCAGGGTGTAGATTTATAGTACTATTGGGGATAACATTCGGCAGAGTGATGGCTTGTAATGTGTACGATTCCGAGTTACTGTTAACTTCAACAATAGAGTTTGGTGGAATTATAATAAGATCGCCTTGGCAAATATTATACTCCACGAGATTGATGGTATAAGTAGCTTCTCCATGTACTACATGCAAAATGCGCCCATTATCGGCCATATAGGGCTGATTAAGTCTCAACAATGTTTTGGTTTGACTTGTTATTCTCTTGGCAAAGATGAAACTCTTGTCTGCTAGAAAACCTGTGGTTTCATCAAATATTTGTCCTTCACGGTGCTTATTTATCTCTTCTACAATTTTACTCATAATCGATATACTTAATACAAAGATAATAAAAAGAGAATTGTAATAGACTAATATTATGCAACACATAAGGATTAGAACATTATTCTCAAGAATCCGTTAACAACACATGCGCGTTATGTTTCTACTTTTACAAAACGAAATAAGAATACTAATTTAAAAGATAAATTATGGAAGCAAATAAAATTAAAGGCGAAGCAAAGAGTCTTATCTTAAACAATGGCGTAGAACTAACCTACTGTGAACTTGGCAAAGACAATAAGGAGGTAATAGTATCAGGAGCCTTCTATTTTCATACATTTATGCCGGTGCTAGAGGAGTTGGCAAAGAAGTTTCATGTGTATGGTGTTGTGATGCGTATGGACGGGAAGGTGACGGAGCATCAGCCTGAGGCACAAGCAATTGGCTACGTCAATGGGGAAAGGATATCTACGAGTTCACTCAGAAGATGGACCTAGATAAGTTTCACTATGCGGGCAAATGCCATGGTACCAATCCTGGTTGGTATCTTGTACGCAATCACCCACATGTACTGCTATCCTTCGGTAGCTTCTTCCTATCACCACACGTAATTGAGGCAAATGACCGCTATTGGATGGGGTTGTTGATGAGTGGACAAGCTCAGAAAGCAATGGAAGTGGCGCTACGCAAACCGGCTGAGGGGTTAAAGAAGAAGATGGACGAGATTGCTGCTCTTGGTGATATAGGCTCTAACCCTGAGGCTACTGTACAAGCAGAGAGCGCTCAATTGATTTGGGATTACGTAGAAGAAGCGAAGCATACTCTACAAAATATGTCTATTCCGGTATGCTATATGTTTGGAACAGAAGATCCTTTGTTTAATGACTGGAAAGACAACAACATCTGGGCAATGTTGAACACCAAAGGGGCACGCTCTGTGATATTGGGAGGTGAGCGCCACATGATGGAACTCGACACTCCCGAACGTGTAGCCCAAGAGGCTTTGATCTTTATCGAGGAGAGTAAGAAGGTGTATTGATAGGCTGTTTTTTCTGGCTATCCTTCATTATAAGCCAGTTTCTCTTTGATTCTTTTCTGGATAACTTTACATTATCCAAAATTATTTCATTAACATCATCAAATACAAAGGCTGGTCTATAATCATCAGCCTTTAATTTCAATGTTATATTTCTAAAAGTAATATCATTGACATGGCGAACATAAAATGCCCATGAAGGCAGTTCGCCGAACATGGTGTACTCCGGATAAGATTTGATTTGCTCGGGTACCTGTTCTAATCTTGATAATGGAACATAAGCCATACCTTTGGAGGAACGTCCGGGATAGACTATATTTATATTCTCAATTACGACATTTTCAACTTTTGCACCGGGTATTCCCGTTATTGATGCAGGAATCGGATTATGGAAGAAAGGCAAAGCGGGACCTCTCATGTCGTAGTTTAGATCCGGACGACCAAATGGTACTTCCACTGCAAGTCCATCAATGTGAATATTACGCAAAGTACCCGGAGTCTCTCCCGAGCGATGCCCTAAACGAATAAAAAGCGCATTGCCGGTATTTTTAGCTTTTATATTACGAACAGTAATATTTTCTAAATTTCCTCCATCTACAGTTTCAATAGCTATTGCAGAGCGATAAGTATCATAAACATATATATTCTCAATCTCTACGTCATGAAAGCCTCCATGTGAAGCTGTTCCAAACTTAATAGCGCTGGCACTTGAGCAAATGCGACAATCCGCTATATAAATGGAATCGTTGCGAAAACCTTTATAGTAAGACTTTAAGCAAATACCATCATCGGCTGCGTCAATATCGCAATGAGTGATTTGCACATCTCTACAGTCCGTAATATCTATTCCATCATTGTTCCAATATGCCCTATTTTCGATCGTTAGATTTTTGATTCTCACATTTGAGCAAAGCTCTAATGTCACACCCCAACATGCACTATTGCATAAAGTGACTCCGCTTAATTGAATGTTGCTACTATGTGAGAAGCGAATCAACTTTGGACGCGCAGTTTCATTGGGTCGCATGCGTTTATAGTTATATTTAGGGTCAACTACTTCACCAATATGATGGAGGCTATCTATATTTAGAGCTAGTTCGCGCCCTCTCCCATCTATTGTACCTTTTCCATAAATGGCAATATCAGTTGCATCGTTGGCCACAATCAATGCCAACATAGAATTATCTTTTGCATTGGGTGACACTTTTTCATTCTCACTTAGATTAAATGTATAGTCATACGGATTTGTACTTCCTTGTAGTATGGCACCTTTTTGCAGGTGAATCTTAACACCAGTTTTTAGTTCAAAACATCCCGTAGTATAGATTCCTTTGGGAAAACTCAATACTCCTCCACCATTCTGACTTATTTCGTCGATAATACTCTGTAGAACTTGCGTACAGGACACCCCTGAGTTAGGAGTTAAACCATGTTGGTTTACATTAATAATAGGCTGACTTTGGGATGCAAACAATGGAGCAATTGAAAAGAGTAAAAGTAGAAGAAATACCGAGAATGTGTTTTTCATTTTATCATAGTTTTAGAAGGGCAATTTATGGTTTTTCACTGATTCACAAAAGCTTTATCTGTTCTTTCTCGAAAAAAGAATCAAATGATATGCAAAAACCGTACTTCTTCCACAGAAAAAGTACGGTTTTTATCTATAAGAACCATGCTTTTTATAAGCAAGGCATTTTCTTCTTATTTAGGTAGTAATTAAATACTGTTTAAACGCTAATTAAAGGATGACTACCTAGAGCTTTTAACCTCCTCCTTCCACTCGTTGTACCGTTCAAGTACACGCAGACCGTCGTTGTTGTACCACTTGTAGCCATTGCGGCGTTCGTGGCCAATCTCGGAAATATCGTAGCGTTTCACTCCGTCACGGTCGCTAAAGAAAGGACGGATATCGTCTAGGTCGTAGAAACGTGCCCATAGCACACTGTTATCATCCGACTTCACCATGCGGTAGTCGCGACGACCAAATTTATCAATGAAATATTCTTTTCTGAGTCCGATGATCTTGTTCTCCTCAAACCATTCAACCGCAGCCTCTACTGAAGCTATCACTTCAGGTGAAGGATTTGGGATAGACATCAATAAAAAAACAACCTCATCGGACTCTTGACCACTAAATGATGGGAGTTCATAAGCACGAGCTTTGGCGGGTTCAAGTGTTACAGCATCATGCTGAGCACACCATACTGTAGGTTTACCATCCTTTACTATTTGGGTTGCAAGAATACAGTCTATACCTTTAAAGAACGATTCGTGTGCTTTCTGTTTGATTGAATCGGGTAAGAACGTATAGGGCGCTTTTCCTTCATATATATCACGCAGTACCTCCATTACATTGACCATTGCATTATCGTTGTAGGTAATATGTGTATAATAACCCTTACTTCGTGGCCAAAACTGAGGCCATCCACCATTCTTATATTGTGCATTAAAGATGTATTCTATACCATCTATCACCCCTTGCTTGTAGCGTTCATTACCTGTAGCGTTGTATATACGCGAAAGATATTGAATCTCAGTTATAGTGGCATCGTTATCAATAGTGCTCTCGTTTACCTTATCTTTTTGCAGAAAGACAATCTCTTTTTGCTCATCGGTTAGTTCTTCTTGCATTTTGATATTTTTGGGCCAACCACCAGTAGTTTGTTGATAAAGTAACACATTATCAGCAATTCGGGCAGCCTCGGGAGTGGTAAAGAAGGCATCTTTGTATTTAGGAGCTTGTTTCACCCAATTTTTATAAGACATATCTTTTGGTGCTTCGTTTTGAGCGTTCATTGCAAGAGATCCGCAAAAAAGACAAGTAAGTAGAGTTATTCGTTTCATGGTTTTATTTTTTTGATTTTACAAATATAACTTACCTTAGGGAAGTCTGTCCCGTATAAGTGCTAAAAAAGCTTCCATCTATGGACAAAAACCAAAGATGGAAGCTAAAACTATCAATTGAAATTTAACAAACGGCTTGTAATGCTATTGTGCATTGTTCTTTTCTTTGCGTGACAACCAAAGTTGCGACATGTCTTCGAGTGTCTTGCCTTTTGTTTCGGGCACCCAACGCCATACGAATACAGCTGCTACAACGCAGACGATGCCATATAAGCTGTAGGCAAACATTGGACTAAAGTCGTAAAGCGGTGGAAAGGTCGAAGATACAATATAGTTAAAGATCCACTGAAATGCTACAGCAATAGCGATTGCTTTTCCACGAATGGTGTTAGGGAAAATCTCGGCAATCAACACCCAGCATATTGGACCCCACGACATCATAAAGAAAGCTGCATAAACGATGATAGAGAGTACGGGGATGAAACCTAATATACCAAAGCTATCGCATAATGCTACTGCAAAAGCACCGACTGCCATACCTATTGAACCTACAATAAGCAGCGGCTTACGGCCAATACGGTCTACAGTAAGAATAGCTACTAGTGTGAAACTAATGTTGACAATACCCATAATAACTGTTTGCATCATGCCACCACCTTCAGCGCCTGCACTTTCAAAGATGCGAGGTGCATAGTAGAGCACAGCATTGATACCGATAGCTTGTTGAAATACCGAAAGTAGAATGCCAATAACAATAACTCCTACTCCATAGGTGAGAAGTTTCTCTGTTTTTTCGGATGATGTAGCTTTAATCTCTGCTAAAATTTCGCGGGCCTTCACAGCACCATTGATCTTTTCGAGGATAGAATAAGCTTTGCTGTCTTGATTTACCAAAACCAAATAGCGTGGAGTCTTGGGTACAAAAAAGAGTAAGAAGCAGAATAACGATGCAGGTATAGCTTCGGATACAAACATATAACGCCATCCTTCCTGAACCATCCACATATCTGATTCACTGCTAACAAACATAGTACCTGCTGCATCACGCACAATAATTGGGTTGGTGTGATCGCCCATAATTAAGTAGTTGACAAAGTAAACAACGAGCATACCAAAAATAATGGCAAACTGATTGCAAGATACAAGAGTACCACGAATATTCGAAGGGGCGATTTCGGCTATATACATCGGGCAAACGGCTGATGCTAATCCTACCCCTAGTCCACCAATCAAACGGTAACAGTTGAAAGTGACTAGCAAATCGAAAGTGGCTTCGCCACGTTGATAAAACAAGAATTCGGGATTATATGACCCTAGTGCGGAAACAAAAAAGAGGATGGCTGCCAAGCGAAGCGAGTTGCGACGTCCTAATCGTGAGGCAAAAAAGCCAGAAAAGGCACCACCCAATACACAGCCAATAAGAGCGCTAGATGAGGTGATGCCGTGCATTACTTTGTTGTATTGAAAATCGGAAGCTGTGAGAAAAAAGGCTTCTAGACCTTTCTCAGCACCCGATATTACGGCGGTGTCGTATCCAAAGAGAAGCCCCCCCAGGATGGCCACACACGTTATGGAGTATAGGTAGAGTTTGCTACCCGTATCGGTTTGATTCATGGTTCAAGGAATGTGATTAGAGTTGTGTTTTTATAGGTACACCACCTACATAGTATTTACCATGCAGGTGGTGTGAAATGTGTAGATACGATTAAACGTACATATTTACAATTGCTTCGTAAAGCTCTTGCTTGCCGCTCACCTGTTTAGGTTCGCCCGCTGTCTTAGAGTAAGCTACTAAGTCTTCCAAAGATAGCTTGCCGTCTTCAAATTCTTTACCTTTACCGCCATCGAATGATGCATAGCGATCGGTCAACATCTTTTGGTAAGGAGATTCTGAAAGGATAGCAGCTGCAGATTCCAATGCGCGAGCCATAGCGTCCATTCCAGCGATATGTGCGATGAAGATATCTTCTAGATCTGTTGAGTTGCGACGGGTTTTAGCATCGAAGTTACAACCACCGTTGCCCAAACCACCATTGCGAATCACTTGCATCATTGCTTGTGTTAGTTCGTAGTTGTCGATAGGGAATTGGTCAGTATCCCAGCCATTTTGGTAGTCGCCACGGTTGGCATCTATTGAGCCCAACATACCGTTGTCTACAGCTACTGCTAGTTCGTGTTCAAATGTATGACCAGCCAATGTAGCGTGATTTACTTCGATGTTAAGTTTGAAATCTTTCTCCAAACCATGAGCTTTCAAGAAACCGATTACAGTTTCCGAGTCTACGTCATATTGGTGCTTAGAAGGTTCCATTGGTTTAGGTTCAATAAGAAACGTACCTGTAAAGCCTTTAGCACGAGCATAGTCGCGAGCCAAAGTAAGCATACGAGCCAAGTGCTCTTTTTCGCGTTTTTGGTCAGTGTTTAGCAATGACATATAACCTTCGCGTCCACCCCAGAATACGTAGTTTGTACCACCCAATTCGATAGTTGCATCGATAGCGTTCTTGATTTGAACTGCTGCACGAGCCACTACATCAAACTCAGGGTTAGTAGCTGCACCATTCATATAACGACCATTGCTAAATACGTTAGCAGTACCCCACAATAGTTTAATACCAGTTTCAGCTTGCTTTTGTTTAGCATAAGCTACTACAGCCTTTAGGTTAGCCTCGTATTCTTCAATGCTAGTACCTTCAGAAACCAAATCGATATCGTGGAAGCAATAATATTCAATGCCTACTTTTTGCATAAACTCGAAGCCAGCATCAATTTTGTCTTTAGCAATCTGTACAGCGTCAGTTGCGCAGTTCCAAGGATATTCCTTTGTACCACCACCAAATTGGTCGCCACCTTCAGCGCATAGTGTGTGCCACCAAGCCATAGCAAATTTCAACCAATCTTTCATTTTCTTACCCATTACTTCTTTTTCTGGGTTATAGTAACGGAAAGCCATTGGGTTTCTGCTTTCTAAGCCTTCGAATTTAATTTTACCAATTCCGGGGAAATACTCTTTAGTTGCCATAATAATTGTTGTTTAAAAGGTTTTCTATTTTTAGTTTTTAAATCTATTCATTAAAAAAGTGGGAACAGTGTTAGCAGCCTAATGCTTTCTCTAGATTGCTCTTCCATCGAGCATACGCATCAGCATAAGCTTGCATATCAGAGGCCACAGGCTCTATTACTGCTAGTTTCTCTAGTGTTGCAAAGGCTTCGGTATTGTCTTTATAGATACCTACACCCATTCCTGCTCCTTTGGCTGCACCAACTGAGCCGTCTGTATCATAAAGTTCGATGGTTGCACCTGTAACTCCCGCCAATGTGTTGCGGAAAATAGGACTAAGGAACATGTTAGCTTGACCGGCATGAATCTTTTGAACCGGAATACCCATTTGTTCCATTATATCTATTCCATATTTAAATGAGAAGACAATCCCCTCTTGTGCTGCACGAATAATATGGTGTTTGCCGTGTGTATTGAAATCAATGCCATTGATGCTACAACCTATTTCGCGATTACACAACATGCGTTCTGCTCCGTTTCCAAAAGGCAAGATACTTATTCCCGCGCTTCCAATCGGTGCTTTGGATGCCAACTCGTTCATTTCCGGATAGCTAATACCTTCGGGAGCTACAGTACGTTTCACCCAAGAGTTGAGAATACCTGTTCCATTAATACAAAGCAATACGCCTAAGCGAATTTGTTCTGGAGAGTAGTTGACATGAGCAAAGGTGTTGACACGCGATTGTGGGTCATAATTGATTTCGCCATTCACCCCATATACTACTCCCGATGTACCTGCGGTAGAAGCAATCTCACCAGGATTGAATACATTGAGTGATAGTGCATTGTTAGGTTGGTCCCCAGCTCTATAAGTTATAGGAATACCAGCAGCTAGACCAAGTTCAGCAGCCACTTGTGCGGTGACGCGTCCCTGTTCGGCAAAGGTGGGTTTAATATCAGGGATCAGTGACTCATCGAAACCATAGTAACCCATCAGTTCCTTAGAAATACATGCATTGCGGAAGTCCCAAAACATACCTTCAGAAAGACCTTCAATAGTTGTGCAAATCTCTCCACTAAGGCGCATGGCAATATAGTCGCCGGGTAGCATAATTTTATGAATCTTGCTGTAGATTTCGGGTTCGTTCTCCTTGATCCATGCTAGTTTAGAGGCTGTAAAGTTTCCGGGAGAATTGAGTAGATGCGAAAGACAATACTCCTCTCCCATTACATCAAAAGCTTTCTGACCGTAAGGCACTGCACGCGAGTCGCACCAAATGATTGCATTGCGTAGAGCTTGTTGATTACTATCTACACAAACCAACCCGTGCATCTGATAAGAGATACCAATTGCTTTGATTTCGGCGGGTGCAACACCCGACTGCTTCATGATATCTTGTGTAGCCAACTTTAAGTTTTCCCACCAATTTGTAGGGTCTTGTTCGGCCCATCCAGTTTGCACGGCTATAATCTGTGCTTCAGTTTTAGGGTAGAAAGACGTAGCTACACACTTGCCACTTTCAGCGTTCACTAAGCTCGCTTTTACAGACGAGCTACCTATGTCGTAACCTAATAAATACATACTGTGTTTTCTTTATTAAAATGGTTAGTTATATATCGTTTAAAGTTTCTCTCTAAGTTTATTATATATCTTACGGTCGAACTTATAGTAGCGGGCTGCTCGATGAGCCACTCCTTGTTGCTTCTCTTCTGTAGGAACAATAAAACTCCAACTGAGTAGTTTCTTATGAAAATTGCGCACATCAATAGGCTTATTATAAATAAGCTCAAATAGTACACGCAACTGGCTAGCTGTAAATTTGCGCGGTATCAAGTCAAACAACATTGAAGGATTAAGGTCTGCCATCATTTGGGTGGACTTTAGACCTTCTTTTATAATAAGATTATGGTCAAAAGCCAAATTCTTCACCTCTTTAAGAGGTACCCAATGAGCGCGATTAGCATCAAGATGTTTATTAATTGCTCGGTCGATCTTCACAACAGCTACGTAAGCTATTGTAACTATGCGTTCTACTCTTGACTGTGTAGCTCTTTCCAACCAATGGATATCTTTTGGATTCTTAGTTCTATCTCTAGATCCGAAAGCCTTAAACTGAATCAAATTGATTTTATCAATCCCAGTCAGTTCTTTAAGAACTCTTTGAGCGGCTTCATCTAGATCCTCATCCATATATATAAGACTACCTGGAAGCTTCATGTCATGATAAACCTGTCCACTATCTTCATCCTCACCTGTGCGATTTACTAATAGAATGCGGAGTTCTTCTCCGTCAAATCCGAAGACCACACAGTCTACTGAAATATGATTATTTGCTAGTTGATTTTCGAGCTTCATAAGTATTAATGTTTTTCTTGGTACTGCAAATATATAGATTGTTTAAGTAAACTATAGTGGTTTAAATATATGCTATAAAACATTGTTTTTCATATAAATAGATATTGTAAACAATACATTAAGCAAAACAATCCTTATTGTACTAAATACAATATGTAAATCTCTAAAATATTATCAGATGTAATTGTACAATATACAATAACTAATTTAACCTTTATTTTCAGCTGTTTAGCAAGAGTAGATTAGTCTAATAGCCGTAATAGATATTGTATAAAATAGTGTTCCTTTATTTCTATTTGCTACATGACATAATGCAGCTTATAAGATGTTTGTTAAATATTACTAACGAATATATTATTCTTTATTTACTCAAGGCAAGGATGAGTTGAAAATAGGGTTTTCATTACCTAAAAACATGCATTGTGCTTAATAATAGCGGAATTGTGTTAACTTTGCACGGAAATTAAAATAAAAAACGACTAGTAAAGATGAAAGCATTTGTGTTTCCCGGTCAGGGCGCTCAGTTTGTTGGAATGGGCAAAGACCTTTATGATAATTCAGCTTTAGCGAAAGAGTTATTTGAAAAAGCTAACGATATTCTAGGATATCGCATTACAGATATTATGTTCGAAGGAACAGACGAAGATTTACGTCAAACTAAAGTGACTCAGCCTGCTGTGTTCTTGCATTCGGTAATTTCAGCTTTATGCATGGGTGATGAATTTAAACCAGAGATGACTGCTGGTCACTCATTGGGCGAGTTCTCTGCTCTCGTAGCTGCAGGTGCATTGAGTTTCGAAGATGGTTTGCGACTAGTTTACGCTCGTGCCATGGCCATGCAGAAAGCTTGCGAAGCTGAACCATCTACTATGGCAGCTATCCTAGGTTTACCAGATGAAACTGTAGTGGAGATTTGTAGCACTATTCACGCCGCAGGTGATGTATGTGTGCCCGCTAACTTCAACTGCCCAGGTCAGATTGTAATTTCAGGTTCTATGGCAGGTATTGAAAAAGCTTGTGTAAGCATGAAAGAGGCAGGTGCTAAGCGTGCTCTTCCTTTGAAAGTAGGTGGTGCATTTCACTCTCCGTTAATGGATTTGGCCAAAGTAGAACTAGAAGCGGCTATCAATGCCACTGAAGTTCACACGCCTAAGTGTCCCGTTTATCAAAATGTAGATGGCAAGCCATATACTGACCCTGCTGTTATCAAGAAGAATTTAGTAGATCAATTGACGGCTTCTGTATGTTGGACACAAACAGTGAAAAATATGGTGGCTGATGGTGCAGTAGACTTCACTGAGTGTGGTCCTGGCGCAGTACTCCAAGGTTTAATCAAGAAGATTGAGCCAGGTGTAACAGCTCATGGTGCTGTGTAACTAGCTTCTATTTAAACAGTATTTAAAAAGCCTTTGAATGGTATTCAATTTCCATTCAAAGGCTTTTTACTTTTTTTTAGGTAGCGTATATTACTTTCTCTTAAATCGGGGATAAAGCAGCTCAGCCCAATAGAAAACCAGCAAGACACTGACAATACCGAGTAAGGCACCGGCAAGCACATCGTTGAGCCAATGACGATTGTTGAGAATGCGCATCACACCTACAACTACGGCAGGTATAAATATCAGAACAGCAGTCCATTTCGCTTTATATCCATACTCTTTGTAAAGTAAAGTGGAAGCAGCGAAGGCTGATGATGTATGCCCCGACGGGAAAGAAAAATTGTCAGAGCCATCTGGTCTTAGTTCACCAAAAGCAGATTTCATTGTTCCAACAATAACCCACATCAAAGCAAAGCTGAATGCACCTTTTAAGAAGGTGTACCATTTGCTTGGGGCTTCCCCTTTTACCCCTATAAATAGAAGTATAAGCCAAATAACCACAGGAATATAGATGATATAATCGTCTGCCCTGCAATGAAAATTAGGAAAGTATTCCATGCGTAGTTGTTGCACATAAAGACTAGGTCCCTCAAGAAGACCAAAGCCCAATAGAGTTACCACAATGGCAGTGACTACCACCCAGATTATTATATTTCTTGTTTCAGATTTCATACTATAAATTATAAAAGCAAGGTCTCATTACATTCCTTTCTTTACACCTAACTTGATGAGGAGAGCATTCATCGGATAAGCACAGAAGAAGCCAAACAACATGGCAATCTGCATCATAAACCAAAACACCCAAGGAGTAGTATCGAGTGGGAATACACGGAAGATAGCGAAGTAGACGATGCACATCCATCCATACATTCCAATCTGCCACGAAGTAAGTGAAAAAAAGTCTGCCTTAAAAGCTTTTACAAGTCCTTTTGCCACAGATATTTTCTGCATCTCTCTAATAGCATAAAACTGAAAGAAGACACCTATGATTAAAGCCAATATAAAATCGAGTACAAAATCACCAACAACCGTGGTAAAACCAAAGATATGTCGCGATGCCCAATGCCCTATCAAATCGGCTAACGAACAACCTGCGCCGCAATGAAGAGCAGACAATGCTACCGACTGCCAATGTGGACGTCCCGCACCCATATCCATTGGCATATCCATACCCTCCATTTTCATTTTTCCCATATCCATTGACATGCCCATTTTCATATGATCCATACTCATCCCTTGCATAGACCCATCATTACCCATGGGCATATCCATTTTCATATCATCCATTTTCATCCCTTGCATAGACCCATCATCATCCATAGGCATATTCATGGCATCCTCTTTTACAACGTCCCCATCCTTGTTCACCGTAATAGGAATATCTTTTCCGTCGACCTCAACAAACACTTTCCCTCTTCCAAACTTATTATAAGCCCATAGTGCTAGATAGCTACCCCAGAGACCCGTGAGTATCCATACTGCATTCATTATTTTCATGGATTGTTTGTGGGTACGCAAATCATAAGCTATGGCTATAGCTATTCCTATACCGGAACACACACAAAATACAGCAATCAAGTTGAGTAACATCATTTTAACGTATTGGTTTATTAAAAAAACAGCCACCATACGAAAAGGTTCACTAGGCGACTGTTATACTATTTAACTTAAATAATAATAGAATCTATCTTACTAAATCAGATGCTGCATCGTCAAGGTAGAACTCCACATTTTTTGCTTTCTGGGCCACAAAAGCAGCAGGAAGATTGCTTTCCTTAGACATAACTTGTTTCATTATTTCTGCTTTATTTTTACCCATCACTAGGAACAGTATGTGCTTGCCCATTAATATTGGAATACCTGTCAAGGCTACCCGTTCTTGTCCATTGTAAGGATTTACACTTGCAGCATAGATTTCAGAAGATGTAAGAAGATACTCCTCACCCGGAAAGATGGAAGAAGTATGTCCATCACTACCTACACCTAATAGAACAATGTCAAACTGAGGTGTTCCAAATCTAGAAAACAGATTTTGTCGCACCACATTAGAATATAAATCGGCTGCCTCTTGTGAAGGAAGTTCGCCTTCGATACGAAATATTTGTTCTGGTGTTAAAGGTACTTTGGAAAGTAACAAATCATCCATTAGCTTATAATTGCTCTCACTATTGCTCGGCGGAACACAGCGCTCATCAACAAAAAACACGCGCATCCGCTCCCATGGAGTGATGGTACTGTATTCATTGGCCCAAAGTTCAAATAGCATTGCCGGAGTTTGTCCACCACTGAAGGCTATGTTGTATATGGCATCAGGATTTTCCATCATCAACTCGATGATTCGGAAAATAAGCGCACGCGATGTAGCCATGTGAGAGGGGTAACTAAAGAGTCTCATAATTCACAATATTTATCGGTATCAGTTAAGTTCTTACATGGGTTAGACCACTCGGCATGATGGTACCTCATCATACCTTCGCTTTCTAGAGGCCCCCATGTGCCAGCTGGGTATCCATAAAGAGGGGCTTCGGGATGCGCCTTCCAATATTCCAATATAGGACCAAAGAAACGCCATGAGGCTTCAACGGCATCGCTGCGCGTAAATAGGGTTGGATCGTGCTGTATGCAATCGTCTATAAGACGTGCATAAGCATCTCCCATAGGTATGCCACCTAGCTGATTATAGTCGAATGACATTGTTACGTTTTTTATCTCAAATCCTGCACCTGGAATCTTCAACCCTAATCCTAAAACTATGCCTTCATTAGGTTGTAGCCGCAGAGTAAGTTTATTGGCTTTTGGACAGTTCCCTTCTTTACAGTGGAACATCTTATGAGGCGTTTCCTTGAAATGCACCACAATTTCGGTAGCCTTAGTCGGCATTTGTTTGCCGGTGCGTATATAGAAAGGAACACCACTCCATCGCCAGTTGGCAATTTCTAATCGCATTGCCACAAAGGTTTCGGTTCGCGAATCTTCGGGTATACCCTTCTCCTCACGGTACCCTTTCTTATAATAGCTCTGGGTGTATTGACCTCTTACGATATGATCTTCAAAATCTATTTCAACAAGTGGCTTAAGTGAATCGTAAACCTTGACTATTTCGTTTCTAAAGGTATCTGCATTAAAAATAGCTGGAGGTTCCATTGCAGTAAGTGCCACCAATTGAATAAGATGATTTTGCACCATATCGCGTAAAGCACCCACGTGATCATAGAATCCTCCCCTATCTCCAATTCCTAGATTTTCGACGGCAGTTACCTCAATATAATCAATATAGTTTCTATTCCATAGCGGTTCAAATATTCCATTGGCAAAACGGAAGGCCAAAAGGTTTTGGGCAGTTTCCTTTCCCAAGAAGTGATCAATACGATATATCTGATGCTCATCAAACACCCCCTCATAGATTTTATTTAAGGATAGAGCTGACTCTAGATCGTAACCAAATGGTTTCTCTATTATGATACGAGATGCTTTTGTATTAAGTCCCACAGATTGTAGGTGAAGCGGTATTACTCCATAAAGCACAGGAGGTGTAGAAAGATAAAACAAGATATTACCATCAAATCCGCTCCCACCCAGTTTCATTATACATTCATCAAGACCTTTGTATTGCTCTTCTACAGCAGGATCCATTGTGTGATAGTGAAGATGCCCTATGAATTGTTCGATCAACTCCTTGTCTTGCATTTTGGTGGGCAGGAAGTTGTGAAGTTCATTGTCAATATAACTACGAAAAGCATCATCGCTATAGTTGCTTCTACTTGCTCCAAGTATAGAAAAATTTCCTTGCAGACGCTTTGTAAAATAGAGCGAATAAAGGGCAGGCATCAGTTTTCGCTTGGTGAGATCGCCTGATGCTCCAAATATGACAATGATTAGTTTCTTCATAATTATTATATCAATATCTTATTCCCTATATGCCATAGGTTCCAAAATGAGTATTCCCTTCGTTTTCATCCCATTTAGCATGAAAGAAATTGCCTCGTAAATCGTCATTACGTTCAAAAGTATGAGCGCCGAAATAGTCGCGCTGTGCCTGAATCATATTGGCAGGTAAATTGGCAGATGTCAATGCATAGAAATAATTGAGCGCAGAAGTAAATGCGGGTATAGGCACCCCATTCTCGATGGCTTTCATCACGCTATCTTTCCATCCCGACAATAACGGTTTAATCTCCTCACGGAAGTAAGGAATCATCAACATATTGTCTGGTTGATCTCCTGCTTTATAGGCTTTTGAAATTTCGGTAAGAAATATACTGCGTATGATGCAACCCTCACGCCAGATATTGGCTATGGTAGAAAGATTAAGATTCCAGTTATAAGTTTTAGAGGCTGATTGTAGCACGTCAAATCCTTGTGCATACGACACTAACTTAGATGCATATAATGCAGAGAAGAGTTCTCCCACTAAATCGTGCTTATTATAGACAGGGAGTGGATTGTCACTGATGTAAGTCTTAGCTGCTTTACTGCGCAACTGTTTTTCACCCGAAATGCAACGTTCGAATACGGCAGCTGCAATCATATCGGCAGGCATACCTAGATTTATAGCGGCTGTCACCGACCATCCACCTGTACCTTTCTGCCCTGCTGCATCTAGAATATTATCTATTAAATATTCCCCCGTTTTTTCTTTATACCTCAAGATGTTGCCGGTGATTTCGATGAGATAACTACGCAGTTTACCTTGGTTCCAATACTCAAAAACAGAAGCCATCTGATCGTTTGTTAAGCTTATCAACTTTTTCATCATCCAATAAGCTTCGGCAATAATCTCCATATCGCCATATTCAATGCCGTTGTGAATCATCTTTACGAAATGCCCTGAGCCGCCTGGCCCCATCCATTCACAGCAGGGTGCGCCATCCACAGTTTTTGCAACTATACTTTGCAACATCCCCTTAACTAAAGGCCATGCTTTTTCGGAACCACCGGGCATCATAGACGGCCCATTGAGTGCACCCTCTTCTCCTCCCGATATACCACAACCTATGAAAAGAAATCCTTTCGATTCAGCAAGTGCCACACGTCGATTAGTATCCTCGAAGTTCGAATTACCACCATCAATCAGTATATCGCCGGGAGCAAGCAAAGGGAATAACTGTTCCATCAATTGATCAACAGCCTCTCCCGCCTTTACCATAAACATAATCTTGCGAGGTAGCTCAATGGCTTGAACAAATGCTTGCAAATCAGTAAATCCGGCAATGTTTTTATCTTTCGCATCACCATTTATAAAGTTGCCCACCACTTTTTCTTCTGGCGGTGTGGTGCGGTTATAGACTGCTACACTCCAGCCTTTACTCTCGAAATTGAGAGCCAAATTGCGCCCCATCACGCCTAGCCCAATGAGTCCTATGTCTGCTTTCTTCTCGTTCTGCATATCGTTAATGTTATTTTAACAATAAAACAAAAAAGAAGATGTAAAGTTCAGCTAGCCAGCATGTCTTAGTTGGTGCAAAGGAGATTATTTCTTTATCGAAAACAGTTTGGCTTAATGATTAATATACATCATAAAGCTATTATCATTAGAAAAGTTATCTTTCGGAAGCTCAATATTGCTTTCCAGCGTTTTTCCACTTTTATCAATTTTGTGCCAAATCCCGTCTTTTAGAGCGTAAAATACGAAGTCGTCGTCTGTTCTAGTCCTAAGAAAAGGATCATACACATCACTATAGATCACCTCATACTCAATAGGTATTACAGTCTGATTGTTCGATACGGTATCATTTGAATTGAAAGATAGCACACCGTACTTGCCATTCTGTAGTACAATGAGAAATTCACCATCTGTTGATTTCAAAAAGTCAGCAATATAAAAGATTTCCTCATACATTAAAGGCACTAACTGTTTACTACCATCTAATGATAAATATCCTACTTTCCCATCTTTCTTTACATAATATGCATCTGGGCCATATTCCCACCATGCCGAGATTAAATCATATTCGAAAGGAATCACTACCCGCTTGCCATCAAAAGAGATAACACCAGCTTTGCCATTTTTTCTTACGTTGTAACCGCTTGAGCCTGAATACTGTTCTATTTCATCGTATTCAAAAGGGATAAGAACTTTATTATTATAATCTATTATACCTGCTTTGTCTTTAGTGTTGGTCATTATAAATCTACGCGGAGCCATTTGAATGCAATCTTTATATATATGCGGGCAGATGGTATCACCGGTAATAGTAAAGATGCCCCAAAGGCCATCTCTTTTTGCATAAATACGCTTCTCGCTCGTAAAAAGGTATTCATATATTGGCTCAAACAAAAAGCCTCCATCATCATTTAAGAATCCAATCCGACCCTCTTTTGTCACTACCCTATTTTCGTTGAAATATGCAAAAGGAGACCCCATAATCATACTCATGTCGGCACTAAAAAGATAATAACCGTCATCTGTTTTTCCTTTGTAAAGCTGAGTTGTATTATCAATACTTGAAGTGAGTGCATGTAAACCGATTGAATCACCTTGTTCGGTAACATGATATGCGACGGGAGGATGGACTTTGCATATTTGTGCTGTAGTTGCTGTAGATAAAACACATAAGAGAGAGGTAAGAATAGCTTTAGTCTTCATATATGTAGATTATGGGTTAGCAAGAAACAAAAAACGCTAACTACTTTTTAAGAAGTAATTAGCGTTTCAAAGTACACCCTCAGAGATTCGAACTCTGGACCCACTGATTAAGAGTCAGTTGCTCTACCAACTGAGCTAAGAGTGCATATAACCGTTTGTTTTGGTGATGCAAAGGTAGATGTTTATTTGGAATATGCAAAACATATTCAGCTTTTTTCTTTGAGCGATATTTGCTTTTTTGACAACTACAGGGTATTTAAGAACTGTATAAATGGTGATTAATAAGCGATTAAGGGCAAAAGTGTTAACCGATAAAAAAATAAGAATTTTCTTTTTTAGCCCATAAAAAGTTTGAATGTTTCATCATTTGTCGCTACATTTGATTGATAGCAGAAGTTTTGCAAAATTAGTTATTCATTTTAGCCTGCATTTAGTGCATTCGCATATAGTGCATAGTACAATAGAATGGTGACAATGGTAATCTAGCTTACTGCATAGAGCTTCGCAGCATTACTGCAACGGCTGAGACAGCACTGCTGCGTATACCGATGCAGCATCTGAAATTATCAAAGAGAAAATAAGGAATTAGGGAAATGGGTTTATGTATTTTCAAGCTTTTAAAGCTATATTAGTAGTAACCAAGAAATAATCGTTTAGTTATGGATTATCAGTATATCGTTTCCCCTATAGTGGGTGCATTGATTGGTCTATTTACCAACAGTGTGGCATTGAAAATGATTTTTCGCCCCCTCACCCCTAAGTACATTGGTAAATGGCAGTTGCCTTTCACACCCGGTATTATTCCGCGAGAGCGTAAAAGGTTAGCTCTGACCGTTGGAACAGCCATTAGTGAGAATCTCATGAATAGAGAGTCAATTGAGCGTACCCTCCTCTCGCAAGAGATGTGCGATAAGATTGCTTCGAGTATCGATGTATTTATAGCCAAGCAATCGCTAAACAGTGAGTCATTTCAGAGTTACCTCTATGACACATTGTCAAAAACAGAAGTTGATACAATAGTAAATAGCACAAAAGAAGACCTAGCTGGTGTGCTGAAGGCGAAGCTCTCCAACCCCGAGTTAGGAAAGTATGTGTCTCATGTTGTAATACAGCACGCCATAGAGAAAACACGTGAATCTATTTTTGGCCTTTTTGGCGGAGATCAATTTTTGAAAGCCGTAGCTGCCCCAGCTGAGGAACTCTTAGCAAAGAACATTAATCAGCTGCTTGAAAATAACTCGGAGGAGATGGTGAATAAAGTAATTAACAAGGAGGCTGATAATATACTGAACAGTCCTATGAGTGAAATTGTCACCTCACACAAAAATCGCATAGAACAAGCAAAAGCAAACATCCTATCATCCTATAAACGAATCGTAATGGAGCAGCTACCGCGTATTTTAGCCACTCTTAATATAAGCCGAATAGTAGAAGATCGTATCAACGATATGGATGTGAAAGAACTTGAACGTATCACTTTGCAAGTAGTTTCCAAAGAATTGAAGTGGATTGTGTGGCTAGGTGGTTTACTTGGATTCTTGATGGGATTTATTAATCTCTTTTTCTGATGCTATGCCTTTGGAGTGCATTTTCGATAGGAATACTGTAATGAAACGACATAAGTAATCTATTTAACTGCTCTATATCTCCTAAGTAGACTAAAGATATTATTATAAAGATAAACTATTTAATAGAAATTATTTTATCTTTGAGGACAATCAAGACAAATATATGATCAATACTCCGCTAGAAGGTAATTTTTGGTTTCGCCGTGCAGTAGAAAAAGATAAAACTGCAATATGGGAGATTATTAAGCAGGCCAAAGCACAAATGAAATCTCTCGGTAGCAAGCAATGGAATAATGATTACCCCTCCCTTGCCATTATCGAGAAAGATATCAAGAACTGTGAAGGTATGGTTATTAGCGATGGCGATTCAATCGTAGTCTATGGAGTTTTGTCATTCGAGGAAGAGCATACCTATGAACAGATAAAGAATAAATGGTCGAATCATCTACCCTATTTAACCGTGCACCGTTTGGCTGTAAATGATAAGTATAAACGGAGGGGATTTGCATTGAAGTTTATGGAGCAAGCTCAAAAAGAAGCACTTAAACAAGGAGTAACCAACTTTAGAATAGATACCAACTATGACAACGACTATATGTTGCGCATATTTGGAAAGATGGGATTCAAATATGTTGGTGAAGTCACCTATCGAGGAGGACAGGTACGCAAAGCTTTTGAGAAAACGATTAAGCCGGAGTCTAGTTTTATTGGTTTTGGCGATTTTACGCTTCGAGAACTCATCTTTGATGATGCAGTGTCCATCTTTCACGGCATTAATAAGTACAGAGAGGATATGCGACAGTGGCTCCCTTTTGTTGACAATATACAGAAACTTTCTGATGAGCAAGCAGTTATCGAAAAGTTCCTAATGGTATCATATCCTATTCGTAACCTCACATTTGTAATAGAACAAGGCGACGATTTATGTGGTATGATAGGCATAGCCAACTCTGATTTTATAAACGACCGGATTGAGATTGGCTACTGGCTATTTCCACCATACCGTGGAAAGGGAGTGATGACCAACACTGTCCGTTATCTATGCAAATGGTTATTCAACAGTCGTCCGGTTAATCGAATACAAATCAAATGTTCAAAAGATAACACCGCTAGCAATGCTGTACCTCTTCGACTAGGTTTCCAATATGAGGGGACTGAGCGCGAAGGTCAGCTACTGGCATCAGGAAAGTATACTGATCTTAATGTTTACAGCCTTCTGAAAACTGATGCTATAAAGTGATTATCTCCAAACCCCATGTATCTTCTCACCACAGTGGAAGCAATGGCCATCTTCTAACTTATTGGAAAGAACTGTAAATCCACGTCTATGAATCAATAATGTGTTACACTTTGGACAATAGGTGTTATCTCCCTCTATCTCTGACACATTCCCTAAATAGACGTACTCCATGCCGCTTTTTTTAGCTATATCATAAGCTCTCAATAATGTTTGCAATGGCGTTATTGGTATATTCTCTAGCCTATACATAGGAAAGAAACGACTAAAATGTAACGGGCACTTTGAAAACCCATTACTTACTAGCCAATTACACATTTCTTGGAGCATCACATCAGAGTCGTTTAGTGTAGGAATGAGCAAGTTTGTTATCTCTAGCCACACTCCAGCATCTAGAAGGGCTTTTAATGTATTTAAAACCGGCTGAAGAGTAGCTCCATTTAGTCTACGATATAGCTCATCGTCGAATGATTTTAGATCTATATTAGCGGCATCAATAAAAGGAAGTAACTCTTCAAGGGGTTTTTGATTGATGTATCCCGCTGATACTAAAATATTTCTCACATTGTTCTCTCTGGCGTAAATTGCTATATCCTTGGTGTACTCATAATAAGTCAGTGGTTCAGTGTAGGTATAGGCAATGCTCGGACACTGTTCGTCAAGCGCAGTTGCCACTACTTGGGTTGGCAATATCAGCTGCGAAGCTGCTTCGCTGACCTTCTCTTGTGAAATGGTATAGTTCTGACAGTTCTTACACGAAAGATTACACCCTGTTGTGGCAATAGAAAGGCACTGGCTTGCAGGTAGGAAGTGAAATAAAGGTTTCTTCTCAATAGGGTCCACATTCATTACACAAGGCAAACCATATACTTCACTGATTAACTTGCCCTGACGATTCACTCTACTTAAACAAACACCATACTGGCCTTCGCCCATATTGCAACCATGAGGACAAAGGTCGCATTGCACCCCTCTATCGGTTTGATGGTAGAAAAGAGCTTCTTTGTTTGATTGATGCCTTTCGCCTCTCATAACATATCTGCTTCATTAAACACTATTGCTTCGTAAGTATAGAGGTTAGCATTAATCCACCCATTCCATCCTAGTCCAGCCTTATCGCGTGAGCAGTGACCCAGGAATTCCTCTTCAGACCAGCCCGTCTCATTGGCTACCTGCGGTAAGAAAGTTCCGCTTCTACCATCCTTTTCTATAAAAATACCATCCTTACCTAATGTAAATTCATCTATGCTATGAATTAGTTTGAGTGGTGTCAATACTGAAATTTCGATTTCAATTCGACTTAACTCTTCTCGTTGCAGTGGATGAAAACGTGGATCCCTAAAGGCTGCTGCAACAGACATCTCTTCAATAGTTTCACAGAGAGGCTGATCGCCTATAATATGCCCAATACAGCCACGTAGTTTTCCATCCTTATGAAGAGTAACAAAAGCTCCACACTCTTTTCTAAGAGCAGGAGTTATCTCTTTATTTTGATAAATTGGATGATCAGATTTCAATAAACGATTGGTTATACTTTGACGGGCGATGTGGAGCAATGTTAACTTCTCGGCTTTTGTCAATGTGAAAGTCTCAGAGTTATTTTTGCTTTTATTTTCAGAGGATATATTATCGCGAGTGAAAGCAAAGGCATGATAACCTACAACCTGATCTTTATCGCCATATTTCGAATCACCCGAATTCTTATAAACGAGATGCTCCACATGAATGTTTTTCTCCCTATTAATTAAGAGCAATAGCAACAGTATTGCCGATTGACCGCAAGCGCTTGTCACAAGTTTATTATCATTCTCCTTACTATTGCCAACAAGTGCTTCAATAAATAGCCGTGGATCTAAATTCTCTATCGCCTCACCGGTACGCCCATCAACACGGCAGGCCTTCTCATAATCTGTGTAGTGCGAGAAATCACTGCTGATTACAAACAGGTTTTCGCTATTGAAATAAGGTTTCAAAGTTTCAGCCATCCTTTGTAAAGCAGGAACCCCCTCGCTACTCATCACAATAGGCACAATTGGCGGAACATGCTTTAAGCGATATTGAAGAAATGGAAGCTGTACTTCCAGCGAATGTTCTTCTACATCACCTTGAGGATGGTAGATAAAATCTGAATTAGAGTTAATTAGCTGTTTGCATGTTTCTATATCTACTGCCACGTTCCCTAATGGAGTTTCATAGAAATCAACCTTATAATTAATAGAAGCACCACCAACATAGGTTCTGTGAGCGGGTCCAATAAGAAATATACGTTTATACTGACGTTCGGGATCAAGCTGAGCATATCCAGCTGCAGCTACACTTCCCGAAAAGATATAGCCAGCATGAGGCACAATTAAAGCGCACACATTGCTGTCAGCCATTTGATTGGCATAAGGTTGAAAGTAATCGTTCAATACGGCTCTCAATTCAACGGGGTTATTGGGGTAAAAACTACCCGATACAGCCGCTGCCCTCGTGTTAGTATGATAGTTTTTAGACATATTCAAGGTTATTTACATTTTTATAGATAACAACGAATGTTTATGGATGGTTGTAGGTTGTGGCTGTTTTTTTCAAACATGTCGTAAATAGAAAGAGCGAC
This sequence comes from uncultured Bacteroides sp., assembly GCA_947074205.1. Classification (GTDB taxonomy): domain Bacteria; phylum Bacteroidota; class Bacteroidia; order Bacteroidales; family Bacteroidaceae; genus Bacteroides. The sequence goes on along the minus strand of CAMTOQ010000002.1, from coordinate 21,762 downwards.
AACTCTTTATAGTTTGAGTTATCGCTCCTTAAATATTGGTTGTTATTCTTAACACTCTATAGCTGCCTGTGCCGCTGCCAATCTAGCAATAGGTACTCTAAATGGAGAGCAGCTGACGTAATTCAGACCCACTTTATGACAGAACTTAACTGAGGAAGGTTCTCCGCCATGTTCACCACATATACCACATTTAAGATCCGGGCGAACAGCACGCCCCTTCTCTGTAGCCATACGAATTAGTTGGCCCACACCATTTTGGTCGAGCACTTGGAATGGGTCTACTTTAAGAATCTTCTTCTCTAGGTAGATAGGCAAGAACGAAGCAATATCGTCACGAGAATAACCGAAAGTCATCTGAGTAAGGTCGTTAGTACCAAATGAGAAGAACTCGGCTTCAGAAGCAATGCGGTCGGCAGTTAAGGCTGCGCGAGGAATTTCAATCATTGTACCAACTTTGAAATCAATGCGATCGCCTTTTTCTTTGAATATCTTTTCAGCTTCTTCCTTGATAATATCTTCTTGTTCCTTGAATTCATATAAAATTCCGGTTAGTGGCACCATAATTTCCGGATAAGTCACTACCCCCTCTTTCTTTAGCTCCAGAGCTGCACCAAGGATAGCACGAGTTTGCATCTGCGTGATTTCCGGATAAGTGTTACCTAAGCGGCAACCACGATGGCCCAACATTGGATTCTGTTCGTGAAGCATATCCACTCGTTGCTGAATATATTGCAGACTTACACCCATAGCTTCTGCCATCTCTTGCTGACCTCTTGTATCATGAGGAACAAACTCATGCAAAGGAGGATCGAGTAAGCGAACTGTTACAGGACAACCTTCCATTGCTTTGAAAATGCCTTTAAAGTCTTCTTGTTGGTAAGGTAGGATTTTTTCTAATGCAGTGCATCTACCCCCTACATTTTCGGCCAAAATCATTTCACGCATTGCCTTGATCTTTTCACCCTCAAAGAACATGTGCTCAGTGCGGCAAAGACCAATACCTACAGCTCCAAACTCTCTAGCGGTATGTGCATCTGCAGGAGTATCGGCATTAGTGCGTACTTGAAGGTCAGAATATTTATCTGTTAAGGCCATCAGTTCACCGAAGTCACCAGATAGTTCTGCGGCTTGAGTAGGCACTTCACCTTCGTACACTACGCCTGTACTACCATTGAGTGATATATAATCGCCTTCCTTGTATACTTTGCCTTCAATTTCTACAGTACGATTTTTATAGTCGATATTGAGAGCACCTGCTCCCGATACACAGCATTTACCCATACCACGAGCTACTACTGCCGCATGTGAGGTCATACCGCCGCGGGCAGTCAAGATACCTTGTGCTACGGCCATACCGGCTAAATCTTCTGGTGAAGTCTCAATACGAACCATGATCACCTTCTTATTATTGGCACCCCAAGCAGCTGCATCGTCAGCAAAGAATACTATTTGTCCCGTAGCAGCACCAGGCGAAGCTGGCAAACCGCGCGTCAAAACCTTAGCCTTTTTAAGTTCTATCTTATCAAATACTGGATGAAGAAGTTCGTCCAACTTATTTGGTTCACAACGCATAATAGCCTCTTTTTCATCTATTATACCTTGATGAAGCAGATCCATTGCAATCTTCACCATGGCAGCACCTGTGCGTTTACCATTACGAGTCTGCAAGAACCAAAGTTTACCTTCTTGTACGGTGAACTCCATATCCTGCATATCACGGTAGTGGTTTTCAAGATGCGTTTGAAGTCTGTCTAATTCTTGAAATATTTTAGGCATAGCCTCTTCCATTGAAGGAAATTTCTTTGCACGATCTTCTTCTGATATACATGCTAATTTGGCCCAGCGGATAGAACCTTCTTTAGTGATTTGTTGAGGTGTACGGATACCTGCCACCACATCTTCGCCTTGTGCATTGATAAGATACTCACCATTGAAGATATCTTCACCTGTGCCGGCATCACGTGAGAAGCAAACACCTGTAGCAGATGTATCGCCCATATTACCAAACACCATTGCTTGCACAGTAACAGCTGTTCCCCATTCTGCGGGTATACCTTCCATCTTACGATATAAGATAGCGCGTTCGTTCATCCACGAATTGAATACCGCACAAACAGCACCCCATAATTGTTCGTAGGCTGAGGTAGGGAAATCATAACAAGTTTGTTCTTTTACAGCTTTCTTAAAGCGCTTAACAAGTACCTTCAGTTGATCAACTGATAGTTGATTATCTTCTTTGACGCCTGCCTCATGTTTTACTTCTTCTAGAATGGCTTCGAAAGGGTCTATATCATCCTTATTTGTTGGCTTCATACCAAGCACCACATCACCATACATCTGTACAAATCGACGATAAGAATCCCAAGCAAAGCGTGGATTCCCAGTTTTGCGGCTCAATCCTTCAACTACCTCGTCGTTAAGACCAAGGTTTAGAATGGTATCCATCATACCAGGCATAGAAGCGCGAGCACCCGAGCGCACAGATACCAATAAAGGATTCTCTGTGTCACCGAATTTCGACCTCATCAACTCTTCAATATTTGTAATTGCTTTCTCGACTTCGACTTTTAAAAGCTCAACAAGTTTTTCTTGTCCCACCTCGTAATATTCAGAACAAACGTCGGTAGTGATAGTAAATCCAGGAGGAACGGGAACGCCAATGAGGTTCATTTCGGCAAGGTTAGCACCTTTACCACCTAACAGATTTTTCATATTGGCTTTGCCTTCGGCTTGGCCATTCCCGAATGTATAGACTCTTTTCTTGTCCATGATCATAGTTATTTAAAGTTATTTCTGTGTTTTTTCTTACTCGCAAAGCTAAACATATTTTGCATACATCAAAACTTTTAAATTAAAAATATATTTCTATACTTAAAAAAATACAATACAAATGATTAAAACAGTAGCAGATCCTTTATTAATTTGTGTGCAAGCGCTTTACTAGTTTTCTATCTATTAAATCCATCGCCAACTATATGTCAGCCTGTCTACTTACTATTTGCATTTCAAAAACGTTTAGAAATCATGAATCAAATGAATGGCAGTAGGTAATCAGTTGTCGATTACCTACTGCCATTCATTAATACAATTCTAAATAATTAGTTATTGTTGAGTATCTTCTACCTCAGTCATATATTTACTATCCAATCCTTGTTCTTGAGCCTCTTCCGTTGTGCGTATTCCGCCTATCACGTCGCAAACTTTAAAGATAATCCAACACATCACACATGTATAGACCACAACAATAGCAACACCCATAAGTTGAACAAGGAATTGTTCAATGCTACCCGATACCTTGTTGACCTCTGCTACTGCGAATATACCAATTAGCAATGATCCTGTAAAACCTCCCATACCGTGTACACCCCATACACCAAGGGCATCATCCCATTTCATCTTTTTAGTAAAGATCAGACAACTGTAGCACACAAAAGCGGCAATGATACCAATAGCAACTGCTCCTTGGGGTGAAACATAACCGGCACAAGGAGTGATGGTAGCTAGACCTGCCACTGCCCCTGTGGTGAGTTCGACAAAAGAGAATTTTCTATCACGATTATAGGCAAGTATTACCCATACAATGGTAGCAAAAGCCGATGCTATACCTGTATTGGTGAAGGCTATAGCGGCTGTTTCTCCTCCTTCTAGGGCACCTCCAGAGTTGAAACCAAACCATCCAAATAAAAGGATAGCAGTGCCCAATAGGACTAAATTCATATTTCCGTAATCGCGCTTTGGAATAACTTTGCGTCTGCCTAAATAGAGCACACCTATCAATGCACTAAATCCTGCAGTGACATGAATAACAGTACCCCCAGCATAGTCCACAAATCCTAATTCCGCAAGAAATCCTCCTCCCCATACCCAGTGAGCAACAGGGAAATAGATAAGTATCATCCAAAGTGCTAAAACTTTAATCCATCCACTAATTGTGATTCTACCAGCAATAGCTCCCGTTAATAGAGGCGCTGTGATTATAGCAAACATTAACTGGTACATAAAGAACATTAGGAACGGAATCGAAGATCCGTAATTCGGATTGATCTCGAACTGAACATTGTTTAGAAGGAAATATTCAAAAGGCGAACCTATTATTCCGCCTAGATCTTTTCCAAAAACCACAGAAAACCCACCAAAAGTCCATAATACAGTAACTATACCTATGGCAATAAAGGTATACATCATCATTGTCAAGGAATTCTTTCGTTCTACTAACCCACCATAAAAGAATGCTAGTCCAGGGGTCATAAAAAATACCAACACAGTGGTTATTACCATGAAGGCCACGTTTCCAGTATTGAGAAAATCTAAGTCCATAATGTAGAAATTATAGTTTGTTTACTAGTTAATATGTGAATATATGAAAAAACAATTTTTATTTAAACAATGTTCAAATACTGTTTAAAAAGCAAATGAGGACTATCTATATTGCCAAGTTCTTACTTTGTGCGTGTGGATTTGGGAGTACTTTAGTACCTATAAGGAGGGTTACTAGTGCCCCAAGAAACATAAATGCCGCCGTAACAAGAAGTACTAGTTTAACGCCACCCCATTTTAATAGTAATGGCATAAACAGTACACCTAATATTGCACCTACCTTCCCGCAAGAGGTAGCTAAACCCGAACCAAAGCCTCGGTCTGAAATAGGGTAAATTTGGCTTGGGATGATGTAGGTAACAAGATGTGGCCCAAAATTCAGGAATAGTTCAAATATCATTAGTCCAGCTATTGCGAACGCAATGTGTAGATGTAAAATATACGCAATAAGTAAAATAATCAAACCACACCCACTGGCAACAAATCCTATAGTCTGCATTTTAATGTGATATATCTTGTTTATATAATATAAACCGACTCCAAACCCTATTACGATGAATAACGTGATAAAGGTGGTAATCTTAATAGATTCTACTACACGTTCGATGGGAATAGATGAGCTAGGATCTAAATCTAATGCCATTACGAGAATAGGTAAGAAAACGCCAATACCATAAACACCTAACCCTTCGCATGCCCATGGGATGCCACTGAATAAGATTTTCCTAATATTATCCTTACTAAATTGCTCTTTCCAAGCTATTTTAGTTTTTGGTACCATTTTGGTGTGGTTAACAAACTCGCCGATTTGCACATCCTTACCCAAGAAATAGCGAACAGATTTCTCTGCTTCATCTGGCCTATCATGTGCGATTAACCAACCTGGACTTTGAGCAAATCGAATACGCAACAGTATCATGACTAGCGAAATGGAACTGATTATTAGGATCAGTTTATTCCAGAGTTCTGGCGTGGGATGAAGAGTCAATAGTAAATAGCACAATGAAGCCATTAAAATATTACCAATTGCACAAGAAGATTTTGCCACTCCAACCATAAAAAGCTTCCATTTCCGCGGCATTATCTCGGATATATAGTCACCATCAAGGCTATATTCTCCACCGATGGCAAAGCCCATTATAAAAAGCCCTATTACTAGAATTGTTAGGTTGTCATAATAATAAACTGTTAGCGAAGAAAGAAAGACAATAATCGGACAAAGTCTAAAAAAGAGAAGATAGCCAAAGCGATCGCTCAAATTACCTATTACAAAGGAGCCAAATGTTATGCCAATTAAACTAGCACAACAAATGACTCCTTGTTCCAAAGATGATAACTCTGGATGGATATGAATCTGTATCATTGGTAGTAGGATCCCCACCAATGTAGCAAGTGCGGCACCTATAAGTTGTCCCAAAGATGCGACAATCAAGACCCTAAAATGTCCCCATCGCAATGGCATGGTGTCCATATTAATCTCTTCTCTATCCATCTCTGAGGAATATTCTAATGCTCTTTTCTATGCCATATAGAGTGATCCGGATCGTGTTTATCAAACTTAAACAAAGGAAGTAAAAACAACCAAGTAGCCACACAGAAAGGACCTGTAAAGGTAGGAAGTCCAAGAGGTTCAAACAGACTGTTCATGGCAGCTTGTACAAATACAGTTATCACGATACCTATCAATGTCCAAATAGCTGTTCTAGGGTTGACTTTATAAAAGATAGAGCCTAATGCTATACCTGTTAACACTGCACTGAACCCATATAGACCGCTAGCTATATCTGTGCCAGGTCCTTGGAATATCAGAATGACAAATAGCGATAGTGCAGAGGCAATAGCTGCCCACATAGCAGACCATCTATTATTGACGAAAAGCGCTGCAAGGAAGAATATTCCCGTTATAGGAGAGTCGATTAGAAATACCTGAGAGATCCCCTTCAACCAGTAAATTACTAAGCTGAAAAAGCTTAGATCAATACTAGAAGTAAAGTGGTTAATTAGACCAGGCGTGGCCATCCCTTCTGTTGGGATACCATGCATCAGTCGTGCAGCTAGAAAGAATACCCATGAACTAAATACAAATGGGAAGGTAAGGGAGTTGATTTTCCAAGCTGCCATTATATTATTGAACCCCGTACGTAGCACTGTGGTAAGCATTGAACAAAGTATTAAGCCTATCCACATAAATACGGTACTTCCAAGGAAAGTAGGAAAAGCACAACCTACTAGTATACCGTTAAACCCCCATAAGCCATTCTTTCCATCATCTGCTGACATATCCAGAACACATCCTGTAAAGGTTGATGTAAAGAGCCCGACAAGCGCACCCCATGCCACCAATCCGGAACCCTCTGCATATGCTCCCCAAAAAATGCCACACAGAAATAGAAGACCTGTCCAAATGTTATTCTGGAACATTACTTGACCCGCTCCGCGCAATAGCATCTTCACAAAATCTAGGGAGAACAGAGAAGAGAGCTGAGATTGACTACTTAAATTAGCTGTATCCATAAAACTAAATATTTGATTATCTCCATGGAAATTCCTGTGGTAAAGGTTTTCCTTTAACCACTTGTCTCACCAAGGAACAGAATTCTCTAACTATCTTTTTTACAGGTTCCGATTCTTGGCCAAGAACCTTAAATAGTAGACCACAATTATTGGGCAAATGTGTAATACCAATGGCTATATTTCGGTCAGTATCAATACCAACCGCAGTCGCCTCATATATAGATTTAGCCTGAAGAGGCGGAGTCATCACAATAACGTTGGCAAATACATCATAGTCATCCATAATACCCAATACTGTGGGGTTTACTTTATCTGGAGAAATGATAAACTTTTCTCTAAACAAAGGTTGATTATCTGGACGTTTCCCATGCGCACATATTGATAGCAAATCATACTGAAAAGTCTCTCCATCCTTATAATGCTTTCTTCCCGAAGTGAATATCTCAGAGTAAAAGAGAGTAGCAGTAGGGTCTATTACTATCTCTGTATCCGAAATAAAGCGCGTATGTTTGCATGGTATGACCTGTTCGGGAAGAAACTCTAGATATGCGTTTTCTTCTAGCACTAATCTCTGCTTAAGACCAGAATAATTGTAACGCATCTCAGCTAACTTGGTGGCTGCACCTGTAGATACAAATGCAAATGCATCTTTTCGAACTGTAATATTTTGTTCGTACCTATCACCATCTACGTTAGGACCACCTGATGATAGTATATAGACACAAGGCATCTCAGGCATCTCCGCATCAAAATAAAGCGCCTTTTGAACAATAAGTGGCACTCGCCTGTCTAAATTCCTTAGGATAGACTTTCCTTCTTTGTCCAACTCGAACCCTAAGAATAAATAGCCCGTCTTGCCTGGAGCACCTACATGCATAGCCTTTGGCTGCTCTAAATAAGGAGCGACTTCACGTACTGCCGAAAAATCAACCATATCTATTCTTTTTTTATTTTATCAAACAATGCTGTACGGAATAGTAACTCAACTAATTCGTCTATTCCTTCTCCTGTCATACAGTTGGTAAATATAAAAGGCTTCCCTGGACGCATCAATTCGCTATCATGTCTCATTACTTCAAGACTTGCGTTGACATAAGGTGCAAGGTCAGTCTTGTTTATTACCAGAATGTCCGATTGTGATATGCCCGGTCCATCTTTACGTGGAATCTTATCTCCTGCAGCTACATCAATTACATAAATAAAAAAATCTACCAATGCAGGACTGAAGGTCAAAGTTAGATTATCTCCTCCCGACTCAATAAGTACAATATCTGTATCAGGAAACTTAGCCTCCATTTCTTCAACTGCAGCAATATTCATTGATGGGTCTTCGCGTACAGCAGTATGCGGACACGCCCCGGTCTCAACACCAATGATACGATCTTCAATCAATATTCCTTTCAACATTTTACGCACGTGCTTAGCATCCTCGGTGGTTACAATGTCGTTTGTAATAATTAAAACCTTCATACCTTTCTCTAAAAGTCGTGGCGTAATAGCCTCTATCAATGCGGTTTTTCCAGAACCTACTGGTCCGCCTACTCCTATTCTACAAGTGTTGCTCATCTCTTTATCTCTTAATTGTTAGTATTGATTTATCAGTTCATAAACATTCGCATATTGCCTTTCTCGTGCAATGAGCTTAATATGTCTATTTGTGGAACAAAGGTGTTCATCTCGTCAAGCTGAAATGTTTTAATCTCATTGAAGAACTCTTGAGATTGCTCGTTAAGTGTAAATAAAATCTTCTGTGTATCATAGTGTGATACTTTAACACACCTCAATGCGGCACTTAATACCATGTTTATTACTCCATATTGATGTGAACTGAATAGTTCTTCTTCCGATAGTCCCATCAGTGCAAATATTGCTCCTTGTGCAGCAGGGTATGTTCCAGGAGATCTATCTATTTTAATATCCTCCAACCATCTTTCTAAGATAGCATCTGACAAGACTTGTAGACTCAGCTCTATCATCTTCTTTCCCATGCGACGAAGCATTTGACGCGTTTCATCATTCATCTTGAAAAGAAGCAAGTAATTATCAATATGAACTAGCTTATCATAGTCTTGTTGAAGCATCGCTCTATGTGCATGAAGCGCAGCAATACCATCACTATAGGCGGCTTGAATGGCTATGGATCTCACGTAAGCCTCCAACGTAGCTGCATCATACACTAAGTTTTGATTGACAGCTGTCTCTAGGCCATTTGAGAAGGAGAATGCCCCAACGGGCAATGTTGAGTCTGTGAATTGAAGCAGACGCATTAACTTTACAATATCTTTCTTCATAGAGTTGTGACTTAATGTTGATGATGATGCGAATGTCCATGATCGTGGGCATGACTCTCTTGCCCTGCTCCTCCAAAAAGTCTTCTAATTTCATGAGGTGCCAAATAAGGTATAACCTCTACACCTTGATGAAACTCATAAGTAATGCCCTCCAAATGATGAGTTTCCATGACACTTAACATCACTTTCTTATCAACTGTAAGCGGTACATAGACTTTTGTCCCTTTCACCACTGCAGGCCAGTGTTGATTTCCAATGGCATGTCCTAGCTCCACAGCTATTCTTATTATTTCCTCAGGTTTTTTATTGCATAGTTCACTTAAGTCAACCACCATCACAGGACTTAAATCGATCTCTAATATGGCTGCTTTATTTTCTGTTGGATTAAAGTAGATAATATCACCGTTTACTACCTGTGAGTGTCTTTTCAGTGCTATTGGGTATTCATTCCCTTGGTTACCCTTAGCTAGGAAACGGCTTTTCTGAGCTGTCCATTGATCTAGTTCTATTTTTTCAATATTGGCAGTTTTAAGCTTCTCCGCCCATGCTTGATCATGGTATATATTACCTAAAATTTCGGTATAAATGTTCATAGATATATTAGTATTAATGTTGTCAAAGTGACCTTTTTGTCAGAATTATTAGTAATAGTCCGGTACTTTTGCTTCAATAAACAAAAAGCAGAAGTGCCGGACATATTGACTCACCTTATAAAACTTTTGATGTGTATATGTTTATAGGCTTCTAGCTAAACCAGTAGAGCTGTCCCAAAGCGAACTCTTTAGCAGGTTCTACATATGCCGGAATTCCATCAACCATTACCTGGAATGTTTCAGGATTTACCTCAATTTTTGGCATACCTGTATTGTGCATCATATGAGATTTTGTGAGCTGACGTGTTTGTCGCACTGGATAAATAATTCTATCCAAGCCCAATTTTTCTTTAATACCCAAATCGTAAGCTGCTCCTGAGACGAAAGAAACACATGTTTTTGGCATAGCCTTACCAAAGGCTCCAAACATAGGTCTATAAATAATAGGCTGTGGAGTTGGTAGTGAAGCATTAGGATCACCCATTTCTGCCCAGTTTATTAGTCCCCCTTTAATCACCATCTTTGGTTTCGTAGCAAAGAAGGCGGGTTCCCATAATACTAAGTCGGCCATTTTGCCTTTTTCAATAGATCCCAGTATATCCGAAACTCCGTAAGTAATTGCCGGATTAATAGTCATCTTAGCAATGTAACGAAGAACACGGAAGTTGTCATTCTTATCAGAATCTTCAGCTAGTTTACCACGAACCTTCTTCATATAGTCAGCCATCTGGAATGTACGCATAAACGATTCTCCCACACGGCCCATAGCTTGCGAGTCTGATGAAACCATAGAAATTACACCCAAATCGTGCAATACGTTTTCTGCGGATTGAGTCTCGGGTCTAACTCGGCTTTCGGCAAATGCAACATCCGATGGAATGTTTGGATTCAAATTGTGACATACCATAATCATATCAAATAGCTCGGCTTGCGAGTTTACGCCAAATGGTATGGTAGGATTGGTAGACGAAGGAAGTACATTAGCCATCGAAGCGACTTTTATTAAGTCGGGAGCGTGCCCACCACCGGCACCTTCAGTGTGGTAAGTGTGTATGGTGCGTCCATCAATGGCGGCTATTGAATCTTCCACATAACCACTCTCGTTCAATGTATCTGTATGTATTGCAACCTGAACATCATATCTCTCCGCAGCATCCATACATGCACGAATAGCAGCAGGAGTGGTTCCCCAGTCTTCATGAATCTTAAAACCGCAAGCACCGGCAACAATTTGTTCGTCTAGTGAAGCAGCAACAGAGCAGTTACCCTTGCCCAATAGACCGATATTAATAGGAAGTCCTTCAATTGATTGCAATATACGTTCAATGTTCCAAGTTCCGGATGTTATAGTAGTACCATTAGTACCATCACTCGGACCAATCCCCCCACCTATAAGAGTAGTAATACCATTACTCAAACAGTTATAGGCTTGTTGAGGAGCAATCATGTGCACATGCCCATCAATACCTGCGGCTGTCAAAATGAGATGTTCTCCAGAGATGGCATCAGTTGACGCACCGGTTACCAAGTCAGGGTCTACTCCAGCCATTACATTAGGGTTACCTGCCTTTCCTATACCTGCAATCTTTCCATCCTTTATACCAACATCTGCTTTAATTACACCAAGCTTAGCATCAATAATTGTAACATTGGTAATAACCAAATCGAGTGATCCATCTTTAGATGTAGTTGTATTAGCCAAGCCCATTCCATCTCTCAATGTTTTTCCACCGCCATATACCACCTCATCGCCATAGGTGCGAAGATCTTTTTCAATCTCAACATACAGTTCAGTATTTCCAAGGCGAATTTTATCGCCTACAGTTGGGCCAAATAAGTTGTTATTTTCTTGTCTTGAAATTGTAGCCATAGTTTTAATTATTTAGATCCGGTATTTTTGTCTGATATATATCCAGCTTCTGCTTCACTTTCAGATACACTTTTGAACCCATATTTTGTCATACGGCCAATGGCCTTAGTTCTATTTGGGAAATAGGTAGGGAAGTCTTCACCACCAGTGAATCCCATAGTCAAATCATTGAATCCAATAACGCGCTGTTTACCACCAAAGGCAACAACCTCTACTTCTTTCTCGTCTCCTGGTTCAAAGCGGATGGCAGTAGTAGCAGGAATGTTCAAATGATAGCCATAAGCGGCCTCTCTGTCAAACTCCAAATAGCGGTTTACCTCGAAGAAATGGAAATGCGAACCTACTTGGATAGGACGATCTCCGGTGTTGCGTACCACCAACTTTACGGTTCGTCTAGTTACATTATATCCTATTGGTTCATCCGCTAAAACAACTCCACCCACAGGAACTGGTTTGTCTGGCTTATATCCGGGTGTATTAGGATAAGCCATAGGAGGAGTACCTTGGAATATACCTTCTGGGGTTTCATAAAATGTACCCACTTGATCTTTCTTAGAATCTACTTCATTGTTACTCATGATCAAATCTCTTTAAAACTTTGAATAATGTTACTTAATTGGATTGTGTATACTTACCAAACGAGATCCGTCTGGGAATACAGCTTCCACTTGAAGGAGATTAATCATATCAGCAACTCCCTCCATTACGTCGTCTTTCTTTAAGACATTTGCCGCATCATTCATTACTTCCTCAACGGTTTTACCTTCTCGAGCTCCTTCAAGAGCAGCCGAAGTAATGTATGCCACCGATTCAGGATAGTTCAACTTTAATCCTTTTGCTAAACGTCTTTCTGCAATAATGCCAAGGGTTAGCAGAGTAAGCTTGTCAAGCTCTTTAGGTGTTAAATGCATAGTTCAAATTTTATTAATGTTAATATTATAATAATCCTAGGACTATTAAGATTCAAACAATTTGTAATCTGATTAGTTCACGAATTCAAGTAGAGAGTCTCTCTATTAACTATTTTGATTAAAACAATAAACAATATGATTGATATGACTTAGTTAGCAATAATGTGTATTTCCCAAAAAACTATAGGATTAGCTTTAGTATTTTGAATAACTTTAGGTACATCTGATTTCAGATTAAGAATATATTTATTCGTTGGAGTTTGAAAAATTAATGTGGGAAGACCAATATGATTATAATCTGCACGTATGATATTAGCACCTGTTACAAAACTTGCACCCTTGGCTAAAGCGGTGGGGCATGTAACGATTAACGATAGCGAATCAATAGTGTAGCTACACCCCTTCTCCTTGGCCATTTGTACAAAGTAAATACCCGCTAGTACTCCTAATTTTAAATCATAATCAATCACACCGGTAAGTTGCCCTGCACTGAGTAGAAGTGGATAAAATAAATCATTGCGCAAACAGTAGTCAATATCATGGCGGGGGTTCTTGAGCAGAATATTATTGTGAATTTTCAGCAACTCTTGTTCCGATGTATCAGGACATTTCAAATCATACACAGGAGATAAATTACATGCGTCTAATCCTTGAACTGTAAGGATTCTCCCTTCACAGCTCAAAAGTTTACAATTAGTTACTCCAATGTGATTGGGACGATATTGAGAGCGGCAGGCAAAAATACCCCACTTCCCTCCTGCTCTACGATTCTCTGTGAGATGAACCTCGTCAATGAGATCTAAACCAAAGACAACTGTAATACACTCGTGTTCAAGAATATTAATTAAACCTTCTGCATAATTTTCTTCTATCTCAATTGTAGAGATCTCTTGTTTAATCAGCCCTGGTTTATCCTGATAATTACAAGCGTTGTGCACATATCCTATAGGTATAAGAGTAGTCATAGTATTCTGGATCTAATTATTTCACAATACTTTCCGGAACAACATATATTTGGTCGTGAAGACAATGAATAGAGGCATGAATGTCATATAAATTACGAATGTTCTCCTCTGAAAAAACGGAGTTATCTCCACAGTTGAACACTTTACCATTGCGCAGCATTATTACTTTGCTAGCATACCGTGAAGCCATGTTTATATCATGCTCTGTAAGGATAATAATCATACCTTCTGCTGCCAATTTCTTCAACAGCTCCATCACTTTAAGTTGATGATAAATATCTAGATTGGCTGTTGGCTCATCAAGGAGCAAAATCTTAGGCTCTTGTATCATGGCTCTAGCAATGTAAACGCGCTGTCGTTGTCCACCACTAAGCGTCTGCATGCTACGGAAGGCAAACTCTTCCAGGTCCAGTTCTAGAAGTATGCGTTCTGTTTTCTCAAGATCTTCTTGAGACGAATGCCATCCTATGTAGGGCTTCCTTCCCAGCATCACTGTATCAAAAACATTGAGTTCCATTGTACATATCTCACTTTGAGGAATATAGGCTATGAGTTGAGAAAGTTCTCTAGGGGTATATGATTTCTGACTTCTTCCATCAATATGAATAGCTCCATCATTGGTCTTAAGAATAGAAACAATACACTTTAAAAGCGTACTTTTCCCCGAACCATTAGGACCTAATATAGTTACTAGATCTCCCGATTCCATCGTCAGATTAATATCATCTAGCGCCAACTTATCTTTATAGGCAAATGATAGATTATTTATCTCTATGTTCATTTCAATTTATTCTTAAATAATAGAAATAAAAAGATGGGTACTCCAACAAATGAGGTAATAATCCCAACAGGAATAACAGTTGGTGAGAAAAGTGTTCTTCCCAAAGTGTCGCATAATAGGAGGAATACACCTCCGCAAATAGCTGTGCATGGAATTAGGTGTTCCTCATTGTTTCCTATGGCAGCTCGCACTATGTGGGGCACTACCAACCCAACGAACGCAATAACTCCAAAAAATGAAACTACAATAGATGTGCAAAGAGTACAACAAATCAAGGTGGTATGACGTAATCGGGCTGCATTCACCCCTAAACTATACGCATATTCATCTCCACTTCGTAAGGCCTTATAGTTCCATCTATTGACATAGAAATAGATAAATATAGGTATGCATACCACACAGATAATCAGAAGCCTTGTCCAATTGGAACGCCCCAAATCCCCAAAAGACCAGAAGACTATTGTAGCAAGCTGTACCTTATTAGCGATATACTGCAATGCAGCGATGCCTGCCCCAAAGAAAGAACTGATGATGATACCTGCCAAAATAATAATCTCGGAATTGGTGCTTCGCCATTTCGATATCATTAATATGAAAAACAAAGCCAGCAGAGAGGTTATAAACGAGAATATAGCGATGGTATAAGGATTGTCGAAGTAGAAAACACTCCCTACTTTACCCACAGAATTATAGCCTCCAAAAAGGATGATAGCAAGTGCAGCACCAAAGGCTGCTGATGAGGATATTCCCATAGTATAGGGGGAAGCCAAAGGATTCCGTAGAATAATCTGCATCACTACTCCAGATATTGCAAGAGCTACACCTGTAATAATAGCACCAATAATACGAGGTAGTCGAATATTAAAGAATATTTGTGTACTCATCTCATGATTTCCGGGTTGGAAGATAGAGAAAAAGTCGCTTAACGTTAAATGACTTCCGCCAGTAGTAAATGCATATACCATAACAACTATCAAAAAGATGAGCATTGCTAAGGCAAAGACCACTCTATTTAGTCGCAGTCGTTTGTATTGCTTAATAAGATCTTTGTCTTTCATGCTTATAATTCGTCAGTTATATTACGGAACCATCCCCACTGCTCAATTAGTTCAGGAGATACAGGTTTGCCTACAAAATGCATTAATATCTCATCCGTCTTATTCTTTATATCTACATCTTTAAACTCATCGGGATAAATCACTTTACCCACATTCCAAGCGTTGATAAGCATCACCTCGAAATTAGAGTGGAACATATAGTAGGGCCACAATAGATAGATTTGCTTATTCTTATAACAATCGAGTAGCCTAGAAAGTGCGCTAAAGCTATCAAAATTATTCTTGACGAGTCTATAGCCTCCCTGATCGATAAACATAACTTCTGGGTTCCAACTCAACAAAGACTCGATATCTATAGTGGTATTACCTATTTCGGGAATCTTTGCCTCTTCTATTTGTAATGCGATATTTGATAGATTGGTCATCTCGAATGGAGCATAATGAGGGTCAGTGGAAAGTATATCGTGCCTACCACGATAAGATATCCCTCCAAGATAGATAGTGGGGCTAACCTTGTTTACTGTTCTTTGGTGCAGTTCTTCTATCTCTGTTTGAACATATGCTATCAATGAATCAGCTTCCATACCTTTGTCAAGTAAATCACCTAAAAGCCTTAGTCCCGCATAAAAGTCTTCCCTATTTGGCCCCATATCACCATAGCCTATCACCACTACAGGTATATCCATTTTTTGCTGCATCTCGTCAGCCTCGGAAGCGTTGAGATTAGATACAATAACTATATCTGGCTTCTGAATCATAATAAGTTCAGCATCACCTCCGTACATTGGGCCTATTACAGGTTTTGTTCTAATCTCTGGGTTGGCAAATATGTGGGTAAAGGCAACACCTCGCATCTCAACATCCTCAATTCCGCATACTAAATCGGTGGCTTTGACATAACTTACCATTCGCATGGTAGATTCATTCAGCGGAATTATGCTTCGAATTGTATCGGGTATTATAACTTCCCTAGAGAGGAAATCTTTAAAATACCGATATCCCTCTTGCATTTCTACCTCATTTTTACAAGAGTAAAAGGTACAAAGCAACGAAAAAATAAATACCCAATATTTACTATTCATATCTACTCATCAATAGTGGTTTTGTACCATATTACTATTCACATCTAGTTCAGCTTGCGGAATAGCCCATTGCCAACGAGGATCCGAAGCGGGTATATCAAGAACAATACAGAATGCAGAATTGAAATTGGACCCATCACGATGCAATGGTTCACCCAAGCGTTTTAAATCGTAAAATCTAAAACCTTCTCCCCATAGCTCTAAACGGCGGCTAATCAATATTTGAGTAAGCAAATCGGCAGGAGATGTAGGAGCATTAAATTCCGGGTCTCGCGTAATCATGAGGCGACTAAACACTTCACTTGCTGCCACGTTATTGCCACTACGCACCGCAGCTTCAGCATAAATCAGATAGAGTTCCGCCAATCGCATAAAAGCTACTTGACCCACAGGGTTACCCTCAGCACGTGCTGTGAACTTACGGTTAGAATACTTGTAAGCCGTATAATTGGCAGTTGGCAATGGCAATTCTCCCATTTCGTCCCACCATTTGCGACGCAAATCAGTAGCAGATAGCTGTTTGTAGAGCGATTCACTAATCTGCTTCACCCCCATTCGAACAGGTTCTGAATTGAAGTTCCAAGTCATTAGTGCATAGTAAGAATAGTAATTTACCGTTTGATCATCCAATGTAAGAGCTGCCCATAATGCCTCTTTGGTCTTAGTAGCAATATCGGTAAATCCATTGTAGAGTTCATCACCTTCCATCAGCTTAAAACCTGCTTTTTCTGCCGCTGCAATAGCTTTTTCTGCATATTCACTAGCTTTACTGTAATCTTGTTGAGCCATGGCTACTCTTGCTTTTATCCCAAGTACTACTATTGGCGAGAAATGACTTACGCTTTTAGGTTGATAATCTTCGAGAAGATTAAGGGCTTCATCTAGATCGGAATTGATATACCGGTAGCAATCCTCAACCGTATTTCTAGACTGATTCTTAATCTCCTTATCCACACGATAAGGCACGCCAAGTTGTGTGTTGTCCTTCCCACCTACATATCTTTCTGCATAAAGCTGAACTAACATAAAATGTGAAAAAGCTCTGAAGCATAGTGCTTCACCCTTTACCCAACGCGAAAGACTAGGACTGCTTTCCGAAAAATTATCTACATAGTGAAGTACTAAATTCGCATTAAGTATAAACTCATAATAGGATTCCCACACCAATCCCACAATTTTATGAGTCGCTGAAGGCTGTACTTGCCATTGGTGCACTGCAAGAAACTCTTGATTTTGCTCCCATGTCATATCATCTGACAAGACATCAGAGCATATCATAAAACCAGGATAAGCCCCTACATATTGCACAGCCTTATCTTGCGAAACCATCTTGCGATGGATGCCATTTACAGCCATATATAAACTTTCAATAGACGAGCCCACAAGCGTCTCAGATACTGCATTAGATGGGGCGGTATCTAGATAGTCGGATGAGCAACTAGTCACCACGCAGCTA
The DNA here is from genome assembly GCA_947074205.1 of uncultured Bacteroides sp. Lineage (GTDB taxonomy): Bacteria > Bacteroidota > Bacteroidia > Bacteroidales > Bacteroidaceae > Bacteroides. Next base: position 3,924 of record CAMTOQ010000002.1, on the reverse strand, counting down.
TTCCATGTCAATGCTATGCAGATAATTATATAGAGATAATTCTTCATGATAGGTCTAAATTAAAGAGTTAGGTTGATGGTGAAGGTAAACACTCTAGCCGGAACATATAAATTATAAGTATACCCATTGAAGTTGGCCAAAGAGTTAATCCCAGTTCTATGGTTCCATTGTACTAGATTCTCTCCACTTAATGTCAGTGTCATTTGTTCTAGATAAATCTTCTGCAGAAAAATACTGGGTACACTATAGTTTAAAGCGGCATTTTGAAATACTAGATAGTTACCGTTAACAAGAAACCGATCCGACACCACTCCAAAGCGGGTATTTTGTGATCCATCAATACGAGGCACAGTCGTTATATCCCCGGGGTTACGCCACGCCTTCTTCATATCCTGGTGCATGGCAAAGCCCATTTGGTTGCCCATCAATTCTGCATAACTAGCATCATATATTTTACTTCCGATGCCATAGCTAAATTGCAACGAAAGAGAGAAATCACGGTAACGTAGATGAGTATTGAACCCACCATAAAACTTAGGTACAGAACTACCGCAATAATGATAACTAGCAGCATTTGGATCACTAGTAAACCGTTTGCCACCTATTTCCACAATACTTTTCTGGGAAGTAGACGACTTAGACTCATCAAGTGTATAGATCGCATCACCATTCTCGGGGTTCACTCCTTGGTAGTCTCGAAGATAGAAATCGTAAATCGAATGTCCCTCCTCTATCTTCATTGTGTTACTCACAATCTCTGGCAATCCATCAGGCATTTTGTTTACCCTATTCCTTAGGTAGGTCCCATTGAAACCAATACTACCCTGCCAATCTTTATGATCAAGATAGTCATAAGTAATAGTAAACTCTAATCCTTTGTTGCTCACTTTCCCTAAGTTTTTCCAGACCGAAGTTATACCATTCGACAAGGCCGATGGTACATTAAATAGCAAATCATTAGACGTCTTATAGAAATACTCAATAGTACCTGTAAGTCGCGAGAATAGCATAAATTCTAATGCCATGTCCCACGATCGTTGCGTTTCCCACTTTAGATTGGTATTGCCAAAAACGCTAAAGTACAAGCCCTCTTCCTCGCTATTGTTAACCCCTGTATTATATAGAGTCTGCCATGGATAATAGTTTTGAGCTCCACCACTCAACACTCCATCATTGCCCGTTTCACCATAAGAACCTCTCAATTTTAATAGATTGATGAATTCCAGGTTCTTCAAGAACTTCTCTTGTTCCAAACGCCAAGAAGCACCCACCGACCAAAAATTTCCCCATCGTGAACTCTTCTCAAAACGTGATGACCCATCCCGTCTAAAAGAACCGGAAAAGTAATACGTGTTTCTGTAGTTGTAGTTCGCCCTTGCAAAGTATCCCTCTTTTCTGTAAACATCTTTACGCGAAGTCAACTTACTCAATATCGAAAAGTTATCCAGCTCGTAAATCCCATTCATGATTTGCTTCTGCTTGTACACATATTGATAATTGTAAGAGAAGTCAAAATTCTCATGTCCAAGCATTACTTCAATCTGGTTATCTCCCAATTGCTTTTGATAATTAATCAATTGGCTGAAGTTATAGCTAAAGAAACGTTCATTGGTCACCTGAATGCGTCCCGAAGGTGCACCATCGGCTACTACGGTGTTGTAATAGACCTGCATTCTGTCGTTACTCGATTCAAGAGCTCCATTCAATCGTAGTTGCAAGCCCTCTAAAGGCGTTAAGGAAACAAAAGCATTTCCTATATAGTTGTTGCGCGTATAACCTCGCTTATTCAACTCAGCTTCGGCAATAGTATGTCTGCCAGAGTAAGATACTCTATTGCTGGTATAATCGTAAAGTTTATTACCCACCTCATCCGTACGAAAGCTACCATCCTCATTATGAAGATAGACAGGATAGATAGGAGCCATTCGTCTAACGAAGTTAGCCATATTACCCTTTGCGGTAGTAAAGGTCATACTTGTCATTGGGATCTTAGCGTCAGTGTAACCCACAGAGAGATTGATTCCCGATTCAAACCATTTGGTGGGATAGATGCGATAGTTTACACGCCCCGTATATCTTTTATAGACCGTTTCAATCATCGAACCATTTTCATCTAGATAGTTAAAGGATGCATAGGTATCGCTAGTTGTTGTTTTAGTGGAATAAGAAAGTGTATAGGAACCACGATAACCATTTCTGAAAGCCATCCCAGCCCAATCGAAATCATCATATAAAAGTGTTGTTGCAGTTGGGTTCAATCTTCCATCTGTCAGCACAATTTCGTTATTTGCCACTCCCTTATATACGTTAAACTGTCCCAGTAGATTATACAAGTTGTCTGAAGCATTTTGGGCCGCTGTTGTTGCATCTTGCCCTGAACCGTAAATATATTGATTGCGCAACATCTCCCATTGTAAGGGATAATAGTCATCTATACCTACCCGCTTATAGTCTTTGATACCTCGTTGACTAAAGCCTTGAGAGATTTGCAAGGTGATTTGATTCTGTTTTAATGCGGATGCTCGCTTAGTTGTGATTAGCACTACGCCATTTCCGGCACTCGAGCCATATAGAGCAGTAGATGCAGCATCTTTCAACACTGCTATCGACTCCACATCTTGAGGATTAATATTACTGATAGAGCCACTATATATCATGCCGTCTACCACGTAGAGTGGCTCATTTGATGAGTTTACCGACCCAAATCCTCTAATGCGAAGGCTAGGAGTTGAGCCAGGTTGCCCATCAGCTAAAGTTGACTGAACCCCTGATACATTTCCGATAAGTGCCGATGTAACTGATGTAATGGAATGACTTCTTAGCTTGTCGCTCTTAAGATATGATGCTGAGCCTGTTAGAGATTTTAATTTGTCTGTGCCATAGGCCACCACCACAACTTCCTCTGTTTTCAGATCTATTTCATTATCTTCAGTAGGCTGTTCTTGTGCTGACAAATAACCTCCTCCAAGCAAGAATAATATGCACAACGAGATATAAGACCTACATTTCATGTTATATTTTGTTTGATTAATATTGTATTATATAACACTTATGCAGCCTAATTGTTTAAGCCAATGTCAAAGAAATAAATAGTGTTTAAAAAGAGTTTAAGTATTGTTTAAATAGTGGTCAAGATTTTAGTAAAAATGAATATATGGATTGTGTCGATTTCTTTTTTAAATGATGCAGAAATAATAAGCATCTCCTTTAACAATTCTCCCCCAATCTCTTGCCCATCTCCCAAAACATATACACTTTTGCAAGGATATTAAACACAACAAAAACCGAGAAAATAATGCGAATAGAAAATATTCCTTTCGACTATGCTTACTGCTATGCCACAGCACAGCAATGTACACTATCAGCTCAATGTTTGCGCCATCATGCGGCACAACTCAACGAAGAACAAACAAAACCAAGAGAACGATTGATAACTATTTCTCCCACCTATATAGAGCGAGTGGCCCAAGGAGAGAAATGTGGCCATTTCAGAAGCGATGTACCTTTGCGTTACGCGCTGGGAATGAAACATCTCTTCGATGTCGTGCCAAAAGTGCACTATTCGCACGTAAGAAAACGTGTGATGGGTGTGTTCAGCAGTGAACGCCTGTTCTTCTATGCACAAAAGGGAGAGCATCTTATTTCGCCAGAGCAACAAAGCAAGATAGCCCACATCTTTCAACAAGTGGGGTTAGAAGCACCAGTATTCGAAAGTTACGAGCTTCATCCAGACTGGAGCGTTAGCTAAAATGGTAGATAAGGCTATTTGAGTTACTGCATAGGCCTTTGCAGCAACCCTGCGTATATGTCCGCAGTAGTACTGCATCCATGTATGCAGTAAGTAGAGAAAGGGAGCAGCGAAAACTTAGATTGTCATTTCCTGGAGTTGGTTGACCGTTTACAATTGTACTCCTAAATAAGGTT
>CAMTOQ010000001.1 GCA_947074205.1 uncultured Bacteroides sp. | reverse complement strand
ACTCGTTGAAACTCCTCCATATATTTAGCCAGATGGTATCCATCCATCAATCCGTGGTTCACCTCTATAGAGAAGGGCATCATCAGGCGGCCATCTCGCTCGTGGCATTTGCCAAATACAAGCTTCGGTTCAGAATCCATCTCGGTAAAGTCTGTAGGGTGTACCAGTTGTGTGAACGATACCCACGGCACCACCGAACAGCGAATTTGAGCCAACTCTTTATCTGGCTTTTTAAACCTCATCCCTGTCGAATTGTTCGTCTCCTCAATCTCCTTCTTAAAATCCGCATAAAACGTCTCGAAGTCCTCGTTGTAGACTATGCCGATAAAGGCAAAAGTGCCATCGCTACGTACTGCTGTTGAACCGGCTAGAAGCGTATCTAGTAGATAAACCTCGCCGTCGATGATGCGGTACTTCATCTCTTCGATAAGATTGGCGGCTTGCATCGATTTGTAAAGATACCAAGCATAAAAAGATATGCCTTTCTCTTTTGCATAACGGTATGCCTTTGTACAATCTACCTCTGTAGTAAAGCCGGTATAGGGGCTCTTCATTTTGCCGAAAAACTCAAAATGCTCTTTCCTTTTCCAGCTATCAATATCTATCTTTTTCATAACTAATGGTAGAGGCTAGACGAAATCTTCGCCAGCCTTTACCTGTGCATCTGTTACATATTTGCGGAAGGTGTGTTCCTCGTCTTTAGGGCAAATCAGTAATACATTCTCCGATTCGGCTACCAAAAAACCATTTAGTCCCTCGATCACGGCCAGTTTACCATCCTTAAGCGCAACAATGTTGTTCGAACTGTTGTAGGTCAGCGAATCGCATCCCAATATCACATTGTCGTTCTCATCTTTCTCAGAGAGCTCGTAAAGCGAGCTCCATGTGCCAAGATCAGACCATCCAAAGTCGCAAAGCGATACATATACGTTGTCGGCCTTCTCCATTACACCAAAGTCAATCGAAACATTAGGGCAAGTAGGGAAGTTATCGTTGATAAAAGCCATCTCGTGTTCGGTGCCATACACATCTAGGTTGGCCGCGAGTTTGGCAGAGATTTCAGGTTGCAAGCGTTCGCCGGCTTTGATGATGCTGTTTACGTTCCAAAGGAATAATCCCGAGTTCCAATAAAACTCACCACTGTCTACAAACACCTTTGCCAATTCTAACTCTGGCTTCTCGGTAAATGTCTTCACTTTAAAAAGATTATCCTCCTCGCGCTCATCAATCTGGATATATCCATATCCGGTTTCGGGGCGATTGGGTTTGATACCCAATGTTAGCAGCACATCATTGCTCTTTACAAAGTCGAAGCCTTTTTGTATTGACTCTAGGAATTCTCCTTCTTTTAAGATAAGATGATCCGAGGGAGCTACCACAATATTTGCATTAGGGTTGAGTGCGCGAATATGATAAGAGGCCCACGCTATGCACGGAGCTGTATTTCGTCGAGCAGGTTCAAGTAAGATCTGATCGTCCTTTAGTTCGGGCAGCTGTTCCTTGATAAGGTCGGCATACATTGCATTAGATACAATAAAGATATTCTCGATTGGTACGATTTTTTTGAATCGATCAAAAGTCTGCTGAAGTAGTGAGCGTCCCGTTCCGAAGAAGTCTAGGAATTGTTTTGGTAGAGTCTTGCGGCTAAAAGGCCAGAATCGGCTACCAATGCCGCCGCCCATAATCACGCAGTAATTGTCTTTATTTGTCATAGCGCAGAATCGCTTTAAATGTTTCTGCTAAATTAGTATTATTCGCCTATAGGGACAAAGAAATAGTACCATTTTGCACTTTTTTCTCACTTTTTTTGCCAAAGTACTTGCAGGATTAAAAAATGTCCGTATCTTTGCACCGCAATAAAGCAAAAGACGCCCAGATGGCGGAATCGGTAGACGCGCTGGTCTCAAACACCAGTGGATTCACTTCCATCCCGGTTCGACCCCGGGTCTGGGTACAAAGAAACCTCTATAAATAGCTGATAAACAAGCTTTTATAGAGGTTTTCTCTTTTATTGCTGAAACAATACCGAAACAAATTCAATATTCTGTTATTTTATTGATAATGATAAGGCTTTGGCTGGAGTAAAGATACAAAAAGAGCATCAACAATTCAAACTTATTTTGAGTGTTGATGCTCTTTCTATTTTTTCACTACCTTGATTTTGGCAGTTACGAACTGCCAAATTGCGATTTTCTTCTTAAAGTAATACTCTTATGCCATTGAGTAGAGATAATGGCTAAAATCGACCTGCGTAAACTCAAATTTTGCATTTAGAGGTGTGATATTGGTAAATAATGCTATCCACCTCCCTTTTCTTGGTTTGTTGTCTGAAAAAAACTTAGTGTCGGATTTTTTTTTCTCATACCAAATTGTATTTATCAATAATAAATTTGACAACAATCGTACTCCATAAGGAAAAGAATGTATTAAGCTATCGGATATATTAAACCTATCCTTCTTTCATGAATAATTCTCGAATCTTACATATCTCATTAATACATACAATATTGCATCAATCGAACCATCTATAGAGAATAAATATATTATAAATAAAACAACTTTATAATTTATATGCGGACTGTTATGTGTTAATTATTTTATAATAATTGTTTCTTCATGGCATTTTGGACTCTTTGCTCTTTTTCTTTTGCCTCTATTTTTTTTCTTTCCATATCTAATGAATCAGTTCTCCTTTGTGATAGCTTCATTTCTTCCTCTTCTCTTTTCAAGCTTAATTCATATTCTTTATATATATATTTATCTATGTATTTTATTTCCAGATTTTGAAAAAAAACTTCATGTCTTGTTCCATATCTATTTTCATAATATTCTTTAGTAGCATCTTTTATGTATCGTTCTTGAGTCATTATTCCATTAATTGTTATTTCTAACCTTTGGTTTCTAAAATCCCATGATTCTGTATTTATTGTTTTGCATTTTGTATAATCAGCTTTTTCGTTTTCCCATGGTGATTCTTCCCTATGTGTTTCACTTCCCATTTTAGAATAATATCTACTGTATAATTTTTTTAACTCCTTTGATACTGGTTCTTCATCTGTTTCAATTTTTATTATAAAAATTTTATCCTTATACGCATATATGTCAGCTTTTATAGGTATAATATCTTCATGATAAGTTATAAGTTTAGTCGTAATTTCGCATTTTTCGTTTGAGTAATAAATGAGATTTAAAGATGTGTCTTTTTTAATTGAATCAATAGTATTTTTTAAAGATGCCCCTAAAACAATTCCTTTAAATGATAATAAAATATCTTGGTTTTTCTGAGCTAAGACTAAAGAATCATTAGTAATTCGTTCTCGCTCAATTGGAGAGATGTTTTTATTTTTGCATGAAAATAAGGTTAATGTACTAAAAACTAAACCTGTAAAGAATACAAGTTTGAATGATTTATATTTTTTCATAATGTTTTTGAGGAATATTTAAATCGATTAATAATCATCTTGTGAAACATTCTTTTAGAATAAATGTTGCGTGATATAATATATATAAAATTGATATGTATTGTCAAACATAGAGTCTTAGATAAGTTATCCACATTATACGTGAGCATCCAATTATTGTTAGTTGAGATTTTGATTTAATCAATCCGAAACAAGAACAAATGCCATATTTCGTTTGGTATAGCAGCAAAGGTATAAATTTATTAAAAAATGGTATCTTTAAGTTCTACTTTTTTTGGAGCGATAATATATATATAATATAAATACAAGTATATATATTAATTGAATATAAATAAAAATGATATTGTGCTGCCCTAATCTTCCAATCTTTCTAATAAAGCATTATATAAATCCCATTTACTTGTATCCTCTTCCTCAATCTTATTAATAAGGCTATTAATCTGTCTTTTTCTTGCTTTCTTATCATTTGCATTTAGTAAGGTGTCGGGCATTGAAGATATATCCTTATATATCATTCTTTTTGTGTCTTTTAGGGTATGCCCTTGATTGATTCTATCCTCTACTAATAACCTGATAACAATATCTGCTGAGGCTAAATCAGTCTTTTTTTTCGGCAACTTAATAGACTTCATTGGTATAAGTCTTTGATATTGTGATAATAAATCGGATTTAAAGATAGACACCCTATTGGGGTTAACTAAAGATGCTACATTAAAGCCCACCCCATTATTTAATGCGATATGAGGCTTTTTATAATGTACTTCCCACTTTAGATAATTACCATCAGGATTCCAGCCAGCATCTCTGATAACTTTTTTCATTGAAGTGCCTTGTTTGTGTTTTATATTCTTTCCAGCATCATACATTTTTAGAGATACGTTTTTGTCTTCATAAAACCTAAAGCAACCTTTATGCTTTGGTATATCATTCATAATAAGCCCTTTTGTTTCTCTGTGCTTTTGAATGTATTGCTGAGGCTTTGCATCAACTTGAATAATTATGCCAAATTCAAATTCATCCACCATACTATTGTAGATATTAACTGAAAACAGCGCCAGCATTTCAGTTGAAAAATAAGGCAAAATATACTACATCACTTTCTGTTGTAGCAGTTAAATGATTGATTTATATCGTGACTGGCTGCTTTAGATTTGTAAGATCATGCCTCGCTATTGAGTTGAAATATGGTGCATTTTTGGATTAATACCTACAGGGTAAATTGTAAGTGACGATATAATAATAGTTTTTACTTTCGTCGAACCTTCCTTGCGATAGCAACCACGGACACAATGAGAAGTAAAAAGACGATGATGCTTTTTATAATGTATATCGGTGATAGAAATTCATTATTGGATAGTGATGTTGTGATAAAAATAGCAGCCATTGGTGCTAAGATCATTATTGATGATTCAGTTTTCTTCATATTGCATTTAGTTTATTGGTTTTTACTTCTAGTATTTCATTATATAAAAGATGCCCAGAGACATCATAGTATAATAAGCTATTTTTCTACTCTTCAGCCGAAACAACTCTTTTTCGATGCACTATTCCCCATTTTATCATTTCGCCAATAACGCCGATAAGTTCTCTGACTGAAGAGGTTAAGCTATACTCTATTACAGCGGGCGATGTGTTGTGCACCATGCGGTTAATCACGCCGTTTATCTCCAACTCTTAAAGTTCTTTGGACAACATGCGAGGCGTTAAGTCGGGATTTAAACCTTCTATCTCCCCAAATCTTTTCTCGCCAAAATATAATGCTGCTAAAATTGGAACTTTCTATTTTCCACTAATAACATTGAGTGCGTTTTGACAGCCAAGCTATATGCTACAGGGCATTTGGATATTTATTCTAGGTCTATCGCATCGCTCATAATCAATTGATATTAAGATTGCTATACTTTAGTATAGTGCCTTTTGTTCGGTCTTTGTTCTTCTTTATAGAGTAAAGGTACTTATTTTTATAGCTTAATCAAGTCAGATAAAAACTTATATTGAAATAATGAGAAAATTATTCTAGTGAATACGAGCCCACACAGCAAAGGTAACTGCTCTGCATCAATAGCTATTCTGCAAGAGAATATTAAAGATGCAGAGATTGAAGTGTTTAACCTGAGAGAGAGAAGACGGTGAACCCTTGTCGTACCTGCTATGCTTGCGCGGCCAAGGATGTACCTTTCTGTGTGCAAAAGGATGATATGACCGATCTGCTTACTCGCTTGGAAGAGTGTGACGCGCTTGTGATACTATCGCCTACTATAATAACAACAATGCCATGAACCGTACACAAGGGCGGTTCATGGCATTGTTGTTATATATTGTCTCTTCTTATTACTTATTTACGTGGCTTATATCCAAACTGCCAAGAGAGTGAAACTTTGGTCTTGATGGGTAGTACCACCACTTTGCGTTTGGTATAATCGTATACATAGCAGCCTTCGTCGTAGTGGTATTCGCGATACTCTGTTTTGGTGAATCCAACACCGGCCGAGAGCTCCAGGTTGAGGTTCTTTACCTTGCGCGAGATGGGCATAGAGTAGCCATAAGAAGCGCCTGGTACCCAGTTCAACTCACCTTGGAAGCCATAGTCAGCTTTACGCATAAATTCGTATTTACCATCGGCAATAAAGAGCGAGAAGTAATGCCCTTTGAGGCGTTGCTTGCTAGCAAACCAGTATTTCAGTTCGGCACTTCCGTATAAGAAGCGATAAAACTTATGATCGGGCTTCTTCTTCCACCATGCAAAGTTGTAGTCGACACTCACTGAGAAGCGACGCGCAAAGGCGTATTCTACCTCTATGTTGGGAGCAAGTGCAGCCAAGAATAGCATATTGGTCTTGATGGCGAAGCGTGGGTCTTCAATGGTTGATACCGGAGCCTGCTCTTTTACCTCAAATGGTTGATGGGGAAGTAAAGGTGGCGTATAGTTGTAGTCATTATTATAGGTGGCTATTTTCAATGGAGTGGTAGCCATGTCTACTGTTAGTCGGTCCGACTTTTTGTAATAGATAAGCTCGAGCGAGGCATTGCGCAACAGCGGGAAATAGTGCTTGTAGAGGTAATTGTATGTTTTACCTCCATTTAGCTCATGCAATGCCTGTTTTCGTCTCTCTATCTGTTTGCCATTCAATGTTACTAGTTCCGGCTCATCACTTATGATATCCATTACAGCTTGGCGATTTGTGTAGGTAGATTCTTCCATCAGATCGTACAATTGTCTCCATCCAATACCGATGCTGTTCTGAACTAATAACAGGCTATCGGAAGGCAGATAAGTGGAAAGATAATTGTATAGTGCATTGGTACGCCCGCTCGATAGGCGTTTATTACTCTCATAAGATCCTTCGGGCGAACACGAACTGTTGATTCGGGCTGCCACTAGTGTAAAGGCTGTGTCTTGCTTTACCTCTTCTACCATACGTATAAACTTGTTGATAGAGTCGGCATTGGCTAGTAGCTCGCGGTCGATGTGTGAGTTGCCTTGCTTGAAAAGAAGCTTGATTTGAGCTTTTTTATGCACTCCTTGCGCCTGCAAGCCGCTGAAGCAGTTGGCCGTCAATAGAAGAGCAAATAGTAATATAGGGTAGAGTAGTCTTTTCATGTCTATGTTATAATTCGGTGATGATTTCATCACCCCAGTTTGAGATATCGGCATCAAAAAGTCCACCACTTTGGTCGGTCATGGTGGGTAGATCTATCTCGGTGATATATATAGGAACTTCTGTTTCGGGTTTAAGATTGGCAAAGTCAATCTGGTTGGCTACATCGAATTCGTAGGCATAGACTTTATTGTCGGTCATCAAGAACTCTAGGCGAAGAATTTGCTGAATGGATTCATCGCGTGGAGTGCCGGCAGGCGACTGTTCAAATCCAAATATGTAGAGGGTTTGCGAGAGGGTGGTGTCATCAGTTTGGAACATATCAAAGATGATGGTACCAGTCTCGTCGGTAGTGTTGCTGTCATGGAGTTGCAAGGTATGGTTGACACCGCTGATGGAACCGGCGCACGAGAGGGCACCTTTCAGTCCATTTGCCTTGACGGTGATTTTTGTCCACATCACTCTACTTTGTGGGTGAGTGTAAATGGTATCTGTTTCTGCATTGTCGATCCCGCCAATGGCCGTACTTCTTGCGTCTTGGCTCATGGTGGTAAATACACGGTCGGTCTGACCGATTAGAATTTCGCTACGTGTGCGGGTATTGGCGCGTGTATCGTCGAGGTATTCGATGCGATAGACATTGCTAGAAGATACAATGCCGCTTAGGTAGTTGTTGCGGGTGCGTTGCGATAGGAAAGCGCACACGTCATTGTGCTTGTCGAGCCCTTTTAGGTTGATTCGCTCGGTGTCACTGTTGTACACCATCAGTTTGTAATCGCCATTGGGTACGTTGGTAAGGCCGCCATAGGGGCCACGATAGAAGTGATTGGCATAGGGGTAACCGGCTGCTTCGTCTTTGTGAAAGAAGCGAATGGCCATCCCTTCGGGTAGGGTGTTTTGAATTAGCGGTGGAACATCATCCCATACGACATTGACATACAGATTGCCATGTGGATGACTATAACAAAGTTCATTGCGTTCGCAGCTTGTAACAAGGGGCAGCAATAGCAATAGGAATGCGATAAGTTTACAGTTCTTGATTGTCATGAATAGATTGTGAATGATGTTGAAACGCTAAATAGATAGTTTGGTTCTTAAGGGTAATTCCTTTTCCCCTTAAGAACCAAACTATATTATTCTAATTGGAGTTTTTATCTTTTAAGAGATTATGGTTGTGCTGGAAACTCTTGTTCTACAATGTTATCCTCGTCCCATCCTACGATTGTAGGGTTAGCAATCACAATAGGTTTTCTATCTAGAACATTTACCATATCTAGGACTAGCACATAAGTATAGATCTTATTGGCTTCCCAAGTTTGAGGTCCTGATGTAATGAAGTTAGCAATTATGTTTTCTTTTTTATCTTCAGGAGTGGTGTATGTATATCTATAGCTAAGTTCTAAATCAATCTTTAATTTACCATCGGTAGTTTGAGGCATTAGCATTAAAATGTGGTCATTAGCACCGCCATTAAAAGTAATTGATTCCTCTTGATTAACTCCTTTCTTATAATAAGTGAATGGTATAGAAATACTATTGTCAGGGGTTACTGTGTAGCTTGCTACAGCACCTGTAGTATTATTAATTACATTCCATGCTTCTGTATCAGTTTTACCAATAACATTCACACTACCGGTTTTTACAAAAGTGTTGTTTATTCCATTATTCAATGAAATCACTACACTATTTGCTATTACATTATCTTCCAATTTGAAGGTGTTGTTAGCATAGTTCTCTTTGTAGATTACTTTGAAGCGAACTTGAGATAGCATGTGGCGGAATGTAAATGTAACTGCACTTGGAGTACCTGTCGTATAAAGATCTTGTTTAACAGGATCAGCCACCATAAAGTCTATCTGATTAGCCAACTCGTCTGCCACTGTATAGGTAACAATACCATTGTTGAACAGTGATGTATTCGAAGTTGTTGCTGGTGCGTAAGCAAAGAAAGAGTGGAATTTATTCTCTTCCCAGTAAGATATGCTGTTACCGCTCCAATTAGATGATGTTTTTGTATAGATAGAGCCACCATCTTCAGGAATCATACCGGGAATGCCTGTGCCAGCCCAACCAGCGCCCAATTTAGTATCGGTTGTCACCCCGAAAACCTGCATTGCATTACCATCAACAAAATCGGCTACCGGCACCCCACGAGTTTCGCTACCCTTACCGATGTAAGTATCAAAAGAGATAATTTTTGAATCTGAGCGTTCGATAATCTCAGCTTCCGAGCAGCTTGCCAACAATCCGAGAGCAATGGCTGCGAATCCTAGTTTCTGTTTCATAATGTTTATTTATTTGTTTAAGAAAATTATTCCCATGTATTTCCAAAATCACCCTTGTCTGTCCAAGGTTCTAATGCACTTCCTACCATTGTGATGTTCTCACTGCCACTAAACGTATAGGTGCGGCGGTAGCCGGAGCGTAACGCGTGGTCGGAGGGCATATAGAAGAGTTGTGTACTATTATCGTTAAAGGTAATGGTGAAGGTTATCCCATCTCCCGCTGCGCGTGGAAATACGATAGCTTCGGCTTGCAACGTTGTCCCGTCGATGTTCAGTGTGATATCACTTATAGTTGAAAGCTCACTCATATTGTCAGCATCAGAATTAGTGATATTGTAGTTCCCGGCAGTATACATTCCTGTCATTGTGATAGTAGCACCAGTTAATTTAGCTTTATCAGAATCGGACGTCACCGCAAAACGAAAACGCAACATCGACATCTTACGTTTAAAGCTCATGCTGATTGTTGTATTATTCAAGCTATAAGGTCCTGCCGAGTAGCCTACGATAAAATCTAGTTTGCCCAAATTGCTCTGATCGGCCACATTAATAGGTACTTTCAGAGTTCTGTCTATCCCTGCTTGGTAAGGATAGTAGGCCGCTAACGACACCTCTTGCCCTAGTGGATAGAATAGTGTTTCGTTGAGCGTTGTCGGTTTGAAATGGCCCAATTCTCCGCTCTTCGTGGTGTATTGGCGATTGTACGAAGAAGGTAAGTTCAGGTTGGAAGAGTTGTAGTTGAACAAAGTCACTCCAATCTTATCTCCATCTTCCCATGCAGTACCACTCACGCGAGTGCTCGCATCGCCTACAGCACCGGTGATTTCCACCGCTTGTTGCACGTTGCTCTCTTGCTGAAACTCGTCGCTACACGAAGAGAAGCCTAGCAGTAAGCTGATAGCTACGATATATAGTTGATTCAATTTCATTGTTCTATTCATTTGTAGGAGGTTCAGAGGGGGTACTCGCTTTGGTTAGGATATCCTCCAAATCGACCAATTGTCCATAATTACTTAGTGGCACATTTACATCCACTGCTTCTTCCTCTCCTTTTTCTATCTTTACGATTTTACTTCCCACCGGCTTTGCCAACTTCTCGCCACGAAGATTCATCGTCACTGTTTGCCATAGATCGTTGGAGTAGGTTAGGGTATAGCTGGTATTCGGGTCCCCTCGAAAAACGGGGTAGGCCACCGGACTGATATATTCGCCTGTGAAGGCTTGTCCCACCTTCCATTCGGCAATGGTGATCGATTCAATTTTTAGCTCCTTACCGTGTACCGTAAAGAGGTAGCGTGTGTTTTTACCCAACTGTGTGCGGCTAGCTGATGGGAATATAGGAACTTCTGTAAAGTACTCCGTACCTCTATAAGTCACCATGATGGTAGGGTTTGCATCCAATGAATAGGGCAATATCAGTAGATAGTGTGATTTACCATCGGTAGTCACCTCTTTAGGATGGCAATAAGGCATATAAGTCTTATCGCCTACCACCACACTAATTTCATTCTCTTCGTCGGGCTCATAGTCAAACGAGAAATCGAGCATGGCATGAAGATGCTTAAGCGTCACCGATAGTGTTTTACCGGGATTGAAACGACTAAACTCACTGTAGAGTGCATCTTGGTTCAATAGATTATCTTTAGTGCTTTGATCGGTTTCTATAGATTGAGTTTCAAGAGATATATCGAACTCCGTCTTCTGCGATAACAAGAAGTGTGCATTAATTCCACGCATATAACTGTAAAAGTAAAGCGGTTGATCTGGATCTTGGGGTACCCAGCTACCATCTCCTCCTTTAATATAATACCCAGTTTCTTCTGTACTAAGTGTTTTGGTATAATTGCCTTCTGCATCAATCGTTTTCATATCGAAGAATAGGTTCCAGTTACCGCTTCTTGTTGCGGGTGCATCGGTTGTAGGGTCATTGATCACATAAAGCACCTCATTGCTATCTGTATCGGTGGAGCGAGTAGATATGTCGCCATCAATCTGCGCCGTCACGCTTTCGATGGCAATGCGGCCATCGTCTTCCGGCAACTCTGCTACATCATACGACGATTCCGTGCAAGAGGTGACTAGTAACGCAACCATCCATCCAAGTATATATAGAGATTTTCTCATATTTCTTTTATCACTTATTCTAATTACAATTTGAATACAAAACTGCCCTCTTCACCTTCGGCTAGGCTTACTGTCTTTCCATTCATATCAAATATACCGCTATACAATCCCTCTTTAACTGGGTCCCACGAAGAGGTTAACTCTATATCTTCTGTCAGACGGAAATTCTTATCTCTCCATTGATACTGCATCACCAAAGAGCGGGCTGCCCTAAGTTGGTGCTCGGCTCCAATCAGATAATAGCCATCTTCGTCTTGTGTGAAAGGCACTGCAATGTTATTGTCGGTAGTACCAAACCCATAAATGTGGATGATGAAGACTAGATCATCCCCCTTGCGAGTCAAGGTGATGACATAAGAATATCCACTTGCCATATTTAATTGGATGTTCTCCGTAAACACCAATGGCATCTGCACATCATTCACCTGAATATAGTTGTTGATGTGGCTAGCGGCTATGTTGAGTGGTCCGGGCTTTAGAATGAGTTCGCCTCTGTTGCCTCCATCGGGGATGAATCCCTCGTAGGTGTCAGCCCCAATTTGTAGCGATAGAGCTGTAAGCTGTCCGGCATAGTCGGGTAGTTCAAAAACCAGACGGCTGTTTTGATGTTCGTAGTGCACAGGTACTCCTGTACCGCTGGCTTGCACATTGGTCATCTCGGCACGCAACCAGTCGGCACGCTTGTACTCCTCCTCAGAACCTTGAAAGGTAGGAAACTCTTCGCGGCCATAGGCAGTGGGCCATTGCGAATACAACTTTGCAATGGGGCGATTGTCCACACGGAAGTAGTATACATCATCATCGGTGGCTCCATGCAGTATGCCGCCCTCATAAACATAGTTGCGTATGATGATGTCATTATCTATCCATAGATCCACTGTGTCGCCTTCGGCAAAGGCAAAACCATAGTTGTCATTTCGGGTAGAGATGTGCGAGCCTAGATTGGCTACCTTTGCAAGGATGATCAATTCTTCTCTCTCCTCGGCAATCCCATGCTCGTTTAAATTGCTTTGACAACTCACCATAAATAGTGTTGCCAGCAGCATCCATATTCTATAGGTCATTCTATCCATTCGTATTTTAAGTTCTATTGTACTTACTCCCAAGCTAAGATGGGGAAACTACTATTTTGTGGTTGATAGGAATTGGTACGCCAATAACTGCCTCCCAACTTAGAATATATCACAGGCCATACACCGCTATAGGTTGCCCATTCGGTGCTCCCATCCGATTCACTCATGGTGGTGCCAATGACGCTCTCGTTCTTTTCTGAGTCTACAGTGTCGTACTCTGCAGTGACCTCTTGACGTGAATAGCAGCCGCTAGCCACACCGGGAGCTTTTTCGCGACAGTGATTTTGGCGGTTTGTGCCAAAACCATAAGCCAAATCTGCTTCAAACCAATTGACTATCGTATCACGTGTGATGATATATTCTTCATCTATGCCTCCCCACTCATTCTCTATCTCTATTGTATCTCTTTGAACGGTGATGGTCCATGTTGAATCGCGTCTTGCACTAGTCACCGAAGTTGTGGTGAAGCAATTTTGTAAGTTTCCCATATTGGCACCGATCATACCACCTACAAAGCAGCTGGCATTGATGGTGTCCGGGCTGATAGAGTCGAGAGGTAAAGGATTGGTAGTAATGCTACCTCCTAACACGTAGCTATCTCTCAGATAATCTCGATTTGTGGTGTGACCATATCGTCCGGCAAACCCTCCCACATAGATATTAGCTCCAGTTACGTTGATGATAGGGTTGTTTACTTTACAGCCCCTTATACTCAATCGTCGGTGTAGTGTTGTCAAACTGTCGCTCTGCATAGCATACCCCAGAAAGCCTCCTACGTAGGTAGGTTCGGTAGCATCCGGAGAGGTTTTTACATTGATAACGGGACTTTCCAAACACATGTTGACCATTGTAGTCCAGTTTATAGTGCGTGTAAACAAACCTGTATAGTGAATCTTATCGGGTTGGCTCGAAAAGTCTTGATCTATAGTCAATCCATAAATTTTATGTCCACCCCCATCATAGAATGAAGACGTAAAGTCTTTTGGTGTCCAACTCACTTTAGATAGGTCGATGTCGCACACTTGAAAGCCACCACCATGAATGCGTTTCGCACAGTTCACAATGGACGAAGAACTGAGGACGAAATATTCGCCCGTTTCGATGTTGTATCCATAGCGATATCCTACTCCGCTCACAAAGTCCACATCTTCTATGGCCGAAAGCGTAAGTTTATCGCTTTGGAAGATAATATCTCCTTTTTGGAGCTTATTGTCGCTGTGTGTTGTGCCTTCAAAGTCTACCCAGTTCTTCCATATATAAGCGCTATATTTACGAGTGAATCTACCCGAACCATCGTTGTCATAGTTCACAATATTATCTACCCACTTCTCGCGTTTATCTCCTTCTTCTGCATCGACAGGATCCACATTTGGGGCTATTTTGATATTCTTTTCGTCTCCTAAATCAGCATAAGCGGTAAAGCTGCCCACTACCACAATCTCAATCTTAATGGTGTGCATAGGACTGAAATAAAGATGGGTCTTATAGGCAGTACTAGGGTAGATTTGACTCGTCGCTCGGTAAGGGATGTATTTCTGTTCGCTATAATCACTTTTTGTTCTTGGATAGAGGTTGAAGTCTGTCAAAGGATTAGTGTTGTAATAATCATTATATGGATATAGCGCAACTACTACCATCTCATCGTAGATATAGATTTTCTCGCCCGAATCCTGAACCGGAACAATTGTATTGTTCTCATATTTGTATTCGAGATTCTTTACATAAGGTTTAGAGTAATCTCCCTTATTATAATCTGATTTGTAGAATACGTATACCCCGATATGCTTGAATTGGTCTACAGAGTTTCCATTGATACTATCCGGATTCAGTTCTGCCAAACGTGTGTTGGGCTGATTGCTTTCATAATCGAAGCTAACCTCTCCAAACGTCAGTGGCACTCCCTCTCCGTGTGGCCTACTCAAAAGCTCATCATCTTTACAACCTACTAGTGAGAAGTTGAAGAAGATGACAGAAAGTAGAGTGATGTACAGATATATTTTCTTCATTGATATAATGTTATTTTAGTCTATAAGAACGACTGCTGTTGGCCAAACGCTCAACTTAAAAGTATAGGTTGATATTTCATTATTTAGAAGCACGTCATTCAGTCTATCAATAGTTTCAGTTTCGCGTAGTCGGTAGGTGCTAAGTGCACAAATGTCCTTCTCGTTTGAAACAGATTCCTCATAGCCTATTACGGCTACTTCTTCATCGGAGTTTGGAGCTGTAGCTGTTCCGGCCAGCCAATAGCAATATTCAATATTGCTTAAACTGTAACTCTCTATACTGCCGCAAATACCGGCGATCTTTGGGGCCGACATCTTGCCTACATTTATACATGCAGTGGTAAGCGATTTGTTGTCGATTTGCTGGCCAACGATACCTGCAGCCACTCCATTGGCAGCGGTGATGGTAGCGCTCTGCAAACAGCCAATGACTAAACCTTGTTTTTTTAGTTCGCCGCTTAGCTTCCCACAGATGCCTCCAATATAGGTCGGCGATACAGAGGTACTCTTGATACGGGCATTATTGTTGCAAGCAATAATCTTTCCGCTGTTAATAGCAGCAATACTGCCTGCATGGGTAGCTCCAGGTTGCACATTAATCAGTCCTGATTTCAAGTGTACATTTTCAATAACTCCTATATTGTGTTCAAACAAGCCGTTGTCGTTGAGTAGCAGGTTGCTGATGTATTTTGAATTTCCATCAAATCGTCCGGTGAAAGCCCCACCAATTGAATTGTTTGCAGTGCTGCATAAGTCCAAGTCGGCTGTTTGCCTAAAAGATGCATCTGGCAGATCTTCTATCTTAAAGAGCTGGATAGGAGTGGTTACTGCATAGGGATTGTTTGTTGCATCATAAGCTGCCGAGGGATCGACTGGAAGCATACCCGATTTAGAAAGTCCAATCGTCAACACACTCTCAGTATAAGTGATGTTAGTAGTGCTGATAATCATACCCTTCGAGGTGTATAATTCTGCTTTTACAATATTATTAGGCAACTGCACACTATTGGTGGTTCTATTAGAACTTGCTTCCGGAGACGGGTATTCCTTGTCAATCTCGGCAGTGTACTTATTATTCTCTTCGTCGAAGACAACGATTTTCTCAAGGTCCTCTTTTTCATAGTCGCCTAGTGATAGATGAATTCGCTGAGCAGTATGGTCGGCTTCCGGGGTAGTGACATCTATCACATCCCATGGAGCCACATGGATGCTCAGTCCTGCTAATCCCAATATGTTTACATGGAAGGTGAGCGTATAAGATAGGCCAGGATTGAGTATCATTTCTGTCTCTTTATTCTCTCCCTTAGGAACAAATAGTTTGGCCAAGTCTGTAGCGTTCAGGGTATAGTCGTCTATGGTGATCGAGCTAAAACCTGTACCGGTAAGGTTCTCCCCCGTAGCTAGTACAAAGTTCTCTCCCGCGCCTAGCACGTGGTCGCCACTATTCATTTTAGCAGTAGCTTTGATGGCTTCGTCGGCTTCACTAATTTTATCGCCAATAACGATATCAATAGGGAAAGTTCCCTCTTTCAATACTTTTTTATCTTTCAATGTAAACGAAGCCGATTCGGGCAGCTTTACAAAATCATCAGCTTTAGTAAACTGTACCACAATACGTGTCATAATGTGGTGTAGCCGGATGTTAGCAGACTCTGTATCTTTATTACCTGTTGCATTGTTGCCCAGCAAATAGTCGCGGCCCGCCTTCAAATTAAGAAGTTTGCGATTGTCTTCCGCATAGTCCTCACGCGGATTGGCCGACGTACGTGTATGTAGAATCATGCGGACAAACTGGCCTGCCATGGGGTAGCTTGGAAAGTCTTTATCTTGCACAAAGCTTACTTTCCCTATCCCGTTGTCTGCTAGTACCGTGGTGGCTAGTCGGGCATATTGCGCAAAATGAAAGATAGGATTACCATCTACATCCCTCATCAATGAAGTAAAGGTCATAGGTAGGTCGGTCGAAGCGTCGCTATTATCCCCGTCCTCAACTTCTTCGTCTGCCCTTGTAGAGTAGCCGTTGCTGATGGTTCCAGAGAGATTAATGGGAGTTGCTTCTGCCGATTCATACGTATCCATTGCATCATTGCAGCCCATCAGCCCAATGATGCAAATACCTAATGCAGCGAGTATTCCGTATCGTTTCATGTTTGTCTATTGATGCAAAGAGTTTTTATTAGTCTAGTCCGATTACAAAGTTACCTTTGTCAACCCATGGCTCTAGTGTTGCAGTGATGCCTACGCTATGACCTACCAAGTTAATTTGGAGGCGTGTGTTTTTCGCGCGGCCAAGAGTAGCGGTATCCCCTCCGTTTAGGAAGTCTGCTAGCGTGAATTCTTTTGTTACAGTGTAGCCAGGAGTATGGCTTGATTCAGAACCATCACCCAATCCGTTAGTATAGTCTTTAAACTCAAGTTCAATTTTTACGTCGCTACCTGGCAGAACGAAGAATGGAGTGCCTGTAGTAACACCTTCTTGCGTGCCAGACATACCCGAGTTGAGATACAAATAGGTTAGTTTGTCTTTCTGATCATCAGGGTTTGCAACGAATTGATACTTTTCTATATTATAAGCATAAGTGATTGTACTGCTTTCACGTGTATAGGTTGGTTCTGTGATTGTCAAATCTTCTTTCACAAATGAACCTGGGTGTATAAATGAACCACTATTTGGTACTGTAACTTGGAATCTAGTGAGATACATTCTAGGGTTCATGTCCTTATAGCTAATTACCACCGACATTTGGCTCAGCGCATGGTTGAATGTTCCCATATCAAGAAAGCCTCTGTTTCCACGTGTTCCTATGGATTGAGTGCTATAAAGTACGTCCGGCATATCTTGTGTCACTTCATCTTCGCTTATAGGAGGAAGATTCATTGTGAACTTCATTTTGTCTTTATCATCACCTTGGTCTGCAGCTGCGATTGTAAATCTTGAATCAACTACTTTGGGACTATACGCGATAAAAGTTAGTTCAGAATTTGTATGTATGTTTTTAAGCGGCCAATATTGACGAGTGCCCCAAGTAAAGCTATAATCTAGACCTGTTTCTTTTTGCTCAGTAGTTGAAGCTTCTTGGTTATTAATGTATATATTATTATTCCAGTCTGCTGAACTAAAAGCGTTAGCCTCTTTTGTCAATACAGCAGTAACCCCAATTTCTCCATTGTTAGGGAACGCAACTGCTGCTCTTGTTGCCACCATATTCTCTACGCCAGAGATAGATAGTTTAATTTCTTCATTCGAAGAAGTAGTGTACTCTTCTATATCGTTGCTGCAACTTGCCATAGCCAATGCACCGGCAAGTAAATAGATGTGAGTCGTTTTCATATCTTATATTTGTTTATTCTATTGAGTATTGTTTCTGATTAATCGATTGTAGTTTCGTATATGGTTTCCGCGCCCCACGCTTCTAGTTTACCTGTTAGAGTAGTAATCTCATTACCGGTAATGGTTAGTTCTAGGGTTGTTTTCTTTCCACGATCTAGGCTTGCAGGAATAGTCGTATCTCCTACCCTTTGCAAGAAATTATCTACAGTCCAAGTATTAGTTTTGGTAACACCTTCCCCACCCATTGTTTTATCTACATATGTCAATGTTACAAGAGCGTTTGGGTCATTAGGAAGCACCAAGAAAGGTGTACCAGTACTAGCCATACCAGAGTTTAAGAAGATTGCTTTGGTTGCACCACCTAACGTCTCATCGGCATCGTTGTATTTATAATATGTGATTGTATTATTTTTATCGCTATGAGTATATATAGGGTCAAAAGTTGTAGTGTTTACTTCTGTGTCTTCCGACAACCAACCATCGTGAATAAAACTACCCGACTTACTCAATCTAATTGATAATTCTTTGATAAATACATTAGGACTTACATTTGTGGTATTTAAAACCACTTGGACTTGACTCAATGCATGACAGAACTTTCCAAGATTTACGGTGTTACGTGCACGATCAGCTGTTGCCCCTTGATAAGTATAAAGTACATCTGGCATGGTTTGCACATTGCTAGTTCCATTTAGTTCAGTTAAAGTCAAGTTGAACTTTAGCTTATCTGTATCAGCTTCAGTAGTTAGTGTAAAATTGGTTTCATCTACTTCTGGACTATAGGCAAAGAATGAAAGGAATTTATAATCAACATTATCTTTCACCTTTGTACCAGGCAATGGCCAATATTGTGGAGTAGTCCAGGTAAAGCTAAAAGTACCACTAACTTCTCCGGTAGCTGTAGCTTCAGCATCCATAATATACAAATGATCTTTATCGTTAGTCCAGTCTACTTTAACTCTATCTGCTGCAGTCCAATTATTTTCAGCAGGTGCAAAGGCTCCTTTGATATAAATCTTTTGGCTATTGGGGAAGTCTGATACAGCACGTGTTTTTGCACCACCTTCATCTTCAGTAAATGCAGACAGGCGGATGGGGGTACTTAGTAGATCAACTTCGTCGTTGTTGTTGCAACCTGTTGCAACGGTCATAAGGCCGCAAAGGCAGGCGAAAGGCATGAAAAATTTGAATTTCATAATCTTTAGTATTTTAGTTTATATTTATTCCGTAATCACCATTGTTGCTCCACTGTTCCGACTCTGCGGTGAGTTGAGCCGATTCTACTCCTGTACCAATGATGGTACCGTTGATGCTGATAACCAGCGTGGTTTTTGTTGCTCGCTCTAACTTGGCATGCCCGCCACTGGCGGTGCTAAATTCTGCAATATCGTATATACGAGTTATAATAATCGGTTCGCCACCTAGCGATGCATCGCTCAGGGTCACAGCAATCTGCGTATAACTTTGCGTATCGGTATCGGGGAACACATAGAAAGGAATGTCCTCGCCCGCCTCTAGCTTAAACTCATTGCTACCTAGTGAAGCAGGTAGTCCGCTAGTCAATTCATACGTTATAAGGTTTTCATCTTCTGGGGTGAGCAAGCGAGTAGGCAAGTGATATACCCCCTTTTTAGAGGTGATCAATGCAAGGCGTGCCAACGATATATGAGGGTTCACCTCTTTGCCTTTTAGTTTGATGGATACTTGGCTAAACACATGGCGGAAAGTTCCGAAGTCTACCGACTTATTGGCTTTATCTACTATTGTACCATCGGCATAAATCACATCCGGCATTTTAGTGTTATCGGCATTGTGCTGTAGGTGCAGACTTACTCCGTCTCTCCAGATAAGAGTAGCCTCGGTAGTAGGTAGATCGGCAGGAGCGTAAGCCATGAATAGCAAATCGCTCTGTTCGGGCCATAGGTAGTTGGCCTGAGTGGCATCCACCCAGTCGAAATTATATTTTGTAGAGGTAGTCGAAGTCACTTTCGCCGTCACATGATCGATTAGTCGATGTTCCCAAGATACACCTGCAATAGTACTGCCACTAGGTGTAGCCGTAGCTACTACAGCAATCTTCTCATCATGAGGAAACTTATCCAAAGCGCGTGTTTTGGCTGCTTCCTCCAGCTTTCCGCTCATGCGCAACTCTTGTAGGTTTGGAACCTCCTCTACTGGAGTCTCCACATAGCTTTCGGAGCAAGCAAAGCAGAGTGCCGCGGTAAGTACGAAGCAAGCTCTGTGTAGTATAGTCGTTTTATTCTTCATCTTTCCAGTCGTCTTCAATGGTAAAATCGCCTTGTTGTAAGACATCTTTCGGGAGTGTTGCTTCACCATCTGTCTCCCAATCTACAATCTCGGAATCGTCAATGATAATGGGTACAAGTCCTAATGCCTGCTCCACATTGAGCGTAATCTTATAATGATAGATATTATTCTTCGACCACGTAGTAGCAGGAATTTTGAATGATATCACCTTGTTGTCATTGTTGTACGAAGGCGATCCCAGTTCTTGAGCCTCGATTTCTAGAGTAAGAGAAGCGGTCGCTTGATCGGTTTCAATTGTTTGGGGTAGAAGCATAAATATTTCTTCCCCCTCGGTAAGTGCTTTCTCTTCAGTACTAAGCTCTTTGTTGCAGATGGCTGATGTTGTGAAAGAGGTAGAGTTACTATAAACTAGGTTGTTCCAAGGGTTCATGGCTGCATCGCTCACCTTTAAGTTCAAGTCGGCTTGATCTTTGATGCCAGCAATCTGCACCTGCTTTACCTTGATGTTGTAATACCTTGAGTAATCGTCATTGGTTTTTATCGTAAACCAAACCTGAGATAGCGCATGGCGAAAGGTGAAACTGATTTTTTTGTTTTCAGCCCATTGCTGATCGGATACAGGGGTAGTATAAAGGAAATCGTGCTGATCTTTAGCTTCTTTAGGAGTAGTATATTCGACAATCACTCCATTGTAGAACTTGCTATCAAAACTTTTGTTGTAGGGGTAATATGCTAGGAATGAATGGAAATCATCACCGTCCCAATATTGTATGGGGGCGTATGTCCAAACGTTATTATCTTGTTTTACCACGGCGTTGTTGTGCATCTTTTTTTCCACACCACTCTCTATAGAGGCGAGGTCGCTCCATCGGGTGCTCCCATGCGAATAGCCATAGATGGCCATCTCGTCGCCCACAGCAAAAGTGCCCTTCGCGGCAGCTCTAGTTTTGCCTTTCGCTAGATAGGTCTCAAATGATATTTGCTTGGCCGAACTTTGTCCTATCACTTCCTCGCCAGTACAACTAGACAAAAAAAAGAGTGGCAGCAAGCATAAGCTTGTCACAGAATTTTTGAATATACTAAACATTAGACTGTCGTATGTTTTTCAGTGCTGTAAAATTGTGTTTTATGATCCCAAAACCTGTCGTGTTTATTTATGGGACGGCAAATATACGTTAATTCAGTTGTATTTTTCCTATAAATTTAACTATTTTTTTTCTTGTCTATCGAGTTTGCTAAAATGCAAATAGATGGAGCGTGTTTGTAGTAAAATTATTTTCTTATAATTGCGATTATACCGCCTATTTGCGGACTTTCTTGATGGGAATTGTTGTTGCATCTTTATAGCTTTCTCTGATAGGATTACTGTATCTACGTGGTGATTTCTTTAAATATAATTTAATATAAGTCGTTTTAAATGCTGTTTTTTTAGTAAAAACAGTATATTTGTAGCGAATATTAACAATAACACATTTATTATGATTAAAAAAGGTAAAAAGTGGTGCTTGTCCCTCCTAATGTTGGCGCTATCAGCAACTGCATTCTCGCAGAATGACCTCCAGAGACACGAAATTTCACTTGGTTACGGTGTTCTACCTGCATCCGATTATATTGATTCGTTCTCTGATGCTTTTGTTTCAGGCTTGTCTGGTCTAAGAGATAAGAACGATAAATCTATGGGTGCAATAAGTCTTATGTATAACTATCGACTAAACAAGACGTTTGGTATTGGTGGTGTCCTTTCTTATTCACATCGCTCAAAAGACTGGGTTAGTGGTGACAAAGGCAATGATGCAACGAAGCAGAAATTTGATTATATTACAGTGATGCCTCGTGTGAAAGGTGAATGGGTACACAGTGATATATTTACTCTTTATTCGGCAGTAGCTCTAGGTGTTACTCTTTATAAAGATAAGGTAGGCAATCAATCAGACTCTTCAGTTAGATTTGGTTGGCAGGTATCTGCGCTCGGCTTTGAAGTAGGTAAATCTATTGCAGGTTTTGCAGAACTTGGTGTTGGCCAATTGGGTGTTGCCATTGTCGGTGTTAGAGCTCGCTTCTAAGATCTAGTAAAAAATAATAGTTATAATAGGCATTTATCTTTTTCCATCATTAGATGGGCAAGATAAGTGCCTATTTTATTTTTGTCTTTTCTCAATTCAATTTGGCTAGAACTCCGCTGAACAGGTGCAAGCCTATAGTTCGGTATATGGTATTTGCGGCGCTACACTTGCGGCATTGGCAGCCGAACCCATAGCGGAGTTTGCTACTTATCATTTTGCTAGCATCTACAGTGCTGATACCCTACAGCTACCTGCCGGAGTCACTGTGTGTGCTGTGTGTGCTAATCATGAGACTTATGCTGAGTTGTGCAAAGTAGCTAAAGAGGGTGATGTGATATCCGCATATACACCATTCTTCCCAATGCCATACTAGAAGATGAATCGGCTGAAACAGTGATTATGATCTGCAAGGGCGGAGGATAGTGACCCCAGAAGCCGGCAAGATTTATGTGGTTAATGGGAGGAAATGTTTGTATCTGCAGAGTTAATGGTAATACAAAAAACAGTCTTAATATCAGGTACTTATTGGAATATTGACTATCTTTGAGTAAGCCTTCTAACTAATGCATCTATGCCTATGAAACGCTTTACTCTATCAACTCTATTCCTTCTACTGTTTTGCTGTGTATTGAGTGCAAAACTCGTAGTGACCGATTTGAAAGTCGAGGGGATGACAGACCCTATCGGCTTGGATAATACGAATCCTCTTTTTAGCTGGATATTACACTCCGATAAACGGGGAGTGATGCAGAGCGCCTATGAAATAGAAGTGTTCGAGAATGCAGAATGTTCAGGTAGTCCGTTATGGATGTCGGGAAAGGTAGTAAGTGATCAATCTATCAGTGTGCCCTATGGAGGACCATCGCTTCAGCCTTCTTCTCGCTACTACTGGCGGGTCAAGGTGTGGGACAATAAGCACCAATCAGCTACAAGTGAAGTGACACTTTGGCAAACGGGGTTAATGAATCCTGCCAACTGGAAGGCGCAGTGGATAGAAACCTCTGACAATAATCCCGATGAAACACGCTGCCCCTACTTTAGAAGTGAGTTCGAAGTGGGTAAGGCGATTAAATCGGCTACAGCTTACCTCACCTCGAGAGGGGTGTACGAGGCATATCTGAATGATAACAGGATAGGCGATGCCTACTTCACACCCGGGTGGACCAACTACAATAAACGTCTTCAATATCAGGCCTACGATGTGACTAATCTTCTTCAAGACGGCCCCAATATTATCGGCGCTGTAGTAGGGAATGGATGGTATAAGGGCAGATTAGCTTCCGTGAAGGGGAAAAATATATATGGCGATCGATTGGGCTTGCTTTGTCAGCTAGAGATCCTTTACGAAGATGGTTCTAAAGATATTGTTATTACGGAATCGGACTGGAAAAGCTCTTTTGGGCCGATAATGTTATCGGAAATCTACGATGGCGAAACCTATGATGCCTGTAAAGTATTGCAAGGGTGGCTTGGTGTGGACTACGATACAACCAACTGGCTATCGGTGAAGCAGGCCAATTACAGTTTTGATAATCTGATAGCCACCTATAATCAGCCTGTGAAGCAACATGAGGTGTTTACCACCGACTCTGTCATCACTACTCCAAAAGGAGAGATGGTACTCGACTTTGGACAAAACCTAGTAGGCTGGGAGAGGATTCGTCTCAAAGGTAACAAAGGTGATACGGTACGTATTTACCACGCTGAGGTGTTGGATAAAGATGGAAACTTCTATACAGCCAACTTGCGTGGGGCCAAAGCCACAAGTACCTATATACTTTCGGGTGGGGAAGACCTCTTTGAACCGCACTTTACTTTCTATGGCTTTAGATACCTTAAATTTGATGGGATCGAAGATATCAACCCAGAAGATGTGGAGGTGATAGCTCTCTATTCTGATATGCCGCACGCTGGTGACTTCTACTGTTCGCACCCGTTGGTCAATCAGCTGCAAAAGAATATAGAGTGGGGGCAGAAGAGCAACTTCCTAGACGTGCCTACCGACTGCCCACAGCGCGACGAGCGCCTAGGTTGGACAGGCGATGCACAAGCATTCTTTAGAACTGCTGCTTACAATAGGGATGTACGCAACTTCTTCAAGAAGTGGATGAAGGATGTTGCCTCAGAACAATATCCTGATGGTAAGATAACTCATGTGGTACCCAATACTTTCGATGAAGGTTCGGCTGCGGCAACAGGTTGGGCCGATGTAGCTACCATTATTCCTTGGCAACTCTATATGGCCTATGGTGACGAGAGCATCCTTGTCGATCAGTACGACAGCATGAAGCGGTGGGTCGACTTTATGGCGAACAACGCGCCAAGCTACCTTTGGAATACGCGGGAATATCATTTTGGCGACTGGCTCTCTTATGCTCCTCAAGGAGGCGAGGAAGGTGTAGCAGCCATTACCGACATTCACCTGATAGCTCAATGCTTCTTTGCCCACTCCACCCAGCTACTTATCAATGCAGCGCAAGTTTTAGGCAAGCAAGCAGATGTGGATTATTACGCCGACCTATTAGGCAACGTAAAAGATGCTTTTGTAAAAGCCTATGTAGGCAAAGACGGGAAACTTCTTTCCGATACTCAGACAGCCTATGTACTAGCTCTCCATTTTGATATGCTACCTGCTGAGTTAAGAGGGCAAACGGTAGACCGCTTAGTAGATAATATTAATAGCTACGGACACATCACTACAGGTTTCTTGGGGACACCCTATATCTGTCATGTCTTGTCCGACAATGGCCGTAGCGATATGGCTTACCAACTACTATTGCGCGAAGATTACCCCTCTTGGCTCTATCCGGTGAAAGCGGGTGCTACAACTATATGGGAGCGCTGGGATGGGCGAAAACCCAACGGAGCCTTCCAAACAGATGAGATGAACTCCTTCAACCACTATGCCTATGGGGCGATTGGTGATTGGCTTTATCGTGAGGTGGCAGGGCTCAAGGAGGCAAGCCCCGGATTTAAGAATATCATCATTAGGCCACGGATTGCTGAGGGGTTGACTTTTGCCAGTGCCACACAGCAGACGTCTTATGGCGAAGCTTCATCTACCTGGGGCCTGCTGGAAGATAGATGCCTACAACAAATAACTGTTCCTGCCAATACCACTGCTTTAGTCTATCTCCCTACTTCTGAGTATTCTTCGATAAAAGAGGGAAATAAAAAATTGGATGCCTCATCTGATATTGAAATAGTGGGACAAGAAGATGGTTATGTTGTTCTCAAAGTTGGTTCGGGAGAATATTTTTTCGATTCGTTGTATGCTGAGGAGGTGAAGTAACTTTTTTACTAACATAATACATCATGAGGGTGTCTGCTGTTTTGTAAGGAATTGTTTCTATACCTGAAGAAATTGCGAAAAAATGAAAGAATAGTAGATAAATATGTGATAAATTATAGTGTTCAGGCCGTTTTTGCGGTTTAAATGAATCTATGTTCAGTTGTTTTTCCCTTTAGGGTGCCTATTTTTGCAGCACCTAACTTTGGGTATAAATACACTAATTTAAATTAAATTTATTGGAAAACTACTACTCACATTAACAGCCTCTGTTCTACTTCAAGGGGCATCAGTTGCAACCGCAACAGCGTACACAACACAAAATTCGGAATTAGTTTCTTCTACGCAAACACGACCTATAAGATTGTACGTTTCCCTGATGAAGAAGTATTGGCCGAAGATTGGTCTCGTACTATGTTTATAGATATGGGTGCCGATCGTATTGCTTCTTATTACTACGAGATTACTGCTTCTAATGAGGTGGGTGCTTCAAGCTCAAACTCTTCATATATTGTGATGGGCCCAGCGTTGAACTTACCTTATGCTGAAGACTTCTTTGATATAAACAAGGTGAACAACCAGTGGACTGGAGTTGATGGTAACAATGATGGACACTCATGGATGATAAACACTGACGCTTCGCGCTCCACTTTCTTTGATACTAACTACATCGGTGTAGAATATTTTATCAACTATTTCCTTGTCGACGAGTCAATTAAGAATGATGCTGACGAATGGCTTATCTCTCCTCCATTTACTGTTGAAGATGGTAAGAAGTATGTTCTAAAGTTCGAATACCGTTCGTTGACAGATGATGTTTTGACTGTGACTTGCGGTAGCAACAATACTGTAGAAACACAATTGGAACTAGAAACTATGACTATTCATAACAGTGGTTATAACGGTACTACCGATTATGATAGCACTGATAAAGAGTATCACTCTAAAGAAATTGAACTTCCAGAAGGAGCCGGAGTAAAAACTATTGGTTTCCACTTGACAACTCCTTTCCCTGCCGAAAACTATATGTTTGGTAGCCATTTGCAAATTAGATCTGTATCTGTGGTTGACGCAACGGGCACAAGCATCATGTCACAAAACGATTTTGCTAACCAAGTTTGGATGAGCGAAGGTGCATTGCATGTTTCGGGCGAATTCGACTTTGTAGTACTTTCTGATTTACGTGGTGTTGCACTGTTTGATACTACTGCATCTACTATCCCTGTGGGTCAATATGGTTCTGGCATCTACTTCGTAACTGTAGTAAGCAATGGCATTGCCAAAACAAGCAAGGTTGTTTTTAAATAATCAGTGATATAGTGAATAATAAAGGCATTTTCGGGGGAAACCCAGAAGATGCCTTTAAATTTACTAACTCAAAATAAGCAATATGAGAAAACTTACTATCCTTTCTCTCTTGTTCCTACTTTTATGTGGAACTTCATTTATACATGCCATACCTGCCAAACCGGGTTTGCGTAAATATCGTCAGCCCGATGGTACTGAAATTACAGTCCGTGTTAAGGGAGATGAATCTTTTCATTTCTATGAAACTGCCGATGGACTTTTGCTGAAAGCTGCTGATAATGGAGCGCTGCATTATGCTGTGCTCGATCAGTTGGGTAAGGCAATACCCGGTAAATATATAGCTTCCGATAAAGAAAATAGAACTGCAGACGAGAATAACTATATCTTAGGTATTAAGACTCACGACTTGAAGGAGGCTTTTCTGAAAGAAAATGTTCTATCTGCAACA
Source organism: uncultured Bacteroides sp. (assembly GCA_947074205.1). Lineage (GTDB taxonomy): Bacteria > Bacteroidota > Bacteroidia > Bacteroidales > Bacteroidaceae > Bacteroides. Next base: position 105,558 of record CAMTOQ010000001.1, on the reverse strand, counting down.
ACTCGGAGTAACATGCCGGGTGCTATCAATATATCTTTTCCTACAGTTGGTAAAGTAAAGGGTATCGTCATTCTAGCCGAATATCAAGATGTGAAATTCTGCAGTGACTACGAAACTCTTGACGTGTATAAAGAGATGATCAATGCCGAAAACTATTCTGGAGAATACTCTACAGGAAGTGTTCGCGACTACTATGTCGATCAGTCTGGTGGTAAATTCATTCCGGAATTTGATGTTGTTGGCCCCGTTACGCTTCCACAAAATAGAAAGTTTTATGGTACTTCTACTGCGCAAGGCGAGAACGTATCGCAAATGATTATTGATGCCTGCTTATTAGCTCATAGCGAATGGGGTGTCGATTTCTCGCAATATGATATGAATAATGATGGGACCGTAGATTTTATCTATGTGATTTATGCGGGTCATGGCGAGGCACAGGGTGGAGTAGCCGAGACTGTTTGGCCACAATCGGCTTCATTAGAATATGTCTACTTCAAGAAGCTCAGTGGCAAATATCTTGGTAACTATGCTTGCTCATGCGAGCTAAGCGGTGGCAGTGGTACTAAGCTCGATGGTATTGGAACCTTTTGTCATGAGTACGGTCATATTTTAGGTTTACCCGATCTTTATGATACCACTTATTCCGGATTTTATGGCATGGGGCGTTGGGCTTTGATGGATGTTGGCTCTTACAACAACGGCTCACGTACACCTCCTGCATTAGGAGCCATGGAAAGATATACACTAGGCTGGCTTCAGCCCGATGTGCTTGATGTGGCTGGTAGTCATAGCTTGACCTCAATAGAAGAGTCTAATAAGGCTTATTTCATGGTGTCCGATCATGATGAGAATGAGTATTTCGTTATGGAAAACCGTCAACCGGTGAAGTGGGATGCATCTCTTCCAGGCCATGGGTTATTAATCTCACAAATACATTATAAGCCGGCTATATGGGGAAGCAATAGAGTAAACACAACTACTGCGGTATACGAACATGTAAGACTAATTGCAGCCGATAATAGCAAAGAGCTTGAGGATGAAGATGGTGACACCTTCCCCGGTTCAACCAATAATATGAGTTTTACAGATTTTAGCCTTCCTGCTGCACTGTGGAATAATGGTGAACGAGTAAAAAGACCTATCCTGCAGATTAAAGAAGGAAATGATGGTGTGATAACGTTCGACTATATGCTTTCTACAGGTATCCAGTCTCCTGCCGGCACAATTGCTTCTGTCGAGATTACTGTTGTTGGAAATGTATTACAGATACAAAACCCCAGTTTACACTCTATCTCACTGTATGATTTGAATGGTTTCCAGATAGAGTCTGCAAAAACCGATAGAGTAGTAGAATATTCGTTGCCACAAGGTGTTTATATTGTCCGTATTGACACTGGTGAATCATTTAAGATTTATATCAGCTAATACTAGTTGACTACTATAAAAAAGAAGATGGCATTGACTCACAAGCTCAATGCCATCTTTTTTGTATGTCGTTTTAATATTAGCCTCTTTACAATTTAAACTCCTCTTCCGCTTTAGGCAAGTCGTTGATATGCTTTAGCAAGATTCGTTTTATGCTATCTTCTAGCATATTCTCCTCTTGTAGCAGATGTTCGACAAACTCGCGGAACGCACCGTTGCCGCCATGGGCTATGGTGACATAACGCACATCGCGTTTCACATAATCGGGAGTGTTGGGCGGACAAGCACTGTGACCCACTAAACGGAGTAGGGGCAGGTCGTTGAGGTCGTCGCCAATAAAGGCCACATCGCTCATGCTGATATTCATTTCGCGGCAGATCTCTAAGGCTAGTCGCGCTTTGTCTTGCACACCAAGATAGCAGCGATCTACTTTCAGCTTTTCCGCACGCTTCTGCACGATGGGACTGTTTTCGCCTGTCATAATGGCTAGCGGAATACCTAGCTCGCGCAGGAACAGAACGCCCCAGCCATCTTTCACAGAGAAACGTTTCATCACATCGCCCTCTTGGGTGTAGTACATTCCGCCATCGGTCCACACGCCATCTATATCGGTAATCACTAGTTTGGGTAACATAGCTTTATTGGTTTTTAGGTAGGTTTATTCTATAACGTCGGGATAGATGATTTCGTTCTCGGCAACTGCTTTTATAATACGTCTGCCTATTAAAGCATCGCGTTGACTCCATTTGTAACCATCACCGGGACTTAGCAAATGTAGGTCTGTTTCGCTGATGATATGTCCTTGGGGCAGTGCATGGCGAGTTGCTATAGAGCGTTCTAGCTTATGCTTAGCGGCCTCAACAGAGGGATCGATATAGAGTTCGTCGCGGCCTAGCCAACGTTCGGCAATGCGAATGTCGCGAATCATACGATTCACACCGTCGGGACCTAATGAGCCTTGTTGGTCAGTGCCCTTCATACGGCGGTCGATGGTGATATGTTTCTCGATGATCTCCGCACCCATGCCTACAGCAACTACCGGCGCTGCAATACCGATGGTGTGATCGGAAAAGCCAATCTTATATTGTCCGTAATGCTCTTTCAGGTAGTTGATGGTACGCAGATTGAGGTTGTCGGGGTGTGTGGGATATTGCGACACACAGTGCAAGATAGAGATATCGTTGTGGTGACGTGTGATGATGTCCAAAGCTTCGTCCAACTCCTTCTTGCCCGCCATACCTGTGGAGAGAATAATGGGGATGCGTGTCTCTGCCAATGCTTCCAGTAGGGGTAGATTGGTGAGGTCTCGGCTAGCCACTTTCAAACGGTCGGGGGTGAATAGTCGCAGTAACGACAGGCAGCCCACCGAGCAGAGGGTCTCCACAAAGTCGAGTCCTAGCGATTTGGCATAACGATACACCTCGTGGTGTCCTTCGTCGCTTAACTCCAGGTAGTCGCGGTGTTCACCATAGGTGGCACCAAACGAGTGAGGCGAATCGTAGGGACGATTCATCTGCGACTGTGCCAGCTCTTCGCGAAGGTCGCGTTTTGTCATCTTCACCGCATCCATTGGACGCAGATCGATGTTGAAAACCTCCTCGCGAACGGGGCGCGAAACAAGTTCGACAATTAGTTTGGCTATGTCCACCGATCCATTGTGGTTTTGGCCAATTTCTCCGATGATATAGGTACTCATATCTTAGTGGTTATTTCTCGTTATGGGCAATGTTCTCCAGCATTCGGCTGCGGTAGTCGGGATGCGCCTCTACCAATTGCAGCAAGCTGTCTAGGGTATGGGGCGTCTCTTCTATCCACTCTTTGTAGAGCTTTTGCAGCAGGGCAAAGTCTTCGGCTGTATCGAGGGTGAAGCGCAAGTCAAATCTGCCTTCCAACTCGGCAGGGAGAGGTAGCAGATGCACCTTGAACTCCTCGGGATGGGTGTAGAGGTAGATGGTGACGTGCTCTACATAGAGCTTCTCTGTAGTCGATGCAGCGATGCAGCGAAGAGCGTCGGTAGTGGTTAGTTCGGCAAATAGTCCGAGGTGCGACTTAATGGTGGGACGACCATCGGCAAAGGCATACGACAGATAGTCGGCAGGGGCCTTAGTATCTTCGGAAAAGAAAAACGGGAACGTATCGGTTTGCAAGAAAGGATTGTCCGAGCAGACACGCACAATGCGGTCGATGTTGTAAGCTTCAGCAGCGCCAATGAAACGCTTCAATACATCATCTTCCGAACCACGGAAACAGCCAATGCCGTGCTTTGCAGCTACTTGGGCCAACACCTCATCTTGTGGGCGGTCGGTAGTGGCTAACACGATAGTGGTATCGGGGCAGCTACGTTTCACATTCTCTATCAAGATGTCAATGATGCGTTGCTCGCCATAGAAGGGGAGCAATATCTTGTTGTGCAACCTAGTAGAGCCGGTGCGAGCCTGTATGATGATTCCGTCTTTCATAATTTCAAACGTTTAAACGCGTCGATATAGGAGTTGGGGGTGATGTTGATCACCTCTTTGTGCATCTTCTCGGCAAAAGCTTCCAGCACGAAGTACGATTTAAAAGCTACCGACATATGGTGCAATATGGTGTAGAGGCGTGCGCTCTTCAAGTTCTCTTGACTCACTGTAGCGGCTTTCGACTGGTTCTGGTCATAGAAATGCTTCTGGTGCATCAACACTACATTGTCATCGGTAACGCTGATCTCGGGTAACCACGAGTGGTCGGCTCCGGCCAGATAGATCTTCTTGAACGGCATACGCAGTCCCACAGCGATAGAGGGTATTAGCACATTGTGTGGGCGAGGTACGCCCAACCCCGAGCGGAACACGCGGTCGCAGAAGCCCTGATATCCTTCGATGGGAGTGGTGTTGTAGATGTACAGATGTATGTTGGGATTGCCGGCTATCAACGGTTTCCACTCTTTATCTTTCAGTGCACGGGCAGGTACAAAGAAGTTCATTGGCCAAGTGGTCTTCTGAGCCATCGTACCAAATAGCTGTTCGCGCTTCTCGGGCACAATCCAAAACAAGGGGTCGGCTATCAAGTAGATTTCGGGTTTTAGCTCCTCGAACATAGGTGAATTCACCGCAAAGTTCACCGCCAACAAGGTCTTGCTGCGTACAAACTCGGGGTGCTGAGTCACTGTCTCGTTGAGCGAAGGGCCGTTGGCCAAAATAAGCAGTTCGTCAGGGTTGCTGAACGTGGTTGGTAGTGAGCTCTTGCCTTTAGATTGGAGAACTATCTTCACCACGCTGAGTAGCGTTTGCCACATATCTGTCAAGCCCTTGACTATTTTGTCTTCCAATGCCATATCTTGTCTTTACTATATCTTTTACGCAAAGATAAATACTTTGTCCCCTCTACCCACGCAAATTGTCAAAAATATGCAGATTGTCGGCTCAACAACCTTCCCAATCTTTTTGTTATCCTTCTATATAGAACTCTTATTCTTACATCGATATGAAAAAGCTGTTACTCCTTCTCTTTTCATTGTGTGGAATGCTATCGGCTCTGCTGGCACAAGGGTCGATTCCAATCTCTCAATATGAGTCCGAAAGCTACCTTAAGGTTATAGGGTCTTACGAGCCGATAGCAAAGTTCACGGTGGTTCATGCCAAACGAGGTGATCAAAATATTTCCGATGAAGTGCTAGATGCAGGTGTCTACACACTGTTCTATAAAGATACAGTTACTGGCAAATATGGGATGGCTAATGTTAGTAACAGTCAACAAACCTTGACCTATGGACCAATCTACGATGTGAAGTATTCCACACAGTTGCAAGATCCTATACCCACGCAACTCTATACTTTTGAGTGGGATTTCCAGAATAGCTTTGATAGCGATAAAGGCACCTATCTAGTGACTTTCGAAATGAACGATACCCAAGAGGGTGGCACCATAGCCGAATTGCGAATGGTTGATACTGAGGCCGATGAGGTGATGACGTTTCGGGAAGCTTGTGCGGAGAATATTCCGGTGTTGAAAATCAAGTAGTGTCCAATATAAAAGAGGATGTGCCTATGTTGACACACCCTCTTTATTTGTTTCATCAATTGCATTATTGTAGCGGCACAGCCTGCTGTGCCCACATACCGCGGGAGAAATACAATGTCTAATACATACAAAACCTGTATTACTCTTCAATCTCCCTATAGTCGCCATGCTCCTTCATCAATTCGATGAGGCGTTCCACAGCTTCTTCTTCGGGGATATTGCGAGCTACACACTCCTTCTGTTTGTATAGACTAATCTTGCCACGACCTGCACCTACATAGCCGTAGTCGGCATCGGCCATCTCGCCGGGACCGTTTACGATGCAGCCCATGATGCCAATCTTCAGACCTTTGAGGTGCGATGTAGCGGCCTTTACACGTGCAATCGTAGGTTGCAAGCTGAACAACGTACGTCCACATCCGGGGCAAGAGATATACTCCGTCTTAGAGATACGTGTGCGGCTGCCTTGCAAGATATTGAAAGCCGTAGCATCTTGTACCTCGTGGCTCACCTTGCCCATATTGATCAAGAAGATACCATCACATAGGCCATCGAATAGCAATGCACCCATATCAATCGCAGCTTTGGTTTGGAAGATCTCTGCATCCTCCTCACGATAAAGTTGGAAGTAGACGATAGGGTTGAGCAGTTCGCCTTTCATCAAAAGATGAGCCAGTGCGCGTTGTTCGCCTAGACGGTTGGCGTGACCACTTTGTGAGATCAATACCACATCGGGATTGCGACGCAACACATCGGCTACCTCTTCGGTGAAGCCTTGCAACGGCATAAAGAGGAACTTTAAGCCTTCGGGGAACTGATCGATTAAGCGAACCTGGTTGTATTTGAATACAGGGAACGTACCCGGTTGACCTGCCCACTTCTCGATATCGACAATATAGTCGGTATCTTCGATGCGATGTTCGTGCAGCGTGCGGCCACAATAGATATAGTCGGGTTTGAAGTTCGGATCGTATTCCAAGCTGCCACTCATGCGTTCGGCAATTACTACCGGTGGCTGACCACCACCAATGTTGCGGATGGCTTGCGTCTTGCGACGTTCGGGTTGTAAGTAGTTGAACTCCTCGGCCGCCTCACCATAGATAAAAGGATGCTCGGCACGTTCGCCAATGTAGTCCACAATGCGGCGTGCCACAGGAATCTCTGCTTCCGGCTCTTCGCTAAGCGATACACGGATGGTATCTCCCAAACCATCGGCTAACAATGCACCGATACCCAATGCCGATTTGATGCGGCCATCTTCGCCGTCACCTGCCTCGGTCACACCTAGGTGAAGAGGAAAACTCATACCTTCTTGCTCCATCACTTGCGCTAGCAGACGTACTGCACGCACCATCACCACCGTGTTAGAGGCTTTGATAGATACCACCACATCGGTAAACCCTTCAGCTACACAGATGCGCAAGAATTCCATGCACGACTCCACGATGCCCTCGGGGGTATCGCCATAGCGCGACATGATGCGATCGGACAGCGAACCGTGGTTCACACCGATGCGGATAGCCGTATGGTTGGTTTTGCAGATCTCCAAGAAGGGGATAAAGCGTTCGCGAATCTTCTCTACCTCTTGAGCATACTCCTCGTCGGTGTAAGTCATCTCCTTGAACGTGCGAACAGGGTCTACATAGTTGCCCGGATTGATGCGCACCTTCTCGGCATAGAGGGCAGCTACTTCGGCCACCTTTGGGTTGAAATGCACGTCGGCCACCAAAGGAACCATCTGCTTCTCGCGGCGAAGAGCACCATTGATGAGGCGCATGTTTTCGGCTTCGCGTACCCCTTGCGTGGTGAGGCGTACATACTCACCGCCAGCTTCGGCAATGCGTTGAGCTTGTGCGGCACTCGCCTCTGTGTCCATTGTCGATGTGTTGGTCATCGACTGTATGCGGATAGGATAAAGGCTGCCCATTGGAGCAGCCCCTATATTCACTTCCGACGACTTTCTGCGTTGATAGTTAAACAAGTCCATCGTTGTAATCTTTTAGTTGTTCGACCGCTTAGTTAGTCTTAAATGGATATTTAATACCTTCTAGCTCGGCATTAGCCTTCACGATCTTTTGTTTCAATCCCTCTTTGTAAGCTGTCAAGCGTTCTGCAATCTCAGCATTGCCAAGCGCCAACATCTGTACAGCAAGGATAGCTGCGTTCATCGCGCCATTGATGGCTACAGTAGCTACAGGGATACCTGGAGGCATTTGTACGATAGAGTAGAGTGCATCTACGCCATCGAGTACAGAACCCTTGATGGGTACGCCAATAACCGGCAATGTAGTATTGGCAGCAATCACTCCCGGAAGAGCGGCAGCCATACCGGCAGCGGCGATAATCACTTTCAATCCACGAGCTTGTGCGCCGTGTGCAAAGTCTTCCACCTCTTTAGGTGTGCGGTGCGCCGAAAGTGCGTTGATCTCGAAAGGAATCTGCATTTCATTCAGCAGGTCGGCGGCCTTTTCCATAACCGGAAGGTCGGAGGTGCTGCCCATAATGATACTTACAACTGGAGTCATAATGGTAAAAATAAACTTGTTAAAGCGTTAGTTAATTTATAATCGATGCCCCATCTTTTGCAAGGTGAGGCATAGGTTTTTGTTGTTGCTGCGATTAACCTTGGCTGTTCACCACTACTTTGTAGGCATCGGCATCCATCAGGTTGTAATAGTCTTCGATGGTATCGAACTTCACCTTTACAATCCAGCCTTCGCCGTAAGGGTCGTTGTTCACCAACTCAGGGTTGTTCTCGAGCGCTTCGTTTTGCTCCAAGATTTCGCCTGCCAATGGTAACATCAAGTCTGAGATCGTCTTCACCACTTCGATGGTACCAAATACTTCTTCTGTGTCTAGATGTTCACCCACTGTTGGGATGTCTACAAAAACGATGTCGCCTAGTTGCTCTTGTGCATAGTCTGTGATACCCACGTAAGCTACTTCGCCTTCAATACGCACCCACTCGTGGTCCGCACTATATTTTACGTTAGTAGGAAATTCCATAATCGCAATGTTTTTTTAATTAGCTATTAGAGTTAAACTTATGTTGGGCAAAGATATAGAAAATTACTACATATCAATTCATATTATATGCATATATTTTGGGTAGAAGAGAACTGTCAATCATCCAACAAGACAGGATAAGAAAAAACCTCTGTCTTTCAAAAAGCAGAGGAAAATATTTTTTTTAAGAAGCATTGTATATCCTAAAAGATGATTAGTTTAAGCTTGTATTTATTGCCTTGAGCAATGACCATTTACTAGAATAATCAGTGTCAGTACCAAGACTCCAACTCATGACGCCATAATATCCTTCAGAATACGCGTAGGATGTTTTTTTCATAACCATATCGACTCCATTGAATACATAGCTAACATTATTATAACTTACTTCGTTGATAGCCGGAGATGTTATGAGGTTAGAGTTTACAAATTCACTATAGGAAACGGTTTGTTTCGAATCATCAGCTGTTACACCGTAAAATGGTATTCCCGGAACTAATTTATCTGCCGGAATACCATAGCTAATAAGATCATTTATGCTTGATACATAATTGTCATAACTAAATCGGGTAGGTGAAGGGCCGTAGCACTGCAATGAGATATATGTTACAGCTTGAATTGCATCATCCGAAATCTTATATGAATCAGGGTCTAGGGTAATAGAGAATATTTGATCTTCTGACAGTGCATCTGATAAAGCAACAATAGCTAAGCTATAGTTTGAATATTCAGTATCGTTTTCGGCCCATTCAAAATCTAGGTCTACTCCATCGAGCTGCAATGTTGTCAATGACGATTTCACGTTTTGCGCAAAATTATTAATTGCTGTCTGATTAGTGACCATTTGTTTCCAATAGTCTCCACCCGAAATACCAAGTCTTAGAGTTGTTTTTCCCGTCAACTCATTTTTAATTGAAGCAATTAGATCTTCATAAGTTGCCGCACCTTCCCCATTGAATAAGTCAAAACTATCAAATACTAGAGTGCCATCTACGTTAGGAGTAGCTCCGATACAAATTATGTCAGTGCAGGCATTTAGCTGCAAAGATGATATAAGTCCCCTATTATAGAAATTACCTCTTAAATAAGAGCTAACTAAAAAAGTTTTTGTAACATCAGGTTCAGGGTTGTCAGGTTCGTTTGAGGAATGATCGGAAGAGCAAGCAAAGCCAAAAAACATTATTGCTAAAAGATATTTTAAATGCTTCATATCAATAATTGATTAGAGTTTAAAGACTAACAAACTCATATGTCATTTTGTTGATATGCGATTTCTGAAGAGATGCGAACATCTAGTTCTTTTTCTATTACAATCCCGCTTCCAACAAGAATCTTAGCACACTATTGTACTGTGGGTTCAATACAAAGATGGTAGAGACGAAGCCAACAACGAAGCTGGCAAGTACTTGTCCCAAAGAGTGAAAGCGCAGAATCATGCGAGAGCTACCCATTGCACCCGATATGAGGATGGCAAAAGAAAGACACATTAAGGGGTTGTAGCCAAATAGAGTACCAAAAGCCACTAGTCCACCAATTATAGCGCCCATACCTGCCATGTGCTCGCTAAGCTTCCACCAGAAATTAGCAATCATGCAGATGATTTGAATGATAAGGGCAGCCACAATTACGCCTGTCATATACCAAGGTAGCATTAACTTGTACATCAGTTGTAGGCAGACAAAGTAGCACATAGCGGTCATCAAGAAAGGAATGAAGCGGCGATGGCGCAGATTGCTGATGTCGGTAATACTGATTTTATGTAGACGGCGGTACACATAGATAGCTATGGCAGGGGTCACAATGGTGAAACAGGCGATGATGCCGAGCACTATTAGTTTATAGGCATTGGGCAAGATGCGCAGATAGGTAAACACAAACAGGACGGTGAACACCAATAACGGTATTATAGCGGGGTGAAGTAGCCATGACATGATTCTAGCTGCTCGACGTAGCCCTCTTTCTCTGCCCTTTGTCTCGGGAGTGGTAGTCACTGTGTTGTCCATCTCGCAACTATAATCTATCTCTGTTGAGGTATTCATTACCTTTTGTGTATTAAGGGGTTTATTTTCGGAGTCTAGCCACAGGGATATTGAGCTGTTGGCGATACTTGGCCACTGTGCGGCGGGCTATAGGATAACCCTTCTCTTTAAGTATCTCGGCCAATTCATCATCGGTTAGAGGCTTCTTTTTATCTTCGTTGTCGATACACTCTTTCAAGATGCGTTTAATCTCGCGTACCGATAGCTCTTCTCCATCTTCGGTGGTATAACCATCGCTAAAGAAATACTTTAGTGGATAGATACCAAAGTTAGTTTGTGCGTATTTGCTATTGCTCACACGCGATATGGTAGATATGTCGAGACCTGTGCGCTCGGCAATGTCTTTCAGAATCATAGGTCGGAGAAGCGATTCGTCGCCATCGGCAAAGAAGGGACGCTGAAAGGCCACGATGGCCTCCATAGTGCTCATCATGGTGTGTTGACGCTGCTTCACGGCATTGATGAAACCCTGCGCCGCATCCATCTTCTGCTTCAAGAAGAGAAAAGCCTCTTTCGACTCTTTGCTCATCGAATTAGGACTGTCGGTGTAGGTTTTCGCCATATCGGTGAAGTCGCGGCTCATGCGCAACTCGGGTGTATTGCGGCTGTTTAGGGTCACTGTGATAGTGCCATCGTCGAAGCTCTCGATGATAAAATCGGGGATGATATGTTGCATATTTCGCCCCACAGTTTCGCCAAGCGATGCGCCAGGGCGAGGGTTGAGGCGAGTGATGTCGGCTAATGCCTCCTGCAACTTCTCTTCGGTGATGTCGAGTTTTCTTTGCATCTTCTCCCAATGCTTCTTGATAAACTCTTCGTAGCAATCTTTTATGATGCGCTGTTCAAGAATCAACAACTCATTGTGCGGATCGTCTTCGCGCTTGCGGTGGAGCTGAATCAAAAGACATTCGCGCAGGTCTCGTGCACCGATACCGGCAGGGTCGAAGTCTTGGATGATGTGCAACACCTCTTCCAGCTCTTTCTCATCGGTCATGATGCCGATATAGATGGCTAGTTCATCGCATATGGATTCTAAAGATTTACGTAGCAACCCATCATCGTCTAGTGAGCCGATAAGATACTCGGCCAACTGTCGTTGATGCTCGTTGAGGTCGCGCTCGTTGAGCTGCTCGTTCAACACTTCGTAGAACGATATCTCACCGGCCAAAGGAATCTCCTCTTGCACCTCTCCACGAGATCTGTTGTTGTCTTGTAACTTATAATCCGGTATGTCATCATCGCGCAGATAGTCGTCCATCGCGTCATATTCCATACTCTCAGTCTCCCCGTCATTTTCAGGGGTCAGCACATCGGTAGTAGACTCCTCTTCCTTTCCTTCGTCCAGCGCCGGGTTTTCAAGTAGTTCGGCATGAATGCGGTCTTCGAACTCCATTGTGGGGAGCTCTAGAAGCTTTACCGCCAATATCTGTTGGGGCGAGAGGGTTTGTACCTGCTGTTGACTTTGGGATTGTATCTGACGATTTTGCGACATAACTCTGATTTAGGATGCTAATATCCGTTGCAAAAATAGCTTTTTAGTACAAAAAGCAGAGATTGGCAGCTTCTTTTTTTTAGTATAACAGCAAAACCAATATCTTTGTTGAATTCACTATTAACGTAATTGTACTATGTTCAGCAAAGAAACTTATATGGCACGTCGCGCTACCCTTATGGAGCGCATGGGTTCGGGAGTCTGCCTCTTTTTGGGCAACGAAGAACAGGGTCTTCATTATGCAGGAAATACGTTCCGCTATCGCCAAGATTCTACTTTCCTTTATTACTTTGGTATCGCTCAAGCTGGCCTTTCGGCTATTATTGACGTAGACAATGCTCGCACCATCATTTTTGGCGATGAGCTGACTATTGACGATATTATTTGGATGGGTGTACAGCCTACTTTGCGTGATAAAGCCGAGCGTGTAGGTATCACAGAGGTGCGCCCTGCTTGTAAAATAATGGAATTTATCGATAAATGTGGGGTAGATAAACGTGCAGTGAACTACTTGCCGCCCTATCGTGCTGAACATCGTTTGAAATTGATGGACTGGTTAGGATTGCCTCCTTATGAGCAACCCGGATCGGTGCCCTTTATCCGCGCGGTGGTGAGTCAACGTAACTTTAAGACCGAAGAAGAGATAGTAGAGATTGAACGTGCTTGTAATGTTACTGCCGATATGCACATCGAGGCGATGCGTGTGTTGCGTCCGGGTATGATGGAGTACGAAGTAGTGGCAGCTATGGAGGCTGTAGCCATGCGCAATGGTTGCGAAACTTCATTTGCTACGATTGCTACAATCAATGGTCAAACCTTGCACAACCACTATCATGGCAACAAGGTAAACGAAGGCGACCTGTTCTTGATTGATGCAGGTGCCGAAACGGCTATGGGCTATGCCGGCGATATGTCGAGCACCATACCTGCTTCGAAAACATTTACTACTCGTCAACGCGAGGTGTACGAGATACAGAACGCTATGCACAACGCTTCTGTGGCAGCTCTTCGCCCCGGCATCAACTATATGGATGTATATGACTACGCTTCTCTAGTGCTTGTCGATGGTATGAAAAACCTTGGTTTGATGAAGGGGGATGCTGAGGCTGCTGTACGCGAAGGTGCACATGCACTGTTCTTCCCTCACGGTTTGGGCCACATGATGGGACTTGATGTACACGATATGGAGAACCTTGGCGAAGTGTGGGTAGGCTACGATGGCCAACCAAAGAGCACGCAGTTTGGTCGCCGCTCGCAACGTTTGGCATTGCCACTTCAACCCGGCTTTGTACTGACTGTTGAACCAGGCATCTACTTCATCCCTGAGTTGATAGACCAATGGCAAGCCGAAGGCAAATTTGCCGATTTTATCAACTACGACAAGGTGCAAACCTATAAGGACTTTGGCGGTATACGCAACGAAGAAGATTATCTAATTACCCCATCGGGCACACGCCGTCTAGGCAAGCAGATTCCTTTGACTCCAGAAGAGGTGGAAGCTTTGCGATAAGTTTGGAGTAAAAATAGACAACAAATAGAGGCGTGCCATTCTGAATAGAGATACTCAGAATGGCACGCTTTTTTATTCGATTTGCTGACTAGGGCTACTCTGCTTGGTGGCTAGCCCTTGCTACCTCGGTGAGTAGGGCTATTCAGTGCGGTGAGTAGGGCTACTCAATATGTTGAGTAAAGCTCTTTTGCAAATTACAGATTTATAGATGGTTACAGGTGCCGATGGAACCCTCTTTACCTCTTTGTGATATGGGGGAGTGAGGTGGTGCAACTTTCTAGTGGGTTTGGAAAAATATTGATATGTTCATTTGGTGTTTCCCAATACCAATCCCCACTACAACGTACTCGATGGACTGCGCGGTGTAGTCGCTATCATGTTTAGGCGATATATCTTATCCGTTCTAAATGGTACACTATCCTTATCTCTACCTCCGACTCTACGATATTACGGTGCGCAAATACCTCACCAAATGCTTCATTAGGACAAAGAAAGAAGCTTGGCCATTGTGGTCGGCTAGAAAGAAAAAAAGAAACGCCTCGCATTCTTCCATAAGGAGATGCGAGGCGTTGTCTTTCAATCAATCAATTAATTAAGCAATTATGTAAAGCCATTTGTTAGAAGATGCCGATATAAGTGCAGTCCGAATCAAGTGCAGGCAGTGTAGCGCCTTTCTCGAAACCATCGGCCGAAGTCGATGTAGGGTCGAACATATAGATATGACCTTCGCCGGTTACAGGAGCAAGTGCCATATAGAATTTGCCATCTTCGCCAGTGATGCTGTACTGATACTGTTGCAACCAAAGGTTTTGAGGTACGTTAAGTTTTACAACCGACTTGTTGTATAGGTCGATACGAGCCACACTCCATGCACCGGCAGCTGCGCTGTTGCCCAATGCTTTATCGTAATATGGCAAGTAGCCAATGCCGTTGCCTACATAGAACCAGCCATTAGATCCAATCTCTACACCAAGAAGAGCCGATAGATCCATTACATAACTGTTGTCATAGTCGCCATTGCTGATCTTCAACATTTTCGATGGTGCAGCAGTGATCTGATAGATATCGCCTTTTTCATCGGCATGTGCCACGGGTGTGCGATAGCCTTGTGTAGAGCCTTTGCCGTTGGTTGAGCTGATTATTTTTGGATTGGTCAACGATGGATAGTCTACTACCAATGTAGAAGCGCTATAGTCAGAGGTACTCACGTTAGATGCTGTTGTAGGGTCATAAGAGCGCTTGTTGAGGCCCACATAGGCTTTACCACCTTGCACCACAGGTGCGTCGATGCGCCATACGTGCAGACTCTTTTCGTCATCTTCGGCCGAGCGAGGCATGTCAAACTGTTCGATAGAGTTCATACTCATCTCGCCAAGATCCAATGAAACGAGGTAGATCAATGCTTTAGTGTAGTTGTACGTATTGTCCGCATTCATCTGATGAGAGGTAGTGGCGTGTTGTACCATTGCATACTGATCGGTCAACTTTGTCCAACGAGGGTTTTCGGTACCGATGGCATACGACACATTGATACGCGTATCTAGTGTGTACGACTGTCCACCGTTTACATCATACTTGCTGATAGTACCGCCACCGTAATCGAGGCTATAGAGTATCTTGCCATCTTCCGAAGCAAAGATTCTTGCTGTGCGTGTGCAAGGTACTTCAAATCCATGTCCTTTGAAAGATACTGTTCCCGAAGTAACATCGCTCAACGCTTGTACATAAGTGGCACCTGTGCTGCCACTCACGTCTGTACCCATAGCAATATTAAACCAAGCACGTGTAGTAACATCCTCATTACCTCCGTTGGTGTGACTGTTCAACTCAACACTTTCGCAGCTGCTGATACCGACCATTGCAGCCGACATAGCTAATAAGCCTAAGCCTTTAAGTAGATTTCTTTTCATTTTAGTTTTCATTTTATTGTTGATAATCTTTTTCTTTATTTAGAAGATACGGTAGCTCACCTTGCCGTAGAAGGCACGTCCGGGCTTTTGCAGTGCCCAGTTGTCGAACACCTGCTCGTTGGTGATGTTGCGACCATCAAAGCTCAGCGTGAGTTTACGCCCGGGGAAACTATAACTCACCCCACAATCGTGTACCGCCTGTGTAGGTATGATGGCCTTGCCAGCTCCGCCAAAGGTCTCCCAGTTGCGGAAGAACTGATGCACATAGTTGAAATAATAGCTCAACGTGAGGCGCGATCCTTTCAGTAATACATTGTCGAAACTCACCTCCAATGCGTTGTTCCAAGTGAAGTAGGGTGCATTGCGCAAGCGGTTGCGATAGTAGCTGTACTCGTTGCCATTCTCATCAAAGCGCTGGTTGAAACGAGCATTGAAGTTCGATAAGTTTGTGATGAAGCTTATCATATCTTTATAGCCATATTTCAACTCTACATCCACACCTTTGCTCAATACCTTGCCTAAGTTCTCATAAGAGGTCATGTCGGTGGCAGTATTATTGCTTACCTTGCGGGTGATCATGTTGCTGATATCGCGGTAGAAGAAGTTGATATCAAAACCCAGCCAATGGTCTTTCATCTTAAATGTGCCTAGGTTTAAACCGATATTTAGGTTGATGCTCTCTTCGGGACGCAAGTCGTATGACGATTCGATGTTTTGGCTGGTGTTGCCCAGTATCTCTGTACTCTCGGGCATGCGCAGGGCCTTTTCGCCAGAAAGCATCAGCATCACACGTGGTACAATCTCTAAAGAGAAAGCGGCTCCATAGCCCGACTCGCGAGTAGTGCGGTTGACTACCTCCGAAAGCGTCTCATTGTTTTCGATATAGAAATCTTTTAGTTCTACCTTCTGTGTGTAATACTTATAGAAGAAAGACGACTTTAAACGTTCGTTGAAGAGGGAGTTGTTATAGCTCACACCTAAAATGCCTTTGGTAAGGTAGCGTGTGTCGCTTAGTTCACGCTCTAGCTCTGTCAAATAAGGATCGTCTACATCGCGAGTGAAATGGTTGAAAAGATAGTTCACAGCCAATCTATTGGTGTTGTTGATCTTATAGTCCAAGCTACCGCGACCGGCAATCATCTTCTCGATGTTTTTGGCATGTGTAGCGTCGCCAGCTTCGCCACCGCCTTTGTTCCATTGGTAGGGATTACCATTGCGGTCGGTCAGCACCACGCCGTTCCAGTTGTAGATATCGGCAATAGTATCGATCACTGTACGGTTGGCGTGTGCGTAGGAGGCGTAAAGGTTCACGGAAAGACGCTCTAGGATGTTGAACTTCTCATATTTCAGATTCACCATTTGCGATACTGTTTCCGATCGGCGATTGCCATAGACTACCTCCATCGTAGCTCCATGTTGGATATCTTTATCCATGTCGGATACTACCACTCCGGCTGTCAAACGATCGGCCCACTTCAGTCCGGTGAAACCGATATCGGCATTTACACCCATCGACTGAAAGCTGTCGTGAAAACGACGAGCAGTAACATACTTCATGCGGCCCGATGTGGTAGGATCTTCCACCACGTACACTTGGTCGCCCCAGACATTATAATCGTTATCGGTATAGTTATAGAATGCTCCACCACCTACAGTGAAACCTGTTTTGTTGTTGCGGTAATGCCCGTTGACATTGGCTTGGTGGGTGTTGAACGACCCGAAGGAGTAAGATGCGGAAAGGTTGTTGCTTGCCGACTTCTTCATGACCACGTTGATAGCTCCACCCAAAGCATCCTCGGCTAAGTGAGTAGGGACTACGCCTTTGTACACCTCGATGCGCTCAATCAGTGCAGGCGGGATGCTGCTCAATGAAAAAGAGTTACCGAAGTTGCGAATAGGTACTCCATCGATAAAGATACGAACCGAGTTACCAGTAAGGCCATTGATGTTGAACTGAGTATCTGAGCCCATTCCACCCGATTGGCGGATACGGATACCAGCTGTACGATCTAGTAGGTCGGTGGTCTGTAGAGATTGAATGCTAGCTTTATTGGTTTCTACCATGCCCACGGCAAAGCCCAGCTCTTTCATCTTGCGCTCTTCGGTTTTCCCCATAATCACGACATCATCCAGACGAAAGTCTTTGCTCTCCTCCAAAGTAATTGGGATGGTAAGTGAAGGTGACTTGACTTGGATGGGTATGCTAAACGGTTCGGCCTCGATAGTCTTTACCTCTAGCATGTGGTTGCCATAAGGCACTTTGTCCATCTGCCAATTGCCGTCGTCGTCCGAAGTGGCGTATACTTTGCTTTTGTCTATATAAACAACTGCATAACTAGCAGGACGCCCATCTAGAAAACGAAGCGTACCTGTCAGTTTTGACTGTTGTGCCCAGCTTGTTAAGGAAAGAAGTATAAATGTTATAACTAGTCCGAATTTCATATCAAATTGTAGCCTGTGAGATGTACTTATTATTTTTGCTGCAAAGGTACATTAGGCAAAAAGGCTAAACAATCGCTATAAATAGTTAATTGCAAGGCTGGGGATATGCGGAGAAGTGGAGAAAGATGCTTGCGGAAAGCTCTTTGTGAGTAGGCAATTGCTTGCCAATCGGGACTTGTAGTGTGTTGTATAGCTGCCTACCTAAAAATAGTTATGCTATACTAAAAGGTATTTGAAAAGGCTTGAAGGTTGGAGTTGTACTAACCGGCACACACTGCCTAAAGGGATGGGTTCTTAATTATTAAGCGCATCAATTGTTAGTACGGGGGAAAGCTGGAGGTTGTAATTCTTGCCAGTGTTGACACATGTTGCTACTCCTTCCATCACATCACGTTCATAATCGTACATCATTGTACCTTCGTAGACCACAGTGCTTTGGTCACTATCGTTATTCTCTAATACAAAATAAGTTGTACCGTTTTGGTCTAGGTATTTAAGTTCTTTAATCTTGAGAGTCATCGCTACCCCTAGAGTAGAGTATTTCACTGTTACAACTCCATAGTTGCCATTGGTTTCGTAAGGGTAGGTCACTGCAATAACACTAAAGTTGTTGTCATCAACTTCGTTTTCGCCTCCCCATATACCACTCATGCTGATGGGGTATTCGTTTTCTACTAGCCCATAGGAAATATTTCCCATGCTACTGTTGGAATCAAATTGGAGAAGCATTCGTTTGCTGCCTAACAATGTGATAAAAGCTCTATTGGGCGATCCATCAATCGACTCGCTAAAGTTAATGATGCCTCTTTCGCCATTCTCGATCATTGTAAGTCCACCTACAAGGATGTCATAGTCGCCTGGCCCATGAGTAATCGTCACCCTGGTATATATGCCTCCAGTAGATATCGCGTTGCTACCACCTATCAGTACCTCGCACGATGTGTGGCTGCTTGTATCTAGAGCACTCCACACACCATTGGGCACATCTGTACCTCTATCTCCTTCGCAACCTATTGCGAAAGCCAAGAAGGCAATAAAGATGGTTAGTATGTAAGCGAATCTTTTCATATAGACATAGGGCTTATATCAACAATAATCCATGTTGATATTATACTAACGTATTGTTTACCAAAAAGTTCTCTCTCGTTGTGTTAAAACTTTTCGGCCTGTTTGTTTTAGCTGTGCAGCTCTACAATGAAGCGACAACCTCTTTTGTAATTGCTGTCAAGCGATAAGGTTCCATTTAACTTCACAGCCATCATATAGCAGATAGGAAGCCCTAGTTTATCTCCTTTCAGTAAGTCTGAATTAGGTTGGCTGAAAGGCTTAAATAGATCTTCGTGAAGCTCCGGTGGGATACCCGGACCGTTGTCTGTTACAATGAACTGGTGGGTGTGTGCTCCACGTTTCTTGAATTCAAGGCGTATGTTACCTTCTGTGGTGTAGATTGCAGCATTGTGCAAGAGGTGTAGCAACAGTTTTTCGAGTTCTTCGCGATTAGATGTTACCTGCATCTTAGGTGTATCGAAGTTGAGATTTACACCTTCAACCACACTAGGGCGCATCTTTGTCTCCAACTCTTCAAAGAAATCTTTGAGGTTGATGCTGGCCATAGGGTAAAGATCATTCAAAGAATTTTCTAGCTCCGTAAGTTCCTTTATATGTGTTAAGAATGATGATAATGCTTCGCTTTGAGCTGTAATCACTTCTGCATCTTTTGGTGAAGTGGCGGCTAGGTTGGTAGCTGCAGCACCTAGTTCTTTCAAACTAGGAGTCATTTCGGCACTTACATTCTTTATGAAGAGCGTATGGCGTTGATTGCGTTCATCGCTAACCTGCACCATTCGTTTCATCTTCTTCATCTTCATGGCAGCAGATAGACGCGCCAAAAGAAGTACGATGATCAATACTATAGCTCCCCCCAATATGATGCACAACAAGATGATAAACCATTGCTTTACTTGGAGCTTATCTTCTTTTTCGCTAAGAAGATCTTTAGTTTCATCAAATTGTAGTTGTAACGTCTGATACTTAGCATCGGCGGCGGCTTGATTCACTGAATCTTTCCAAGCAATATACTGCTTATAGATTTGTGTGGTGAATGCAGCGTTGTTTTTCTGTCTGGCTACTCCAAACAGTTGATTATAGTACCCCTCCATCTGTTGTACGTCGCCTTCGCCCTGCATACTTCCGAGTTGTTGCAAGTATTTTTCGCCTTCGGTGTAACGTCCAAATGTGAAGCTATTGCTCATCTTTTGTACGATGAGCTCTTTATCTATTGAATCATTATTGAGCTGCTTAGCAAACACCTCCATGCGCGATAGCTGCCATTTGGCCATGGAGTCACGGCGCAGTACCTGATAGAGTTGTAGGCGTTCGCTAGCTAGTTGATACGACAATGCCGGCTGAGGATTCTTGCCATTCTCCTCTGACTTTACGATAGTAGAGTTGATGCTTCTAAATAGGTCGAAAGCCTCTTTATAAGCACGTTCGTTGATGTTGATTTGGTTGGCTTTCAATCCACATTCAACAGCCTGTTTGTAGTCGCCTTTCTCTAGATAGCTTTCGTACAGACGTAGATACAGCTCGCGGGCACGATTGGGCTGTTTGTCGTTTAATGCCTTCTCTGCATTAGCTTTTAGTGTGGCTAACCCCCCATTCTGTTGTGAATAGCCTGCGTGTACTGCTCCCATTATGAGAACGATGAACACTATTAATATTTTGTTTTTCATACTTGCTATAAGACTGTTGTCGTTCTATTGTTGTTAATATTTGAAACTGCTTCCACCCAAGAATTCGCGAAGTAGTGAGGTGGGAGGTAATTCTTTGTCCTTTACCGGGGTAAAGTACTTGATGAACTTTAGCAATCGGTGTGCTTCGGAAAACTCCGGACAGTTTTGCGGTACACTACGCAATACAGGTTCTACGTGTTCGCGGAGTACAGCCAACTCGAAGAGTAATGCTGAATTGAACATAGCATCGGCGTTCTCTTGAAATGGGAAGATCCATTTGTCTTCGCCTGCTCGTACGCTAGCCCAACGTGATATAGTGTCGCGAGCCGAATAGCCGCGGTAGTTAAAGTCGCGTATGATGCGACGCAACAAACGGTTGTCGGTAGTGGGTATCCAGTTGTGATCGTCTAGTGATATAGTGGTCAGTGCAGAAACATAGATTTTGAATACCTTGTCCTGTGGAATATGTGGCAATAGTTCGGGGTTTAGTGCATGAATCCCTTCGAGTATCAAAATGGTACTTTCATCGATTTTTAGCTTATCGCCCTTGTATTCTTTCTTTCCTAGCATGAAATTGAAAGTAGGAAGTTCCACCTCTTCGCCGCGCATCAATGCTTGCATCTGGTCGTTGAATAGTTTTAGGTCGAGCGCATAGAGCGATTCGTAGTCGTAGTTGCCATTCTCGTCGAGAGGAGTCTCTTCGCGATCTACAAAGTAATTGTCGAGCGATATAGGGTGGGGACGCAAACCATTTGCCATCAGCTGTACCGATAGTCGTTTGCTAAAGGTGGTCTTTCCCGAAGATGATGGCCCAGATATTAGTGCCAATCGTACAGGTTCGCCATCCACTCCACGTTGGTAGATCGTATCGGCAATCTTTACAATCTTCTTCTCTTGAAGAGCTTCGCCTACGTTAATTAAGCTAGTGGCGTGTCCCTCTTTACAAGCCACATTGAAGTCGCCTGCATTGTTTAGTCCCATAATCTTGCTCCAGTTGACATACTCTTTAAATACATCGAGCATTTTTTCTTGCTTTACCACCTCTTCCAACTCATTAGGGTTAGAACGACTAGGTATGCGAAGCAGCATGCCGCTAGAGTATTTCACTATATCAAACAGATGAAGATAACCTGTGGAGGGTACTAGGTTTCCATAGTAGTAATCTACTGTATCGCCTAGTTTGTAAAAGAAACTATAAATCTCATCCGAAGTTTCGAGAAGTTTTACTTTGTCCATTAACCCTTGTTCACTAAATATACTTACAGCTTCTTCGGTGCGGCATTCGTAACGGTGAAATCTGATGTTCTCACTGATGAGCTCCTGCATGCGTTGGCGAACAGCATCTACGTCTTCTTCTGTTAGTGGATGTCCAAGATCTACATTGCAATAATACCCTTTTGATACGGGGTGTTCAACATGTAATTTTCCATTAGGGTAAAGCTCTGTAATGGCCTTGTAGAGAACGAAGCAGAGAGAGCGTACATAGGTGCGCATGCCCGATAGATCGCGGATGTCGAGGAATTCAACATCCTTCGGATGATAGATGCGGTAGCCAAGTCCCTCGGAACGATTGTTTACTTTGGCACTTACCACCTGATAGTCAAACTCTAGGTTAAAACCTTTATAAACTTCCAAAAGAGTGCTCCCGATTGGGAACTCTTTGTATTTATTGTTATTTTTGCAATATATTTGTAGCATCTGTTTCATAAGAATTTCTAGTACTATTGAGCAACATACTTTTGGCTAAAAATAAAACATGTAAAACTGTTAAACAAATAATAATTAAAATAAAAATTAATGGAGTACGGCTTTTATGATTTTTTAAAACTCATTGGTGGGCTAGGATTGTTCCTCTACGGAATGAAAATTATGAGCGAAGGACTGCAAAAAATTGCAGGAGATCGCCTTCGACACATTCTCACTGCGATGACTACAAACCGTGTGACGGGTATGCTGACAGGTGTACTTATCACTGCTCTTATTCAGTCTTCTTCGGCCACTACTGTGATGGTAGTAAGCTTTGTCAACGCAGGATTGCTCACACTTTTAGAATCTATCACCGTGATTATGGGGGCCAATGTGGGTACTACTGTCACCGCATGGATTATCTCTGTATTTGGCTTCAAAGTCAATATGGCTGCTTTGGCTCTCCCTATCCTTGCCATTGCCCTTCCTTTCATTTTCTCGAAAAGTAATAAACGAAAATCTATAGGTGAGTTCATCTTTGGGTTTTCTTTTCTTTTTATGGGGTTAGGCTTCTTAAAAGAGAATGCTCCTGACCTAGGCGCCAATCCCGATATGTTGGCTTTCGTGCAAAACTACACCGATATGGGCTTCCTTTCGGTATTGTTGTTTTTGTTTATTGGTACAGTGCTCACCATGGTGGTACAAGCATCGGCGGCAACTATGGCTATTACCCTGATTATGTGTGCCAACGGCTGGATCAGTGTGGAGCTAGGAGCGGCACTGGTGTTGGGTGAGAATATCGGTACTACGATAACGGCCAACTTGGCTGCACTCACCGGTAACACGCAAGCTAAGCGTGCAGCTATGGCCCACTTGGTGTTCAATGTCTTTGGGGTTATCTGGGTGTTAGTGCTGTTCAACCCTTTTATGACAATGGTGAGCTGGGTGGTAGAAACCTTCTTTAATACCACTAATCCCGCTGTGTTGGTGTCTTACAAGCTATCTGCTTTTCACTCTATATTTAATGTGTGCAACGTATTGGTGTTGATTTGGTTTGTTAAACTTATAGAGCGTACGGTTTGTCTAATCATTCATCCAAAAGAGGAGGATGACGAGCCACGTTTGCAGTTTATTACCAGCGGAATGATGTCTACAGCCGAACTTTCTATCATTCAAGGACGCAAAGAAATTCACCTTTATGCAGAGCGTATCAACCGTATGTTTGGCATGGTGCATCAACTGCTTCATACTGAAAAGACGGAAGACTTTAACAAGCTGTTTAGCCGCATTGAGAAGTACGAGAAGATCAGTGACAATATGGAACTCGAGATTGGTAACTATCTGAATGATGTGTCGGAAGGCCGATTGAGCTCGGAAAGTAAAATACACATTCGTAGCATGTTGCGCGAAGTGACCGAGATCGAGAGTATTGGTGATAGCTGCTATAACTTGGCACGTACCATCAACCGTAAACGTCAATCGAATATGGAGTTTACAGAGAAGCAGTACGAGCATATACACTTTATGTTGCAACTCACCGATGAAGCCTTGAAACAGATGATTGAGACGCTTGAGAAGAGTGAGCTTCAGAAAGTAGAACTCAACAAAACGTTTAATATCGAAGATCAGATCAACAACTACCGCAATCAGTTGAAGAGTCAGAATATTATCGATGTTAACAACAAAGAATACAACTACCAAGTAGGTGTATTCTATATGGATATCATCACCGAATGCGAAAAGCTAGGCGACTATGTGGTCAATGTGGTCGAATCGGCTTCCGACTTAAAGGAACGCAGAATGGCGGTTTGATGAATGATTAAAATCAAGTAGATCCCTTCTAAACAACGATGCCCGAATGCAGTGTGAAGTTCACTGTTCTCGGGCATTGTTGTTTTCTTATCCTTCGTAGGGCTCAAAGTCTTCTTTCCCCACGCCGCATAGCGGACATGTCCAGTCATCGGGTAAATCTTCGAAAGCTGTCCCTGGTTCGATGCCTGTTGCTGGATCACCCAGTTCAGGATCGTATACATACTCGCAAACGGTGCAGATGAACTTTTTCATAAGGCTGTTCTTTTATAATTGATTTATAGATATAACAATTCTTTTTCGTATTTGTTCATACATTAAAAAAGATTAATGTCCACGGCGGCGCTTGTTTTTAAATTGTACTTTTGCGCCGAAAAATTACTAACCCGCTTTACAATCTATAAATCCACACAGATGGAGATTAAAGGAATAAAGAATCTATTGATAGACTTCGGAGGTGTGCTTATCGACCTCGATCGCGATCGCTGTATCGGCAATTTCAAACAAATAGGGTTCGATCAAATCGACCAAATGTTGTCGCTCAGCCATCACCAAGGCATCTTCTTGCAACAAGAGAAGGGACTCATCACTCCCGCACAGTTTCGCGATGGTATTCGTGAAATGATAGGCAAAGATGTGGCCGATGAGCAGATTGATGCTGCATGGAACAGCTTTCTAATAGGTATTCCGGTGGCCAAACTTGAACTATTGTTGAAGCTGCGCGAGAAATATGTGGTCTATCTGCTGAGCAACACCAACAAGATACACTGGGACTGGTCGTGCCAAAAAGCCTTTCCTTATCGTGCCTTCCGTGTAGAAGATTATTTTGAGAAGATATATTTGTCGTTTGAGATGAAGACGGCGAAACCCGACCGTGATATATTTGAACGTGTGGTAGAAGATGCAGGTATTGTGCCTCAAGAAACCCTCTTTATTGATGACTCAGAAGCCAACTGCTTGATGGCACAAGAGTTGGGTATCTCCACCTATATGCCTGCACAAGGCGAAGATTGGAGCCACCTATTCAAATAGTCTCAACCCTACCAATAATATAGACGAATGAAAGTAATAGATCACCTGCCTGCCAGTCCGGATGTACTTAGTATAGCTACTATTGGCTTTTTTGATGGGGTGCATAGCGGACACCGCTTTCTCATCGATACCGTGCGCCGTCAGGCTGCCGCTGCCGGACTTTCGTCTATGCTTATCACCTTTGCGCAGCACCCTAGGCAAGTGATGAACCCTGACTTCGATCTGCACCTACTTACTACCACGGCCGAGAAGCTCGAACTGCTCGAACAGACGGGGGTGGACTATGTGGTGGTGCTTCCTTTTACTAAGGATATGGCGGCACTTTCCGCTAAACGGTTTATGGAGGAGGTGCTCTACCACCAATGTGGTGTGCGAAGTCTGCTTATTGGTCACGATCACCGTTTTGGCTGTGGGCGTAGCGAAGGGTTTGATGACTACTGTCGCTATGGCAGGGAGATGGGCATGGAGGTGCTCCAAACTCCGGCTTATAGTCTGGATGAGGTACAGGTTAGTTCCTCTTATGTACGCCAAGCCTTGCTTTCGGGACGCATTGATGAGGCCAACTGTGCGCTGGGCTATGCTTATTATTTGGATGGCACTGTGACAAGTGGTTACCAGATAGGACGCAAAATAGGCTTCCCTACAGCCAACCTTGCAGTAGATCATCCACGGAAACTGATACCTGCCGATGGTGTGTATGCGGTGCGTGTTACCCTAGCAGATGGTGAAAAGTATGCAGGTATGCTCAATATAGGTCACCGCCCTACATTGGACAATGACTCTCATCTCACCATAGAGGTGCATCTGCTCGACTTCTCGGGCGACCTTTACAACAAATCGTTGCGTGTAGAGTTCATTTACTACATCCGCTCCGAAGTGAAGTTTGATTCGTTGGACCAATTGGCCGAACAACTCAACCGTGATGAGGCTGATGTGCGTAGTATGCACATCTTATAAGACTCCCCTAATAAAACTACCGTTTACTTTTCTATACGGATACGTGCATCTACTGCTACTACTCGCTTCTCGTTGGCTAGCAGCGGATTGATATCCATCTCTTTTATCTCTGTTGCAAAACGCAACAGTGTAGATAAGCGTACAATGATCTCGGCAAACTGTGCTTCGTTTACCCCTTCTTGGCCGCGTGTGCCTTGAATAATCTTATAGGCACGTAGCGAGTGGATCATAGAATAGGCCTCCTCGTAAGAGAGCGGCGCAAGCCCCGAAGATACGTCCTTGAGCACCTCTACAAAGATGCCGCCCAGTCCACAAAGTACCACGTGGCCAAACTTCTCCTCATATTTGGCGCCTATAAATAGTTCTGTGCCTTTTAGCATGGGTTGCACTAAGATGGCACGTGCCTCCGGTAGCTGCATCATACGGTCGAACTCCAAAGCTAAGTGTTCATCGCTAATGATGTTGAGCACCACACCACCCACGTCCGACTTATGTATAGGGCCCACTACTTTTGCCACTACAGGGTAGCCGCAACGGTGAGCAAAACCTATAATATCTTCTTTATTAGCAGATACAAACTCCTCCACCATAGGGATACCTGCAGCGTTGAGCAGTGCATTGACAAGGCTAGGCTCTATATAACCGTTTTCTTCAATGCTATCTATGATGCGGCGTATGCGTGGCACATCTACCCCAAAAAGTTCAATTTCGTTGGCGGCAGGTTGAGGCGAATTGATGATGCGTGTCAAGGCTGTACCCAATGTCACCTCATCTGCAAAGTTGACGTGACCTTTGGCTAGAAACTCTGCCACTTCGGCCCCTGCAGTGTTTATTGAGGGGAGAATAGGGAAGATAGGTTTGTGGCACGTCTGCATCTTCTCGTGCAACACATCATACATATCGAACATGGTTACCAATCCCGGTGTGCCAAATATAGCCATGATGGCGTCTATATTGTCGAATCGTTCTTCGCAGTAGTCAATGCAAAGACGAAGATGCTCGGGTGTGCCAGTGGCTAGAATATCGATGGGGTTGGCTACCGAGGCGCCCGGAAACAGTTTTGATTTTAGTTCCATGGCCGCTTTGCCTTCAATAGGCGGTACGTTGAGTCCGCCTTTGCTAAGCGCATCGGTCAGCATCACACCCGGTCCGCCTGCGTGAGTTACAATGGCAAAGTTCTTGCCATGCAGCTGTGGCAGAGTGAAGATACACCCCACGGTAGTAAGCTCCTCGCGTGAGAAACAGCGCACAATACCTGCTTTACGGAATAAGGCCTCGACAGCGGAGTCCGAGCTGGCGATGGCTCCTGTATGAGAGGAAGCAGCGCGGCTACCACTCTCCGAGCTCCCTGCTTTAATGGCTGCTATCTTGCATCCTTTCTTTATGAGGGATGAGGCATGGATAAGCAAACGGTCGGGGTCGCTTATGCTTTCTATGTAGAGTAGTTTGATCTTCGAATCGGTTTCGGGGTTGAAGTTGGTGTCCATATACTCCAGCACTTCTTCCACACCAATCTGTTTGGCATTGCCCACCGACCACACAGAGTTGAACTGAAGCCCTTTAGTTACCGCACTCTCCATGATAAATACCGCTGTAGCGCCGGAGCTTGAGATTAGGTCTGCTCCCTTTGCATTGAGGTTGGGGATGGGCTGACTGAACACACTGTGGTGATAGGTGTTCATCATGCCGATACAGTTGGGACCAATCAGTGCCGCCCCATATTGATTCACGGTTTGGAGGATACGTTCTTCGAGTAAGGCCCCTTCGTGCGTTTCTTCGCCAAATCCGGCCGATAGAATGATAACTGCCTTCACCCCTTTTTGGCTGACCAGTGTCTCTGCTACATCGGGACACATCGCTGCCGGTATAGCAAGAATAGCCAGGTCGGTGCGTGGTATATCGTTGGCATTGGCAAACGATGGTACGCCCTGCACTTCGGTTTCCTTGGGATTAACGGCGCGTAGCTCCCCCTTGTAACCTCCATGGATAAGGTTTCTAAGTATGGCGCCTCCGGGCTTTTGTATGTTGTTGGAGGCACCCACCACCACAATGCTATTGGGCTGAAGTAGTTCTTTGGTAATCATAACTCTACTCGTTATTAGAATACTATTATTGTTATACACAAATATAGTATTTCTACTGTTGAAACCTTACAAATTGTCGTGAAAAATAGACTGTGAGAGCTCGATTCTATCAGAATGATAGTTGGAAGCCCCGTTTGCTTAGAAAGTTTAAAATATATCTAGATCTTCATTGCTTATACCTAGAACCTCTTCAATGATATTGGGAGGTATACCTAGCATTTTTAGCGCGCGTGCGTTGCGCAGTTTCTCCTCTTCCTCGGTAAGAGGTGTGGTTTCCATTTCGTCGAAAGCTTGTTCTTCTTCTATCCTATCGTCTTTCTTCTCCATATTCTTTAAGGTGTTATATGTTTATCAGTCTATTAAAAACAGTGTTGCTATCAGAGCACTTATTTATAGAAATGCAAACAGCCCCGTCTATGCCGTGGGGCGCAAACGGGGCTGTTGAACTGTATACTGTTTTAGCGTTGAGGCTTATTTAAAAGCTGCCCAATCGATGTTGCGCATATCGCCACTGCGTCCAAGCTCGGCGTGCATACCCAAGGCTGCCTGAATGGCATGTGGAGTCTGAGCACGATTGCCCGCAATCTTCAAATAGTCCCAAAGAATCTCCTTGTAGGCAGGGTGAGCACAGTTTTCAATGATAGCTGCGGCGCGTTCCTTGGGGCTCTTGCCACGAAGGTCGGCTACACCTTGCTCGGTGATGATGATTTTTACCGAGTGCTCGCTGTGATCTTCGTGCGACACCATAGGAACGATAGAGCTGATAGCTCCATTTTTCGCTAGCGATGGGCAGGTGAAGATTGAGATATAAGCATTACGAGTGAAGTCGCCCGAACCACCAATACCGTTCATCATCTTGGTACCTGTGATATGAGTAGAGTTGACATTACCGTAAAGGTCAACCTCGATAGCAGTATTCATTGAGATAACACCTAGTCGGCGTACCACTTCTGGGTTGTTAGATATCTCGGAAGGACGAAGCATTAGCTTGTCGCGGAAGAAATCCATATCGTCATAGATGCCTTGTAGACAGTCGTTAGTCACCGTCAATGAGCAAGTACTACCAAACTTAACGCGTCCAGCACGAATCAGGTCGATTACCGAGTTTTGAATCACTTCGGTATACATTTCGAAGGCGGGGATGGCCTGTTCGCGGCCTAGTGCACCTAGCACAGCGTTGGCGATGTTTCCCACACCCGATTGCAATGGCAAGAAGCTAGAAGGAATACGTCCGGCTCTCATATCGCTTAATAGGAAGTCGGCCACATTTTGCCCAATCTGATCGGTCACCGGGTCTGAGCTGGCGAAGTCGCGAGCTTCATCGGGTAGGTTGGTTTCGACTATACCCACAATCTTACGAGGATCAACCTGAATATAAGGAGTACCAATGCGGTCGCTAGCCTTATAAATAGGAATCTCGCGACGGTAAGGAGGGTCTAGTGGTTGGTATACATCATGCAGACCCATCATTTGTTTGCTATGAGCCGAGTTGAGCTCGATAATGATGCGGTCGGCCATTTGGCAGAGGGTAGGAGCAATACCACCAGCTGCTGTCAGATAGATTTTGCCATCTGCAGTTACCTCGCATGCTTCAATAATAGCAAGGTCTATCTTGCCCAAGAAGCCATAGCGCAACTCTTGTGCCATCTGCGAAAGATGAATGTCGTTATAAGCAATCTCACCGCCATTCACGGCTTTACGAAAATCGGGGTTGGTGGTGTAGGGAGCACGATAACGGATGGCTTTGGCACGTGCCAATACACCGTCGCAAGAGTCGCCGGTAGATGCACCGGTAAATATACTGATTTGGTAAGGGTTACCTTTTGTGTGTTCTGCTTCTGCTATCTTTGCTATTTCTGCTGTTACGGCTTTTGGCGTTCCTGCGGGCGTAAACCCGCTTAGTCCAATGTTGTTGCCATGTTGTACAAGGCTTGCAGCTTCGGCTGCCGATATAATTCTGAATGACATAAGTTTGGAATATATTTATCGGTAAAAGTAAGGGTTAATATTTTCGTCTAAATACCTCGGACCAGATGATGGCGCGGCGTGCCTCTTCGGCCGATGAAATGGTGTAGGGAGATGAGCCACTAGAGTTCACATCAGATCGATCTTCCATACAGTTTTTAGATGGCTGCGGCTTTTGGGGCATAGTGGAAGTGTTGTCGCAAAGAGGGCGATAGTGGTCGCGTCTCTTCTCATTCTGTGGTGGCGATATTGAGGTCTTCGTCTCCAATGAAGATTCGAAAGTGGATGGATGACTATCAGGATGAGGTACACTTTTCTTCTCTTTGGCTTTTTTGCGAATTTCGGAAAATACGGAAAAACCAATGAATAAAGCGAGCACGAGATAGCCAAGTAAGTCGTCCATAGTCCAATCTTTTTTAATGATTTGCCCAAAGATAATTAATAAAATTGGAACTGTGCAAATATATGTACAAATAAAAAAGGGCAGCTTCACAGCTCCCCTTTAATTTTTTAACCTAAACCTTAACTATGAAAAAATCAAATGTTTCTTTCACATCACAAATGTGGTTATTTAAATTGTATTAACAAA
Source organism: uncultured Bacteroides sp. (assembly GCA_947074205.1). Classification (GTDB taxonomy): domain Bacteria; phylum Bacteroidota; class Bacteroidia; order Bacteroidales; family Bacteroidaceae; genus Bacteroides. The sequence continues at coordinate 74,881 of CAMTOQ010000001.1, read as the reverse complement.
AAATACATATAAAAAAGATTAAATTATTAACTATTATTAAGGTTGGTGTTTATGGCCTATTCCTTTTAACTCATTTTCCTATACTAAAACTCGTCTTTTGCTTGCTTTACTCTATCTTTGCATCCATTTTAATCGCTTAATATAATATAGTTATGAACGAAATTTCGGGAGCGGACTTTAAATCCGCGACTGCTGGAGAAAACAAGAAACTGTTTATCGAAACGTATGGCTGCCAGATGAATGTGGCAGATAGTGAGGTGATTGCCTCGGTGATGCAAATGGCAGGCTACGATATGGCTGACACGCTAGAAGAGGCTGATGCAGTGTTTCTTAATACCTGCTCAGTACGCGACAATGCCGAGCAAAAGATTTTAAGCCGTTTGGCACAATTTCACGCTATGCGCCGCAAAGGGCGTAAGCTGATTATTGGTGTATTAGGCTGTATGGCCGAACGTGTGAAAGATGATCTTATCAACAATCACAATGTAGACTTGGTTGTGGGTCCTGATGCCTACCTTAGTCTGCCCGAGTTGGTGGCTGCCGTAGAGTCGGGCGAGAAGGCTATCAATGTCGATCTGTCTACTACAGAAACCTATCGCGATGTGTTGCCCAAGCGTATGCACGGTAATCGCATCTCAGGTTTTGTATCTATCATGCGTGGATGTAACAACTTCTGTACCTACTGTATTGTGCCCTACACACGTGGCCGCGAGCGTAGCCGCGACGTAGAGAGCATCCTTAACGAGGTGAACGACCTTCAGGCAAAAGGCTACAAAGAGGTAACTCTGCTAGGTCAGAATGTAAACTCTTATCTTTTCGAAAAAGAAGACGGTACAACAGTAAACTTCTCTCAACTCCTTCGCCTTGTGGCAGAGGCTGTGCCAAGTATGCGTGTGCGTTTCACTACATCGCACCCCAAAGACATGAGCGACGAAACACTACATGTTATTGCCGATGTGCCCAACGTGTGTAAGTTTATCCACCTGCCGGTGCAAAGTGGTAGTTCGCGTATTCTTAAACTGATGAACCGCAAATATACGCGCGAGTGGTATCTAGAGCGTATGGAGGCCATCAAACGCATCGTGCCCGATTGTGGTTTGTCTACCGACATCTTTGCCGGTTTCCACTCGGAAACAGAAGAAGATCACCAAGAATCTTTGTCGTTGATGGAAATCTGCGGATACGATTCAGCATTCATGTTTAAATACTCCGAGCGTCCAGGTACCTACGCTTCTAAGCACTTAGAAGACAACGTTCCGGAAGATGTAAAGGTGCGCCGCCTCAACGAGATTATCGCTCTCCAAGGTCGTCTGTCTGCCGAAGCCAACCAGCGTTGCATCGGTCATACCTACGAAGTATTGGTAGAAGGTGTGTCGAAGCGTTCGCGCGAGCAACTCTTTGGCCGTACCGAGCAAAACCGTGTGGTGGTGTTCGACAGAGATACACACCGTATTGGCGACTTGGTGAATGTGCGCATCACCGAAGCATCATCGGCTACCTTGAAGGGCGAAGTGGTGTAATCTCTACCTATATATAATATATAAAGCGAATCTAGGCAAGGAGTACTTGTGTAGGTTCGCTTTTCTGTATCTGATAATCAGCTGTTTATATATGGGCTGGTAGCAAGGGCTACTCACCGTGCTGGCAAGGGCTACTCACCACGGTGGCAAGGGCTTGCTAGGTTGGTGACCACGGCTGGCTACCAAACGGAGTATGGGTGTACAAAAAAAGCCTGCTTAAAAGTAAGCAGACTTCTTGCTTTAGTAGCCCCGAGGGGAATCGAACCCCTATCTAAAGTTTAGGAAACTTCTATTCTATCCGTTGAACTACAAGGCCCCATTATCCGTGATGGATTGTGATGCAAATATACTTCAATATATCTATTCACCAAACCCAATCTTTACAATTTGAGTCCTATTTAAAAGTTGAATGTTTACATTCTTCTCTATTTGTTACTTTATTTATGTTATTTCTTACAGATAAAGCTCTATTTCTGTCTAATTGTAACAAAATAGAATGTTTATTCAATGCTGAGACTCTATAAAGTTACTTTTAGTCGAATCTAGTGCTGTCAAAAAGGTATAATTTAAGGTGTCTGTTGGTGCTCTTTCTGTATTCTTTCTGTCTGCAATTCAATAATATAGATGTGTTTCTATCTTTTTGTTATGTTCTATCAGATATAACTATAAAAGTTTTGCAAACTCGTTAAAGTTTGCGAACTTTGCCGCTCTTCATAGTGCAGCTATTGCCGGCTGTGGTCCACTAGAAAACCCCTCCAGCGATAGCCCTTTGAAAATAGGTATGATTTTGTCTTTTGAATTAAATTATAGAAAGAAAATATGGCAGACGAAATGATGGTTAAAGAATTGAATGATGTGGTAGTTCGCTTCTCGGGCGACTCGGGCGACGGTATGCAGTTGGCCGGTAACATCTTCTCGAACGTGTCGGCAAATGTAGGAAACGACATTTGTACATTCCCCGACTATCCGGCAGATATCCGTGCCCCACAAGGCTCGTTGACAGGTGTATCGGGTTTCCAAGTACATATTGGTGCCGATAAAGTGTATACACCGGGCGATCTTTGCAACGTATTGGTAGCGATGAACCCTGCAGCACTTAAGACACAAATCAAGTTTTGTGCGGCAGATGGTTTGGTAATTACCGATTCGGACTCGTTTACTGCCAAAGATTTGGAAAAAGCATTGTTCAAAACCGATCAGCCTTTCGAGGAGTTGGGTGTGAAACAAGATGTGCTTGAAGTTCCCATTTCGTCGATGTGTAAAGAGAGTCTGAAAGACTCTGGATTGGACAACAAAGGGATGCTTCGCTGCAAAAATATGTTTGCACTAGGCTTAGTGTGCTGGTTGTTCAACCGTGATGTGAAGATTGCAGAGGAGATGCTTCGCGAGAAATTCGCTAAAAAACCTGCTATTGCCGAGGCCAACATTAAGGTGTTGAACGATGGTTATAACTATGGTGCAAATACGCACGCTTCTACATCGACCTATCGCATAGAAAGCAAAGAACAAAAGGCTAAAGGTCTTTATACAGATATTAATGGCAATAAAGCTACTGCTTATGGTATGATAGCTGCTGCCGAGAAAGCAGGTCTTCCTCTTTATCTCGGTTCTTACCCTATCACTCCTGCTACAGATATTCTACACGAATTGGCGAAACACAAATCGCTTGGTGTGAAAACTGTGCAGTGCGAAGACGAAATTGCGGGATGTGCATCGGCTGTAGGTGCTGCATTTGCAGGAAATTTGGCTGTCACCACTACTTCGGGCCCTGGTGTATGTCTTAAAAGTGAAGCGATGAACCTTGCTGTGATTGCCGAGCTACCATTGGTGGTGGTGAACGTGCAACGTGGTGGTCCATCTACCGGTCTTCCTACTAAGTCGGAACAAGGTGACTTGTTGCAAGCTCTTTATGGTCGTAATGGCGAAAGCCCTATGCCGGTGATTGCTGCTACTTCGCCAACCAACTGCTTCGATTCGGCCTATATGGCTTGTAAGATAGCTGTAGAGCACATGACTCCTGTGGTGTTGCTTACAGATGCTTTCATCGCAAACGGATCGGCTGCATGGCATTTGCCCAATTTGGAGAAAGCTCCATCTATCACTCCTCCTTATGTGACTCCCGATATGCAAGGAAGTTGGACTCCATTTCAACGCAACCCTGAAAACGGTGCTCGCTATTGGGCAGTACCAGGTACAGAAGGCTTTACGCATCGCATAGGTGGTTTGGAGAAAGATGATAAGACAGGTGCAATCTCTACCGATCCTGAAAACCACGACTTGATGACTCGTTTGCGTCAAGCTAAGGTGGACCGCATCGCACAATACATTCCTCAACAAGAAGTTGTGGGTGATGTAGAAGATGCAGATTTGTTGATCGTGGGATGGGGTGGTACTTATGGTAACCTTCACGCTGCGATGGACGATCTTCGTGCAGCAGGCAAGAAGGTGGCATTGGCGCAATTCCAATACATCAACCCACTACCAACCAACACGGCTGATATCTTGAAGAAGTACAAAAAGATTGTAGTGGCCGAACAAAACTTAGGTCAGTTTGCGGGTTACTTGCGCATGAGCGTGCCTGGAGTGGAACTAAACCAGTTCAACGAAGTGAAAGGTCAACCTTTTGTGACAGCCGAACTTGTAGAAGCATTTACTAAAATTATGGAGGATTAAGCGATGAGCGAACAGAAATATACAATACAAGATTATAAGAATGGTCAGCCTCGCTGGTGTCCGGGGTGTGGTGACCATGCCTTCCTAAACTCACTCTATAAGGCTATGGCCGACCTTGAAGTAGCCCCTCACGATATCGCTGTGATATCGGGCATCGGCTGCTCTTCGCGTCTACCTTATTATGTGAATACTTACGGTTTCCATACTATTCATGGTCGTGCGGCTGCTATCGCTACAGGCGTAAAGGTGGCTAACCCCGATCTTACAGTGTGGCAAGTTTCGGGCGACGGCGATGGACTAGCTATCGGTGGTAACCACTTTATCCATGCAGTACGTCGTAATATAGATATGAACATCTTGTTGCTGAACAACCGTATCTATGGTTTGACTAAAGGACAATACTCTCCAACATCAGAGCGTGGCTTCGTAAGTAAAACATCTCCATACGGTACAGTAGAAGATCCATTCTTCCCAGCCGAATTGACGTTTGGTGCTCGTGGACGCTTCTTCGCTCGCTGCGTAGCAGTAGATGGCCCTGCATCAGTAGAAGTGTTGAAAGCATCTGCAAAACACAAAGGTACTTCGGTAGTAGAGATTCTGCAAAACTGTGTGATCTTTAATGATGGCACACATGCATCTGTTGCTACAAAAGAACTACGTGCAAAGAATGCCATCTATCTAGAACATGGTAAACCTATGTTGTTTGGTGCTGAGAACGAGTTTGGCTTGGTACAAGAAGGCTTTGGCTTGAAAGTAGTGAAGCTAGGCGAAAACGGTATCACAGAGAAAGATATCTTAGTACACGACGCACATTGCCAAGACAACACGCTTCAGCTGCATTTAGCATTGATGCAAGGTCCCGATTTCCCTATCGCTTTAGGTGTGATTCGTGATGTAGAAGCTCCTACTTATGATGCATCGTTGATGGCTCAGATTGAAGAAGTAAAAGCTATGAAGAAGTACCACAACTTCCAAGAGCTGTTGATGACCAACGAAACTTGGGAAGTGAAGTAAGATAGAATAATCCTAACGGATACCTATATATAAATATCCGTCCTACTGATGTAACATCAATAGGACGGATATTTTTGTTTGTATTACAATGAATAGCTAAGCAGCTTACTCTTTATCGCCATAGGCTAAGTCGCCTGCATCACCCAATCCTGGGATAATATACGAGTGTGCATTGATTTCTGGGTCGATAGCAGCACACCATATAGTAGTGCGATCGGCTGGGAATGTCTTCATAACATGATCCACTGCCGCTTGGCTCGCAATGATCGAAGCCACATGAATATGTGCAGGTTCACCTTTTGTTAGCATCGCTTTGTAGCTAAGCTCCATGCTGCCGCCGGTAGCTAGCATAGGGTCGGTGATAATAAGAGTTTTTCCATCGATACGAGGCGAAGCAATATATTCAATATGAATATCGAAATGGTCTTCGGCTGTGTATTTGCGGAAAGCAGATACGAAAGCATTCTCGCAACGGTCAAAATAGCTCAAAAAACCTTGGTGGAACGGAAGTCCTGCGCGAAGAATGGTGCAAACCACAGGGCACAAGTCTGGCGTACTTACTTTGGCCACACCAAGTGGGGTCTGAATGTCTTTTACCGAATAGGGGAAGGTTTTGCTCATTTCATAGGCCATCACCTCTCCGATGCGCTCAAGGTTGCGACGGAAGCGCATACTGTCGTTTTGTACGTCAACGTTCCTTATTTCGGATACAAATTGGTTGAGAATGGAGTTCTCTTTACTAAAATCTATAACTTTCATTTTGAACTATATTGGTTTCTTTAGGTAGTCTTTTACAAAGTAAAATATAAACTTTTGAATTGTAACATACAGATTACACTTTTTGTTACTGAGTTATAAAAGTTTTTAGATTGGAGAAATATTTCCATAATTAAGTACCGGATTTATTGGAAAATACTATTTTTGTACCGGATTTACAAGGCTATGTTATATAACACATCAGTGAGATGACATGTTTGCCTTGAAACACTTAAGAAAGAGATAATAACTAGAATATCAATTAATTTAATTTAAACGTAAATGGCAAATTTAGATTTAAGCAAGTACGGAATTGTTGGTGATTTTGAAATCGTACACAATCCTTCTTACGAACAATTGTTCCAGGACGAAACAAACCCTGCTAACGAAGGTTTTGAAAAAGGTATTTTGACTAACACAGGTGCTGTAGCTGTTGATACAGGTAAATTTACAGGACGTTCTCCTAAAGATAGATATATTGTTAAAGATGCTACATCAGAAGATACAATCTGGTGGGATGGCACTATTAACAAGCCAGTTTCTACAGAAGTATGGGATGATTTGAAAGCTTTGTCTTTGAAACAACTTTCTTCTTCTAAGAAGCTTTACGTTGTAGATACTTTCTGTGGTGCTAACGAAAACACTCGTTTGAAAGTACGTTTCGTGATGGAAGTAGCATGGCAAGCACACTTTGTGACTAACATGTTTATGCGTCCTTCATTCTACGATTTGAACAACTATGGTGAGCCAGATTTCGTAGTATTGAACTCTTCTAAAACAGTTAACCCTAACTGGAAAGAACAAGGTTTGAACTCTGAAGTATTCGTTTGCTTCAACTTGACTGAAAAAATGCAAATCATCGGCGGTACTTGGTACGGTGGTGAAATGAAAAAAGGTATGTTTGCTATGCAAAACTACTACCTACCATTGAGAGGCATGGCTTCTATGCACTGCTCGGCTAACGTAGGTGAAGATGGCGACGTAGCTGTATTCTTCGGTCTTTCTGGTACAGGTAAAACTACTTTGTCTGCTGACCCAAAACGTTACTTGATTGGTGACGACGAACACGGATGGGACGAAAACGGTGTATTCAACTACGAAGGTGGTTGCTACGCAAAAGTTATCAACCTATGCGCTGAAAACGAACCAGACATCTGGAGAGCTATCCGTCGTGATGCACTTCTTGAAAACGTAACTGTTCGTGAAGACGGTAGCGTAGATTTCGCTGATGGTTCTAAAACTGAGAACACTCGCGTATCTTACCCAATCTACTTCATCAACAAGATCGTTCTTCCTTCACGTGCTGGCCACGCTAAGAAGATCATTTACTTGTCTGCTGACGCATTTGGTGTATTGCCTCCAGTTTCTATCCTTGACGAAAAACAAGCTCAATACCACTTCCTTTGCGGATTTACTTCTAAGCTTGCTGGTACTGAACGTGGTATCACTGAACCAGTTCCATCATTCTCTCCTGCATTCGGCGAAGCGTTCTTGACTCTTCACCCAACTATGTACGCTAAGACATTGGTTGAAAAAATGCACGAACATGGTGCTAAAGCTTACTTGGTGAACACAGGTTGGAACGGTACTGGCAAACGTATCTCTATTAAGGATACTCGTGCTATCATCGATGCTATCATCGACGGTTCTATCGAATCTGCTGAACAAGTACACATTCCTATCATGAACTTGACTGCTCCTAAAGCATTGAACAACGTGTCTGAAGGTATCCTTGACCCACGTGATACTTATGCTAACGTTGCAGAATGGGAAGAAAAAGCTATCAAACTTGCTGGTATGTACATCAAGAACTTCGAGCAATATTGTGACAACGATGCTGCTAAAGCATTGATCGCTTCTGGTCCTCAATTGTAATCAATTACAGACTACATAAACTAAATAAGGCCTTCCAATTGCGGAAGGCCTTATTTTTTGTTAGTTAGTAAGGTAAAGAGAGAATAGATGTTTAGAGTTTGTCTGGTTGCTTTTCGCTCAATACCACTAGGTTCTGTGGTTCTCCTTTGTAAGAGATGTTTCCACTACCATTGATACTGGTGGTCACTTTGAGGGTGCCGTTGCAGGTGATTTTGCCTGACCCTGACACTGTGGCTTCTACATCTTGTGATTGTAGTCCTTTGGCATTAATGCTGCCCTTTGACTTCAACGTAAAGAATGCCGATTGGGTATTGCCGGATAGCGTAATCTCTCCCGATCCTTGAAGATTACTATCTACTTCTTTACAGCTGATTTCGTTTACTTCAATGTCGCCACTGCCATTGAGCGATGTGGATAGTGTGTTACTGTTCGATTGTTCTATTGCTATCTCTCCCGATCCGTTGACTTGCGTTGAAGTATTGTTCGCCGTTATGGAATTGATTTTTATATCTCCCGATCCATTTATTCCAATTGCTACCTCAGTACCCTTCATGTCGTTGAGATCGATGTCTCCCGATCCATTTATAGATAGGTTGATATTGCCATAGCTGCTGATATCATTGCCTTTTATATCTCCCGACCCGTTGATCTGCAACTGCATTTTGTCGCAGGTGATGTTGTTATCTACTTTAATCGTTCCCGATCCATTTAGCAACAACTGCTTTATGGTAGGGCTACAGGTAGTGATAACTGCCTTCCCCTTTTCTCCAAGTTGCAGACGGATTTTGTTTTTCATCTTTACAGTGAGCTTGTTATTATTTACACTGCATTCGATGAGGTCTATTATGTTGTCTGATGCCTCGATGGTGAGGGTATTGCAGTTTTCGCTCGATTGCGAAAATATTACGTTGAGCCCTCCATTTACCTCAATCTGGTCATAACTCCCAATAGTGATGTTACGGGTGAGAATGTTTTTACTTGCAAAAATCTTTTCTTGTGAGTTACAGCTCATTACTAAAGTGGCAAGACACAATGTTGTCATTACTCGTGCTAAAATTCTTTTCATATCGTTCGATTTATTGTTATAGTTCGTTCTTTATACTGTTAGACGCACCATATATGATAAAGGTTGCAACTAGGGTGATTTTTTTTAGAATGAATAAATCACTCTTCCCCAAAACATGCGCAGCGGCATGGGATAATACTGTGTGCTTTCGTGATAGGCATTGAATATATTGTCTACCTTAAGGGTAAAGTCTAGATTCATTTCTCCCTTCAGTTTTAGTCGATAACCTGCTTCGGCATTGTGCAAAGTATAGGCTTCGGTCTGATAGGCTTCGTCGGCGCTAGTGAAACGTGCATCGGTATATCCTATATTGTAGTGCAGCCAGAAGATGTCGTCGAAATTAAACCGGTATCCAGCTGTCCATCTGTTTCGAGGGATATAGGGGAGCTGCTTTCCTTGTGTCCCCTCCTCGCGATAGCTGTTGTCCACAGAGCTAGTGTAAGCATAGTTGCCCGATAGGGTATGGGAAGTTTTCCCCCATTGTAGTCGAAGGTCTGCATTGACCTCCAATCCTTGCGATATCACATTGTTGAAGTTGACTGGCTCCCAGATAGGACCTTTATCTTTTACTACCCACATAATCCAATCGTCGATATTCATATAGAAGTAAGTGGCCTCTACGCGTAGGCCGATGTTGCCAAAAGTGGGTTGAGTGGCAATGCTTATGTCGGACGAAAAACCTTTTTCGGGCTTCAAGTCGGGATTGCCACCCGGCTGCCAATACATATCGTTGAGGGTAGGGATGCGGTAGTTGTATCCGTTGCTGGCTTTCAGTGTGAGCCATTCGTCAATTAGCCTGTAGCGGGCAGAGAGGTTATAGCGTGCAAATAGTTTCTCTTCGCTCCACTCAATGGGCACTCTAGCGTCCACGTGTAGGCGAGGAGTAAAGCGGTAAGCCGCTACAGCTGTAGCATTCACGGTATTGCGTACCTTTGTCTTCCCTTCTATGTTTTCCGATCGCACTTGATCCATTCTATAGGATAGAATACCCGTTAGCATCATCTTTTTAAGGGCGGTGTAGTTCAACTCCCCTTTGGCTACAACACTGTTGTTGATATTAGTGCTCTCATTGGTGAGTTGATGGCTGAAATAGCGGCTGTAGTGCATATCACTATAAAAGTAGGCTAGCGTAGCATTAAAGTCGTATTTGCTGCGTTGCCCATCATAGCTCAGCATGGTACGCACATTGTTTGTTTTATTCTTTTCTTCCGGGATATTGTCTATATAGATGCCTTGGGGCAGCGAGCGCTTATCGTATTGCCACCAGCAAGTAGCCGATAGCATGTCGTTGTTCTTTAGTCGATATCCAAACCCTTGCAGCACTCCTGCCTGGCGATAGTCCGCGTTCTTGCGGCGCTCTTTGAAGGGATCTTTTTGGTAAACAGTATTGAGATACTTATAGTCGTTGTCCGACTGTTGATAGAAGAACTTTGTGCTCGATGTAAAACGCTTCTTAGAGACCTGCAAGCTGCCGGCACCTGTGTAGGTGTCGTTGCTACCCGCTTCGAAGAGCAATGATCCGCTGGGCTTATTGCCAAAGTTGAGCTCATTCCCAAAGTTGATACTACCACCTAGTGCTCCACTGCCTCCTTTTTGAGCGCTACCGCCATGATAAAGGCTGATGTTATCTACAAAATAGATGGGAACCATGGAGAGGTCGAAACTGCCTAGCTGTGTGGAGTTGATGGAGATGCCATTCCATGTCACCTGCGTGTGCGAGGAGGCGGTGCCACGAAACGAGGCTGTAGCCATGGCGCCCTGTCCCATGCTTTTGATTTGTATGGGGCTACTTTCCCAAAGTATCTCTGATAGACTCTTGGTGAGATTGGTCTTGATATCTTCTTGTGTGATTTCAGTGACTTTGGCGCCTATAGCTGCTTCGGCTTGTTTTTTCTTGGCGGTGACGTTTACTTCGTCTAGGTTTACCGAACGATTGGTAGTGCTGTTTTGTGCTGCTATATTGATAGCAATTGTGGATAATAGTAGAAAATATATACGGAAACGCGCCATGGTTTGTGAGGGTATAAAGGGTGGTTTGGTGGCAAGGGCTACTCACCGTGCTGGCAAGGGCTAGTCACCACGGTGAGTAGCCCTTGTCAGCTTTATCAATTAAAATAGATGAAATGTGAGAAGATTCCTGCACGAAAAGTTTGAAGCTCAGTACCGTCTTGATCGTATTCGAAGATACGCGAACGTGATAAAGAGCCGTACAAAACTTCGCTTAGGAAGATCGTATTTTCGGGCGATATAGTCATCAAGTAGACAGTACGGCCATCGTCACGAGTAGGGTAGATGATGGGGGCAGTAGGCACCACGGGATTGTCTACATCGATAGTATATACTCGGCGAGCCGAATTGAAGTAGATAGTGCGTCCATCGGGTGAGATATCCATGCTAGAGGTGCGACTGTTAATCTTTAAATCGCCTACATTTAGCTCGTAGATAGTATTCTCTGTTGCAGGGTCGATACAGATCACTTGCCAATAGCCCAATACCCAAAGTCTTCCTTTGTGATCGACTACCAATTTCGAGAAGTCTGTTACCTGTATATCCTCACCACTCTGTTTCTTCAGTTCGCGTCGTCCTTTTTCGGTTATGTTGCCAAGGTCGAAAACCGACATACGGTCTGCACCAATGAACAGTTTGTTGTTGATGAGTTGCATCTGGAACGAACGGTTGTAACCACCCATAGAAACTGTGCGGCGTACAATGCTGCGCTCTGTGCCATGGTTAATGTCCATGATGATGATTTGAGAGTTGGGTTTCTGATCGGTCACCACTATCGAGTCGCCTCCTAGATGTTGCACATACATTGGAATCACATCGTGATTGATAGGCATTGTTTCAATCGACTCGAAGGTCTTGCAATCCATCACCTCCACCTTTCGCGAGTTGTTTTGCGGCACATAGAAGTAATCGCCAATTCGTGTCATCGATTGCGCCACATCGCCCATTGGACGGTTGTTGATACGGCGAAACAAGTCTTGCTCTACCTCACCATCATACGAAAGTGAAGTAAGCGAAGAAGTGCCGTAGCCAAACTGTCCCTCGCTTACCACGATAGCCCTTATGTCGCCGAGGTTTTCAGGTGCATTGTACTCTACCGCCGGCGTGCAGCCAAGGCAGAGTAGAGCACAAAATGCGAAACAATTAATAAGCTTTTGCATAGTTCGGCACAAATAGAATTACACCTTGGTAGCCAACATCATACTTGTTGATTCCCCAGTTTGCATCATCGGTGATTGTAAGTTCCACAACTTCGCTAGGCATAAAAGACTCTTGTCTTTGGTTGATAAAGATAAGTGTGCCATCTTCTGTCACCTTTAGGTCTTTGAGTAGACCCACGTGGTCGCGATATTCATAATCAGCTTCGTCAAGCTCTTGTGGGCTGTCTACATTGATTTTGAAGATAGCTTTGTGGCTACGTGCATAGAGTGTAGCTCCATCGTTGCTGATGTCGTACATCGTTTCGAGTAGCGTGCTCACACTGTAAGGCATTGGTACCTCATGAACGATAGCACCTGTTTCACCGTTAATAGCAATCAGCTTCACACGCTGGCTTTGCTTGATAGCTACCCAAAGGTTGTTGTTCTTATCTTTCACGAATCGGTTAGCACGATTTGTCAATTGGAAGTTCTCTGCTAGAGTCTGAATGCCTTCTGCTGAGATGTTGTTTACATTCATCATCAACAATGGAGAAGAAGCAGAGGCAGAAGCCATAAAGATATTGTCGCCCACGCGTCTCATGGCATTTACTACAATACCTGTGCTCATATCTTCGAGAACAAACTCCTCGTCAGTTTCAGCATTAAGGTCGCCCACAACAGCATTGTATGTATAGTCCAGCTCGTCGCCTGCCACAAATACCTTATTGTCTTCTAGCTGTACTGCATTGTAGCTTCTTAGCTTGCCCTTCAAGTTGATGTGTCTTTTAAGTTCGAAGCTGTTAGCGTTGACTTGTACTAGACCGTTGTCTGACCAAAAACTGCCGTGTACGATGTATAGATCGTTCTCTACTTGAAGCACATTGTGCGGATTGTCCTTGATTTGGAAGTTGTTTACCTGCATCAAGTAGTCCGAATATACTTCGCCATTCTTGCCGATGTAAGATACAGATGGTTTCTCACCATAGTTGCCCTCGTGGTTCAGTGTCAAGAAGCGGAAGTCTACCGGATAGATTGTTTCTGTTGGTGGAACGACTTCGTTGGGTGTAGCAAAGTTCTCATCGTTGTCGCACGAAGCTAATGTAAATAGACATGAGGTGGCAAATGCCAAACCAAAGTAGTTCTTAAAGTTAAGTGTCATAACTGTGAAATAAATAATTAAAGGATAAATAATTAAATACTTCAAGTCAAAAAGTGAAGGAAGGAAATGAACGGGAAAAGCCAAAGTGTATGCGGGCCACCCATCACCTACCATGCTTTTTTCCCGAAGCACATTATAAGTTTTTAATCTTTGGCAGGTTTTCTGGCTACCTCCATCTTGCACGCCTTCCCATCGCCCATATAGGCAACAGTGACATCAATGTACAAGACTTTTTAGAGGATTACAGCTGCGGGTACAGCTCCGAAATTGCATCGGATTCCCTTTTAAAACTTAGCCTTTGGGGCTAGGTTCACCAAAAATCGGTTACAAAAGTACTCAAATAGGGCCAACAAAAAAGCGTATCTACCAAAGTAAATACGCTTTTCGTAAAAATTAATAAAACGGTTGCTTATTTGACTAGCACCTTAGTTGTTTTATTGTCTACCTTCACAATATAGAAACCTGGAGCTACCTGTAGCAATGTAGAACCTGCGTTAGCTGCTGTCTTCACGATAGGTTGGCCTACAGCGTTGAATACAGTGATCTGTGCATTATCGGCAGTGTTCACATGAATAGCGCTATAATCGGTAGTGATGATAACATCAGCATTTACTAAGTCGCGAAGTCCAGTTCCGCTAGCTTCAGTGAAACTTACCACGTTGAGTTGAACAGTGCTGTTGTATACCGATACAAAGCCCACTACATCATAAGTCTTTTCAAGATCGGTAGGATAGTCGATATTGAATTGATTGTATGTAGCTAAACTTGCATCACCAGAGCTTAAGAAACCTTGTTTCGTATTATCAATATTAGGGGTGAAAGATACACCATTGAATTGTACATACGTGTTTTGGCTGTCTGCAGTAATCTGATCGAGAGTAGCTACAGTTGGAGAAACTGCTGTGCCGTCTTGACCAGCCTGGAAAGTAGATTGTACAGGACTAGCGAACTCAATTAGGCCTCTATAGGTAGTTTTCTTACCTTCTATACCAGCAGGAATGATCATACCATTAGTGTAAGTCTGGCCTGTGCTTCCATAGATCAAAGTGTAGTCAGTACCATCTGTTACATATAAGTATTGACCATTTTGATAGATAGCGATAAGAGGAATAGTGATTTGTACTACATCTCCATCTGTAAGGGCTACGAATGCAGCTACACTACTCACCTGTGTGATAGTACTGATGGTATAAGTTTCTGTTGCAACCGCACTTACATCATCTCCCAAAACAGCAAGAGCTTTAACGGTAGTAGTGCTTACTATATCTAAAGGAGCTGTATATTCTGTAGAAGCCGAAGTTGGTTCTGTGCCATCAATAGTATAGTATATTTTTGCACCCTCAGTAGCACAAGCAATAGCTACAGTTTGAGCAGCATAGTATGTACCACCGGCAGGATCGAATGTAGGGGTTGATACTGCAGCTGCAGCACCAGTATTTACTTTTACAGATTGCAAGCGGATTGAGCCAGAACTGGCATCTGGGCAGGTGATTTCTATTGTTTTAGCTGAACCCGTCCAAGTCCCTGTAACTCCATCTTCTGTGTAACTGCCAGAGCTTAGTGTTGGATTAGCTTTTAAACCTCCATTATAAGTATAAGTAGGGCCCGAAAAAGTTAATACAATCGAACTAATGTCTTCTGAAGCACTAGTGATTGTCATGATATTATTGGGATACATACGGATAGCAGTACCACTGTTATAGTATTTAGGAGAGTTGCTATTACCATTAGCATTGAAAGTAATAGTGATATCGCCAACGGTAGTTGTGGTAACTTCTTCTGCATTCTCATATCCCATTGTAGAGAATACTACATCGGTTTCAGTAGCATAAGTTGTAGCTATGCCTAGCATTACCGTAAAAATAGAGAGTAATAATTTCTTCATAAACACATGTTTTAATAGTTGATATACGACAAAGTTAAAATTTTAATAACACATATTAGTAATCTATTGTTTAAATAATCAAAAAGAAATAAGAATGTAATTTTCAGGTATTTGATATGGATTTGAATCGAATCGCTGCAAAATTAAACTTTAGAGTTTATGCCCATAATATGGAGTAGAAAGCCTACATTTGTGAAAAACAGTAGTGGCTTATGAAAGAGAATAAAAAGAAAAAAGGTACTCCTCTCTATATGCAGATAGTTATTGGTATGGTAGCAGGGGTCGCAATAGGTTTTTTTGCCATTTTGCTTGGAGGCGCTTCTGTTGTTAAAGATTGGATTCAACCATGGGGGCAACTCTTTATTCGCTTGCTGCAACTTATTGCTGTTCCGCTGATCTTCATATCATTGGTAAAGGGTGTTACCGGCCTGAAGGATATAAGCAAATTCTCCCGGTTGGGTATTCGCACTGTTGTTATCTATATCTGCACCACTGTAGTGGCAGTGCTGATTGGATTGTCTATGGGGCTGTTAGTAAAACCTGGCAATCTAGTAGAACGAGAACAAGTGGCCCATTTGGCTGAAAGCTATCAAACAACAGTTCAGCAGAAGCAAGCCGAGGCGGAGGTCGTTCAAGATAAAGGACCTTTGCAATTTCTTAACGATATCGTTCCCAATAACTTCTTCCAAGCAGCGGGCGATAACTCCCGAATGCTACAAGTTATCTTCTTTGCTATCTTTTTTGCTGTAGCTACACTAGCGCTGCCGCCAGATAAAGTAGCTCCTGTTATAAAGCTCTTTGATGGGCTTAATGATATTGTTCTGCGAATGGTCGATTACATCATCCTCCTTGCGCCATATGGCGTGGCTGCATTGATGGCAGGGTTGATAGCAGACTTCAACGGTGAAGCTAGCATTTTTAGTGCACTGGGTGTATACGCATTGACCGTTATTGCAGCACTGTTCCTTCTTCTGCTAGGGCTCTATCCGTTATTGATAAAGCTGTTTACCCGTATCCCAGTAAGACATTTTATACGCACCATGTATCCACTGCAGTTGTTTGGTTTTACTACCAGTAGTAGTGCGGCCACACTTCCTCTAACGCTCGAAACTGTAGAACGTGAGCTAAAGGTCTCGGATGAGGTTAGCCAGTTTGTACTGCCCATTGGGGTTACTATCAATATGGATGGTACATCATGCTACCAGTGCATAGCTATTCTGTTTATCGCCCAAGTGCTAGGCATTGATTTGAGCTTTAGTCAACTTGCTGTGGTGGTGGGTATGACTATACTTTCATCCATAGGCACACCCGGCATACCTGGAGGAAGCTTCGTGATTCTTACCATGGTGCTAACTTCGGTGGGCATACCGGCCGAAGGATTGGCCCTTATTCTTGGCATAGACCGCCCTTTAGATATGCTCCGAACATCGGTTAATGTAACGGGCGATGCCACTGTTGCAGCTATGGTGGATAATAGTCGTTGATAGGGTTAGTCCAGTAAACGATAGACTCCGCCTGCCATCATTCTTATCACTCCCTTCATCTCTAGCTCAAAGAGCAGGGAATTCATTCGGTTGATAGGGATGTTGCTTTCTACTACCAAAGCATTTATCTGTTGGTCGCCTTGCCTTTGTAAGATGTCGGCCACTTGCTGCTCCTCCGGATCTAGGTCGAGAAAGAGGCTGCGCTGTATCGCCTTTGGCTTTTTAGGCGAAGATTCATTCCACCCCATAGTGTTGACCAAGTCTTCGGCAGAAAGTAATAGAGTGGCTTTGTTATCGCGTATCAGCTGATTGCACCCTATGGATGCACTATCAGTGGCACGTCCGGGAAAAGCGAAACAGTCTCGGTTGTAACCGTCTGCTATCTCTGCAGTGATGAGCGATCCCCCTTTACATGCAGATTCCACGACAATGGTAGCATCTGCCATTCCCGCCACAATGCGATTGCGGCCTACAAAATTATACCGCTCGGGCTGTGTACCGGTTGTGAACTCGGTTAGCAGACCACCTTTTTCGAGCATAGAAACTGCTGTGCTACGATGAGTGGAGGGGTAGATTCTATCTAGGCCATGCGCCAATACACCTACAGTAGACATTCCGTTGGCTAATGCGGCACGGTGCGCATGAATATCTATCCCATAGGCTAATCCGCTAACCACTAGCGCCTCTGGGCAAAGCTCTTTCAGCTCTTGCACAAAGGTGGCGCAGAGTTGTTTGCCATAGTCTGAGGCATTGCGTGTGCCCACCATATTGATGACGCGCATGGCATTGAGGTTGGTATTACCTTTAAAGAAGAGTAGAGGAGGGGCGTCATCACATTCGCGGAGACGAGATGGATAGTCCTCGTGGTGAAGGTCTAAGCATTTAATGCTATTTTTCTCGATAAACTCCAGCTCTTGTTTGGCGCGTTGTTGTGCCTCTTTTAGATTGACTTCGCCCGTTATCTGCTCGTAAAGTGCCTTTGTCACACACCATTCACCACACTTCTGCTCGAATAGGCTTAAAGCTGATCCGTTTGATTCTATCAGCCTTTTGATGCGTAGCGAGCTGATGCCCGGCATAAACAGCAGCGTCAGCAGTGCATAGATCTCTTCGCGATTATTCATGGTTGAGGAATGGGGTGAATATTTCTTGGAATAGCGCACTGTCGCCTAGTTTACCGTTGACCACGCAAACGGTGTCTACCGTAGCTTTCACTACAATCTTATTATCACTTTTACGGAAGATGTCTTGCAGGAACACATACTTGATGCCCTCCTTCTTTACCTTGAGGCGGCTGATGAACTCGTCCCCACTCTTTAGTGGAGTTTTAAAAGCCATGTTGATGCGGGCCACTACGGGGTCTATCCCTTGTTGGTGCAGCTCGGCAAAGCTCACTCCCAGCGAGCAGAGAAACTCATGACGTGTATGTTCTAGGTAGTGTTGATAATTGGCATTGTTCACGATGCCTTGCAGGTCGCATTCGTAGTCGCGCACCTTTAGCGTGAGTTCGTAGTTGTATTTCGTCATAATAATTATCGTTTAGTCTTTCCAGATACCATGTTTAAACAATTGGTACCATTTCTCAATATCTTCACCTCCTTGTATTTGCAATGCTTTCAATACTTCATAGGCAAAGTCTATAGGGTTTGTGCCGCCAGCGGTGATAATAGATTTATCAGTTATTGCAGGTTCATTTATATATAAAGTTGTTCCTTTATATTGCGTAGCAATCCACTGTAGATAAACTAATGCATTACTGGTGTGTTTTACATCGTCAAGTAAACCGAGTTTTGCTAGATAGCCGGTTGCGCCACAGATGGCAGCAACGAACTTTTCTGCTGCAAGCATTTGTCTTATCAGTGGTTCGATCTCATTGTTTTGAGACTGATCCCACATCATGCCGCCAGGTAGTATTAGCATATCGAACTCCTCGGGATGGATGTCGGATAATGCTTTATCAGGTTTGATGCACATGCCGCCCATAGATGATACAAATTTACCATCTGTGGAGAAATAAACCAACTCGCAAAGGTTGCTTTTCTTCAGTTCGGGAGTTAGATAGGCAATTTCCCAATCAGAGAAGCCATTGAATAGATAGATGCATACTTTTTTCATACGTAGACATAGATTAGTGTATAAATAAGAAAACGGGAAGCTGGCGATCTTATTATCACACAACTTCCCGTTTATAGGTTTATTTTATTTCCCAGCCTTCGACTTCTTCAACTCCTCGGCCGATACCAGCTTGTAGAGTTTGTCGCTTGGGCGAATCTTATCTTCTACCTTCATAGAGAAGCGTTGACGTTTCTTCACCTTGTCTACGGGTTCAAGGTCCACGCGTGCCTCATCTAGTGTAACAAATACAGCGCCGGTAGTAGGACCGGTGATAAGCAACTTGTCGCCAACTTCCACCTCGGCAGCTTCTACCAAGAACTCGGCTACACCGATGTTGTTGAAGTAGCGGATACCCTTGCCTACATATATCTTACGCTCGGTAGCTTCCGAACCGTAGTTGCTGCTCCATTCGCCAAGACGTTGGCCTAGGTAGTAGCCATCCCAGAAACCACGGTTGAATACTGTCTTCAAACGCTCGTCCCATGCAGCTACTTTCTCTTCTGTGAAGTCGCCTGCCAGATAAGCCTTGATAGCCTCCTTGTAACATTCCACCACTGTGCGTACATATTCGGGGCCACGAGCACGACCTTCGATCTTGAATACGCGTACACCAGAGTCAATCATCTTGTTCATAAAGTGGATGGTCTTCAAGTCTTTTGGCGACATGATGTATTCGTTGTCGATTTCAAGCTCTACACCCGTCTCTTTATCTTTTACTTGATAAGCACGACGGCAAGCTTGCATACAAGCACCACGGTTGGCCGAGCTGTTCATGTCGTGAAGCGATAAGTAGCATTTGCCCGATACGGCCATACACAATGCACCGTGAGCAAACATCTCGATGCGTACCAATTCGCCGTTAGGGCCGCAGATGTTCTCTTCCACAATGTGGCGGTAGATTTCTGCCACCTGATCCATATTTAACTCACGAGCCAATACCACCACATCGGCAAACATCGCATAGAATTTCAATGCATCTACGTTCGAGATGTTGAGCTGTGTGCTGAGGTGTACCTCTTGGCCGATGCTACGCGCATAGCCCATCACCGATACATCGGCGGCGATAATAGCCGAGATGCCGGCCTTTTTGGCTGCATCTACTATGGTATGCATCAATGCGATATCGTTGTCGTAAATGATGGTGTTCACCGTTAAGTAGCTCTTCATGCCATGCTCATTGCAGGTCTCCGCAATCTCGTGCAGATCGTCAATGGTAAACGTGTTGGCCGAGCGAGCACGCATATTTAGGTTTTCAATGCCGAAGTAGATCGAGTCGGCGCCTCCCTGAATAGCAGCCGCTAGAGATTCTCTCGAACCTACCGGTGCCATTATTTCAAAATCGTTCAATTTTAATTCCATATCTTATAATTCACTAATCATTGGATAATGAGGATACAAAGGTAGATGTTTTTCCCTATTTTTGCAGGCTAATAACAGATTAGTTAAGTATAGATAACTAATGATTGCAGCAGATAGACAATGAAAATCAACAATATCGACTTAGGAAAATACCCCATACTGTTGGCGCCGATGGAAGACGTCACCGATGCAGCCTTTCGTTTGATGTGCAAACGTTTTGGCGCAGACATGGTCTACACCGAGTTTGTCTCGGCCGACGCACTGATTCGTTCGGTGAACAAGACGCAACAAAAACTACATATTAGTGATGAAGAGCGCCCTGTGGTGATTCAGATTTACGGACGCGATGTAGAGTCGATGGTAGAGGCTGCCAAGATTGTGGAAGAGGCTCAGCCCGACATCCTCGATATCAACTTTGGTTGCCCCGTGAAACGTGTGGCCGGCAAAGGAGCAGGAGCAGGGATGTTGCAAAATGTTCCTTTGATGCTCGATATCACCAAGGCAGTGGTCGATGCGGTGAAGATTCCCGTAACAGTGAAAACTCGTTTGGGCTGGGATTGCGACAATAAGATTATTGTTCCTCTTGCCGAACAGTTGCAAGATTGTGGTGTGGCAGGATTGGCCATTCACGGCCGTACCCGTTCGCAGATGTACACCGGCGAGGCCGACTGGACACTGATAGGCGAGGTGAAAAACAACCCACGTATGCACATACCAATCATCGGTAATGGCGACGTGACCACGGCCGAACGTGCTAAAGAGTGCTTCGACCGCTACGGTGTGGATGCTGTGATGATTGGCCGTGGAAGCATCGGCCGTCCTTGGATTTTCCGTGAAGTGAAACACTTCTTGGAGACTGGCGAACAGCTTGCGCCCGAAGCCTTTGATTGGTATTTGGACGTATTGCGCGAACAGGTGCAAAACAGTGTGGCCCGACTAGACGAGCGCCGTGGCATCATTCATATCCGCCGTCACTTGGCTGCCACTCCGCTGTTCAAAGGCATCCCTAACTTCCGCGATACCCGCATCGCTATGCTTCGCACAGAGTCGGTAGAAGATCTGTTTACTATCTTCGATCGTGTCAAGGAGATGCATGCTGCATCTGCACAATAGAATATCAGCACAATAAATTTAGAAGCCGCAAGTAGCCTAAAGTCAATGGGTTAGCTTGCGGTTTCTTTGTTATATATATGTGTGCTGTAATAGGTTGTTAATCAGGGCTTAGTGGATAGCTGTTGCCTGCTCGGTGGCAAGGGCTACTCAGCGCGGTGACCACAGCTTGCCACCAAGCTGAGTAGCTGTGGTCAGCAAACTGGCTGGCTAGAGTCTGTGTGCCAATTCAATTTATTTTGATATATGATGCCCTGTTAATCGGCTATTTGTAGCTCGGATGTAATGTAATTGTGCTTTTTGCTGTGTGTAACTGTAAATAGTTTGTATTTATGTTTCTGTATTCTAAATATTTCTGACAATTGGTCTATCTTTGCGTTTTTGAATTATCACGACTAAATAATAAAACAAAGACACGAATGAGAAAATCATTAATTCTGCTATGTGCTATGATTTGCGCAGGGGCAATCAATCTTTCTGCACAAACTAAAGTAATTGCCCATCGTGGTTATTGGAACACTGCTGGTGCTGCTCAGAATAGTATTGCTTCGCTGCTCAATGCCAATACTATAAATTGCTATGGCTCAGAATTCGATGTCTGGATGACAGCCGATGGCAACTTGATAGTCAACCATGACGATACCTATAAAGGTAAGAAGATGGAACGTGCCACTGCTAAGCAGATTAGCAACTTTAAGTTGAGCAACGGTGAGCAGATGCCTACACTTCAGCAGTATCTTGAAGCCGGAAAATCTACCAACGCTAAGCTTATTCTTGAATTGAAGTCGTTGAGCACGTCGGTCTTGGAAACAGAAGCTGTTGAGAAAATCATCGCGATGGTTTCTTCGTTGGGTTTAAACGATCAGATGGAATATATCTCATTCTCGCGCCATGCTGTGGAAGAATTTATTCGTTTAGCACCCCAAGGCACACCCGTCTATTATTTAGAGGGTGATCTATCGCCTAAAGAACTTAAAGCGATGGGCTGCACAGGGTTGGATTATCATATTGATGTTTTTCGTCGTAATCCACAATGGATTGGAGAAGCTCGCCGATTGGGCTTGAAGGTAAACGTATGGACAGTCAATTCTCTAAAAGATATGGGCTGGTGCATCGCTTACGGTGTAGATTTTATCACCACCGATGAACCAGTGATGCTGCAAGGGTTGTTGGAGAAGAACTAACTTCTAAGTCATATAGATACAAAAAAAAGAGATGCTTTGTCGAAACAGAGCATCTCTTTTTGTATTATAAAGTTTTATCTAAACCTTATTTCTTTTCTGGTCTTGGCAACAAAGCC
Organism: uncultured Bacteroides sp.; assembly: GCA_947074205.1. Classification (GTDB taxonomy): domain Bacteria; phylum Bacteroidota; class Bacteroidia; order Bacteroidales; family Bacteroidaceae; genus Bacteroides. Next base: position 52,419 of record CAMTOQ010000001.1, on the reverse strand, counting down.
TTGCGAGAAAGTTTGAACTTACCAGTCTTAGGATCTACATCCATCAACTTCACTTCAATTTCGTCGCCTTCTTTGATACCAGCTTCTTCTACATTCTCAAGACGTTTCCAGTCGATTTCAGAGATGTGAAGCAAACCGTCTTTGCCAGGAAGGAATTCTACGAATGCACCGTAAGGCATGATAGAGCGTACTTTACCTTTGTAGATTTCACCTACTTCAGGAACAGCAACGATACCCTTGATCAAGCGCAATGCATCTTCGATAGATTTTTTGTTAGTGCCCGAAACTTCGATTCTACCTGTACCGTCAACTTCTTCGATAGTAATAGTAGCACCAGTTTCCTCTTGCATACCTTGAATAATCTTACCGCCAGGGCCGATTACTGCACCAATGAATTCCTTAGGAATAGTCATTGTTTCGATGCGTGGAGCGTTATCTTTCAAGTCAGCACGTGGCTCAGCGATAGTTTCAGTGATCTTGCCAAGGATGTGCATACGACCTTCTTTAGCTTGGTTCAAGGCACGTTCTAGGATCTCGTAAGAAAGACCGTCAACCTTGATGTCCATTTGAGTAGCAGTGATACCGTTTGCAGTACCTGTTACCTTGAAGTCCATATCGCCCAAGTGGTCCTCGTCGCCAAGGATGTCAGACAATACAGCATATTTATCTTCGCCAGCGTTCTTGATAAGACCCATTGCGATACCCGATACTGGGTTAGTGATCTTCACACCTGCATCCATCATCGCCAATGTACCAGCACAAACTGTAGCCATTGAAGAAGAACCGTTAGATTCTAGGATATCAGATACAACACGAATCACGTAAGGGTAGTTAGCAGGAATCACACCTTTCAATGCTCTCCAAGCCAAGTTGCCGTGACCAATCTCGCGACGACCTACACCACGTTGTGGACGAGCCTCACCTGTAGAGAATGGAGGGAAGTTGTAGTGCAACAAGAAACGCTCTTTACCTTGGTTCAACACATCGTCGATAGTCTTCTCGTCTAGCTTAGTACCTAGAGTTACAGTAGTCAACGATTGAGTTTCGCCACGTGTAAATACTGCTGAACCGTGAGCACCTGGAAGGTAATCGATTTCGCTCCAGATAGGACGAATTTCAGTAGTAGTACGACCGTCAAGGCGCTTGCCTTCGTCAAGGATAGAACGACGCATAGCTTCTTTTTCTACATCGTGGTAGTAACGACCAATCAACGCACCCTTTTCAGCCAACTCTTCTTCAGTGAATTGAGCTTTGAATTCGTCGCATATTTGCTCGAAAGCTTCCATGCGTTCGTGCTTGTTGTTGTTACCCGAAGCAGCTACGGCGTAAGCTTTAGCATAACAAGCTTCGTGTACTTGCTTGCGAAGTTCTTCGTCGTTTACTTCGTGGTTGTAAGCACGCTTCACAGTTTTGCCAACCATTTCGGTTAGTTCCATCTGAGCTTTACAGTGCTTCTTAATTTCTTCGTGAGCAAACTTCATAGCTTCCAAAAGGTCGCTTTCAGATACTTCGCTCATTTCGCCTTCTACCATCATGATGTTATCATAAGTAGCGGCAACCATGATATCCATATCAGCCGACTCCATTTGTTCGAAAGTAGGGTTGATGACGAACTGGCCACCAATACGACCTACACGAACCTCGGAGATAGGACCGTTGAATGGAATATCAGACACAGCCAAAGCAGCCGAAGCAGCCAAACCAGCCAATGCATCAGGCATATCTACACCGTCAGCAGAGAAAAGAATGATGTTTACGAATACGTCAGCGTGATAGTTATCTGGGAATAGTGGGCGCAAAGCGCGGTCTACAAGGCGACAAGTTAGGATTTCATTGTCATTGGCTCTACCTTCGCGTTTTGTGAAACCGCCAGGGAATCGGCCTGCAGAGGCATATTTTTCTTTATACTCTACCTGTAGAGGCATGAAATCAGTACCGGGAACTGCATCTTTCGCGGCACAAACAGTTGCAAGTAACATGGTGTTACCCATGCGAAGCATCACAGAACCGTCTGCCTGCTTTGCCAGCTTTCCCGTCTCGATGGTGATGGTTCTTCCATCAGCCAATTCGATAGTTTTAACAATTGGATTGATCATAAAAATTGTTTTATCAAAAAATTCCTTTTCAAATTCTCGCAAAGATACATATTAATATAGTGTAGTCAACTGTAAATGAGCTAAAATCTTAGTTGTCATTATGTTTTTTTGTTCAAAGCGGTGTAAGTAAAGAGCAAAATGCTTTGTCTAAAATTAAAAACCTATATATTTGCAAGTGAAAAAGCACGAAGATTTATAAGATAATGAAGAAATTAGCTACCGCAGCGCTGTCTGCGCTTCTACTCGCCGCCTGTAACTCGGGCGAACAATTCACCATAAAAGGCAATGTTTCGGATGCAGATAGCAAGACGCTCTATCTGGAAGCTGCAACGCTCAATGGCATCACGCTTCTGGACTCGGTAAAGCTGAAAAGCAATGGTACATTTACCTTCAATCAGCCTCGCCCTGAGTCTCCCGAATTCTATCGCCTACGCATCGATGGCAAAACCATCAACCTTGCGGTAGATTCAACAGAAACTGTTGTGGTGGAAGCACCATTCAATGGTTTCTCGACCGACTACGTGGTGCAAGGTTCTGACAATAATATCCGTATCAAGGAGCTTTCAGTGAAGCAAATCGCACTTCAGAAGAATATCAACGACTTGATTGCGGCTGTGCGTGCCAATAAGATGAGTTATAATATATTCGAAGATAGCTTGCAATCGATATTGCGCAACTATAAGGATGATGTGAAGATGAACTATATCTTCAATCAGCCAAACACTTCGTCGGCCTATTTCGCCTTGTTTCAAAAGGCCAATGATATGCTTATTTTCGACCCATTGAACAGTAAGGATGATGTAAAGTGCTTTGCTGCTGTGGCCACTAGCTTGGATGCTGCATACCCACACGCTGTACGTACTAAGAACCTCTACAATATCGTGATAAAAGGGATGAAGAACACTCGTCAACCACGCGAAGAGGTGATCGAGATTCCGGCTGATAAGATCGTAGAAACAGGTTTGATTGATATCAACCTACGCGACTTGAAAGGTCAATCGCATAAGCTTACCGACCTAAAGGGCAAAGTGGTGTTGCTTGACTTTACCGTGTATCAGTCTCAAAACGGTGCGCCTCACAACTTGATGTTGCGCGACCTTTACAATAAGTACGCTTCTCGCGGTTTGGAGATCTATCAGATATCTCTTGATGCAGATGAACACTTTTGGAAGACTTCGGCTATCAACTTGCCTTGGATTGCGGTGCGCGATGAGAATGGAGTTTACTCTACCAACGCTGCTTTGTACAATGTGCGTCAAGTGCCATCGATCTTCTTGATCAATCGCAAGAATGAGCTTGAAATTCGTGGAGAAGATATTACCGATTTGGAAAAAACTATTCAGTCAATGCTCTAACACAGAAAGCAATAAAACTGTTAACACATGCTTAAAAGCATAGCTAAATATTTGATTATTATTAAATAACTAGCTATATTTGCATACCAGAACAATGAAGAGGGTTCCAGCATATCGCTATGTTGGAATTCTTTTTCTTTTATATATCGACTAAGTTATCAACAAAAATATTAGGAGGAAAATACTATGGCTTATATGTCAGAAGAAGGCTACAAGAAGCTACTTGCCGATATTAAAGAGCTGGAGACGGTAGAACGTCCAAAGATCTCGGCGGCTATAGCTGAAGCACGCGACAAGGGTGACTTGTCGGAAAATGCAGAATATGATGCTGCTAAAGAAGCGCAAGGCATGCTCGAAATGAGAATTGCTAAGCTTAAAGCAGTGTTGTCGGAAGCAAAGATTATAGATGAATCGAAATTGAAAACCGATGCTGTTCAGATACTTAACAAAGTGGAACTGAAGAACGTGAAGAATGGTATGAAGATGACTTATACTATTGTTTCGGAAAGCGAAGCCAACTTGAAAGAAGGCAAGATTTCTGTTAACACACCTATCGCTCAAGGTCTACTAGGCAAAAAAGTAGGAGAAGTAGCAGAGATTCAAGTGCCACAAGGTAAAATTCATCTCGAAGTTATTAGCATCTCAATTTAATAAAGCAAAAGGCGAATCTGTAATAATGCAGGTTGGCCTTTTGTTTTATTCAGATAAACTATCTCCCTAAAACTTACTCTCACTATGGCAACAATTTTTAGTAGAATCATTGCAGGCGAAATACCTTGCTACAAAGTGGCCGAGAACGATAAGTTCTTCGCGTTCCTTGATATTAATCCTTTGGTGAAAGGTCACACTTTGGTGGTGCCTAAACAAGAAGTAGACTATATCTTTGACTTGTGCGATGAAGATATTGCAGCGATGCAGGTGTTTGCTAAGAAGGTGGCTTTGGCCATCGAATCTGCTATCCCTTGCGAGCGCATTGGTCAAGCTGTAATCGGCTTAGAGGTACCTCATGCGCATATCCACCTTATACCTATTAATCATGAGTCGGACATGCTCTTCTCTAATCCTAAGCTGAAGCTTTCTGCCGAAGAGTTTACTTTGATTGCTAAAGATATAGCCGATTCGGTTGTAGCCGAATAAATAGTCTATCCTCCAACAGTTTGATAAATAAGAAAAGCGTGCAATTCACTGCACGCTTTTCTTATATCTAATAATCTGAACTATCTAGACTACAAACTTATACATACTCTTTTGCGGGTAGTTCTCCCTTCAATACGCCCAGTGCATTTAGTGCTAGCGCCTCAAGTTCATCTTCACCTGGGTAGATATGTATAGGTGCGATAAATTGGATGTATTTCTTTAGGCGAGGAATCACGTAGTCGGAGTGGGCAATGCCTCCCGTTATCAAGATGGCATCTACTTGTCCTAGCAGTGGAACGGCAGCTGCTCCAATAGCTTTAGCTACCTGATAAATCATTGCATCTACCACCAGTTCGGCTTTCTTATCTCCGTCTTTTATGCGTTGCTCTATCTCCTGCATATCAGTGCTACCAAGATGACCTGCTAGTCCGGCTTGCCCTTGGATGCGTCTTTTTAATTCCTCTTTAGTGAAGCGACCGCTATAGCAGAGATCTACCAATTGGCCTGCGGGTAGCGTACCGGCCCGCTCGGGGGAGAAGGGACCTTCGCCGTCCAAGGCATTGTTCACATCGATGCAGCGTCCGTGTTCGTGGCTACCTACCGATATGCCACCGCCTAGATGGCAGATAATGAGATTCAAATCTTCGTAGCGTGTATTGTGCTCACGGGCATAACGACGAGCAATAGCTCGCTGATTCAGCGCGTGCCAAATGGTGATGCGTGGCATCAACGCAGAGCCGGTGATGTGTCTCATCTCGTCCATCTCGTCTACCACTCCGGGATCGGCGATGAATGGACGGCAGTTGGGCAGCATATCAGACAGCTCGGCAGCAATGAGGCAGCCTAGGTTGCAAGCATGCACGCGCATGGCATTTTGAGTATCGTGGCGCATGGCCTCGTTTACCTCGTAGACACCTCCGGGTATAGGTTTCACCAATCCACCCCTGCCTATGATGGCATCAAAATCGAAAGGGATATTCTCTTTGGCTAGTTCGTCAAGTACTAGTTGCTTTCTGAAATCAAACTGGTCGGTTACGTTTTCAAACTGCGACAGCTCCTCTACTGAGTGGCGTATGGTGCGTACCAAGCGTGCTGTGTCGTCTTCGTAGACGGCTATTTTGGTCGATGTCGATCCGGGATTTATGGCTAATATCTTCATAGGTCTTTTCTATTTGCAAGTTAGGCAAGCCATGGCTAGGCTGTAGTATTTGGAGGGTCCCGAGTCGCTGCGCGAGGGTAGCACCACTGGGCAAATAGGGCCCTGAAGCACTGCCGCCGTATCGGCATGGGCAAAGAGCGACATCGCTTTATAGAAGGCATTAGCCGACTCTATATTGGGGAAGATCAGTACATCGGCTTGTCCGTCGATAGGCGAAACGATGCCTTTGATATTGCTACTGTCTTTTTCGCAAGAGCTGCGTACGTCTAGCGGTCCGTCGATGATAGTATTACCAAACTCCCCTGCTTCGCAGAGTTCCACAATGTTCACGTAGTCTAGCGAGTGGGGAAACTTAGCGCTCACCTTCTCAGTACAGTGAATCAGTGCTATGCGTGGTTGCTCGATGCCAAACTGATGGCAAACATCTATGGAGTACCAGATCATTTCGATGCGTTGCTGTAGAGTGGGGCGGGGTATAACTGCTGCGTCCGAGAAGAACAACAGTTTGTCGTAACCGGGAGTCTGCATGGCCGACAGATGGGTTAAAACCTTTCCTTTGGGTAAAATGCCGTGCTCCTTATCCAAGATGGCACGTAGCAGATTGTCGGTGTTAATCAGCCCCTTCATCATCACGTCGGCTCCACCTTCGCGAACTATTCGCACGGCTTCGCGGGCAGCTTCGTCGCGGTCGTCAATATGAATGTATTGCACATGGTCGCTGAACTCTTCTAGACGTGTATACTTTTTAGCTATAGATGAGTCTCCTACCATGATAAGGTCGACAAATCCCTCTTCTAAAGCACGGGTGATGGCATATTCTGTATGTTCATCGTCTGCACACACCACAACAACTTTTTTGCGGTGATCTAATGAACGTAAATGGCTGGTGAGTTGATCAAAGCTTTTTATGGGTTTCATAATGGTAGGTTTTTAGCAAATATGAGAAAATAAAGTCGAAATATCTAGTACTCTATACCTGAAAATAACCATGTGTGCTAACAGTTTGTTTATTTGACGTTTAAAGGCTGCATTTGGTATCAAAGTGGAAATTATTTTACGTTATAACGTAATTTTTATAAGTAAGGTTTTGCTGCATAGATTTAATCTGTACATTTGTATTTCTAGCAATACATACTGACATGGACACCCCTACATTACCTCAGTTCCTAAAAGAAGGCGATTTAGTTGTTATTCTTTCTCCTGCAAGCAAGATTGATAAAAACCTAATAGCAGGTGCAGCCCAGCGATTAGAGTCGTGGGGCCTGAAGGTGAAGGTGGCCCCGCATGCAAAAGGCTCTTCCGGTCATTATGCAGGAAGCATCAAGAATAGACTGGCCGATCTGCAAAGTGCGATGGACAACCCCAAGGTTAGTGCTATACTCTGTAGCCGAGGCGGCTATGGCATGGTGCATCTTATCGATCAGCTCGACTTTACAGAATTCTTTCAGTACCCCAAGTGGGTGATCGGTTTCAGTGATATCACCGCCCTTCATAATACCATCCAATACCACGGCTTTGCCTCTTTGCACGCACCCATGGCTCGCCATCTTGCGGTAGAAGCAGAGGATGATCCCTGCACCCTTTATCTGAAACAGACTCTTCTGGGTGAGCTGCCATCTTATAGTTGCCCTACACATAAGCTGAGCAGGAAGGGCACAGCCGAAGGTGTACTTAGAGGTGGTAATTTGGCTGTGATGTATGGGTTGCGTGGTACCAAATACGATATCCCGCCTGCCGGTAGCATCTTGTTTATAGAAGATATAGGAGAGCGTCCCCATGCAGTAGAGCGTATGCTTTACAATCTCAAGCTGGGTGGGGTGTTCGAACAGGTGTCTGGAGTCATCATCGGCCAATTTACCGACTTTGAAGAAGATAAGTCGTTGGGAAAAGTGCTGTATGGTGCCATTGCTGATCTACTTAAAGAATATGATTTCCCGGTGGCGTTTAACTTTCCTGTGGGGCATGTCACTAACAATCTGCCGCTTATCAATGGAGCAAAGGTCACTCTTGAAGTCGATTCCAAGGAGATTAAATTGAGCTTCTTTAGTTAATAAAAACAGTAGATTAGCCAGTTCTTTTATAGAATTGGCTAATTTTGTATCCATACATCTTATTTATCCGGATTACTAATGAGAAAATATTTCTTCCTTTTGACAGGAGCATTCTATATGACCGCTGCTCTTTCTTGTAGCGGCGGCAAAAATCAAGGAAACGACACGGCGGTATCGACAGAGGTAGTCGAAGTTAATGTACCCGCATTCAATGCCGATAGTGCCTATCAATATGTGAAACAACAAGTAGACTTTGGTCCACGTGTGCCCAATAGTGCTGCGCATGTGGCCTGTGGCGACTACCTAGCTTCGGAGCTAGAGCGTCATGGGGCAGTGGTTACTAGTCAATATGCCGACCTGCAAGCTTATACGGGCACTATACTGAAAGCGCGCAATATTATAGGCTCTTTCCAGCCTGAGAACAAGAAACGTGTTTTGTTGCTAGCCCACTGGGATAGTCGTCCTTGGGCAGATGCTGACCCCGATCCGTCTAAGCACCGTACTCCTATACTTGGAGCCAACGATGGAGCGAGCGGGGTGGGTGTGTTGCTCGAGATGGCAAGACTTTTCGGACAGCAGCAACCCAATATTGGAGTAGATATTATGTTTGTCGATGCGGAAGACTACGGTTCACATGCACAGGATGATACCTATGCAGGCGAAGAGTCTTGGTGCTTGGGCACACAATACTGGGCACGCAACCCACATGTGCCGGGCTATAATGCTCGATATGGCATTCTGCTCGATATGGTAGGCGGACAGCAACCCACCTTCTACCGCGAATATACATCCGAACGCTATGCTAAAGGTGTAAACCAAAAGGTGTGGAATATGGCTAAGAAGTTAGGCTATGGCAATTACTTTATCGACCAACGTGGAGGAGCCGCTTTGGATGATCATGTGTTCGTTAACCAGATTGCCAATATTCCTACTATCGATATCATCCCTCACGACCCCACCGGACGCTATAGCTTCGACCCCAATTGGCACACGTTGAAAGATGATATGAGCAATATTAATCCGGCCACATTAGGCGCAGTGGGTGCTGTGGTGACACATGTGATTTACAACGAGAAATAAACTGAATATACATCTCTTAAATAGATAGATTATGACAATTAATCAACTGCAAGACGATATTATCGCCGAGTTTAGCGACTTCGACGATTGGATGGACCGCTATCAATTGTTGATAGACCTTGGTAATGAACAAGCCCCACTTGATGAAAAATATAAGATAGAGCAGAACCTGATCGAAGGTTGCCAGAGCCGTGTGTGGCTGCATGCCGAAGAACGCGATGGCGTTTTGGTGTTCGAAGCCGATAGCGATGCATTGATTGTAAAAGGTATCATTGCCCTATTGATTCGTGTACTGTCGGGACACACCGCCGAGGATATCCTTGACTCCGATCTTTACTTCATCGACCAAATTGGTTTGAAAGACCATCTTTCGCCTACACGTAGCAATGGTTTGCTGTCGATGGTGAAGCAGATGCGTATGTATGCCTTGGCTTTCAAAGCCAAGCATCAGGCCTAAGCATCTATAAACAGATAAGATCAATGCTTGCATAGTGATACAATTGAGTCACTGTGCAAGCATTCTTTGTTTTGTACCCTCTATTCTTCTCACTCTTCTCAACGCTTTGAGAATACTTTCTCGATAGGGTGAGAAGATCCTGTCTTTTCGTCTTCTAGCAATTTACCACATGTGTGGTATTTCGAAACTACCACACACCCGTTACCTTTGCATTATACAATTGGAAGTTGAACTATTAAATATAAACAGTTATGAAGAAGATCGCTAAACAACTGACCGACCTTGTGGGTAATACCCCATTGTTGGAACTCTCTCACTACAACGAGAAACATCAGCTAAAAGCTACTGTGGTGGCAAAGCTAGAGTATTTTAACCCTGCAGGCAGCGTCAAGGATCGTGTGGCCTTGGCTATGATTACCGATGCTGAGAAGAAGGGTGTACTAAGTCCTGGTGCTACCATCATCGAACCAACTAGTGGTAACACAGGTGTAGGTTTGGCTTTCGTAGCTTCGGTTAAAGGTTATAAGCTGATACTAACCATGCCCGAGACGATGAGTGTAGAACGTCGCAACTTGCTTAAAGCTCTTGGAGCTGAGTTGGTACTTACACCTGGTGCGGCCGGCATGAAGGGGGCTATAGAGAGAGCACAAGAGTTGAATGGCGAGATTCCCGGATCTATCATCTTGCAGCAGTTCGAAAACGCAGCCAACCCTGACGTGCACTATCGCACTACTGGGCAAGAGATCTGGCGTGATACCGATGGCGAGGTAGACATCTTTGTAGCAGGTGTAGGCACCGGTGGTACAGTGAGTGGAGTGGGCAAGGCGCTAAAAGAGCACAACCCAAAGGTTGAGATTGTAGCCGCCGAACCGGCCGACTCTCCGGTATTGTCGGGTGGAAAACCCGGTCCACACAAGATACAAGGTATCGGTGCCGGCTTTGTTCCTAAGATCTTCGATGCTGAGGTAGTGGACAGAATTATAAAAGTGGAAAATGATGATGCGATACGCACTAGCCGCGAACTGGCCTCTTCGGAAGGTTTGTTGGTAGGCATATCATCGGGGGCAGCGCTACATGCCGCAACACAGTTGGCTAGACTGCCCGAAAATGAAGGTAAAACTATCGTGGTGTTGCTACCCGATACAGGCGAAAGATACTTGTCGACTGTGCTTTATGCCTTCGAGGAGTATCCTTTGTAGAAAGAATAAAAGAGGTTGTTGTTAGTTAGTGAAATGACACAGTGAGTAGTTGGTAATAACTACTTGCTGTGTCATTTTTTTGTATAGGATGCCTTTGCAAATTACGCTGGCGTAAAGTCGAGCTGTTTCTTCTCTAGGTTAGCGCGAGCCACTTTGATAGTGATATCGTCGCCCAAGCTATACACCTTCTTCTTGCTACGTCCACGTATGCAATAGTTCTTCTCGTCTAGTTCGTAATAGTCGTCGCCAAGGTCGCGCATAGGTATCATACCCTCGCACTTGTTATCGTTGAGCTCTACGTAAAGTCCCCATTCGGTAACCCCCGATATCACACCATCGAAGGTCTGACCCAACTTATCTTGCATAAACTCTACCTGCTTGTACTTGATTGATGCACGTTCGGCATTGGCCGCAATCTGCTCCATATTCGAACTATGGTCGCAAAGATCTTCATACTTCACTTCGGATACGCTGCGTCCGCCATCAATATACTTGGTGAGCAAGCGATGCACCATTAAGTCGGGGAAACGACGAATAGGCGAGGTGAAGTGGGTATAATATTCAAAGCCTAATCCATAGTGGCCAATGTTGTGGGTAGAATATCTAGCCTTCTGCATGGCGCGGATAGACACAGTCTCGATCAAATTCTCTTCTGTCTTTCCGTGAACATCTGCAAGCAGTTTGTTTAGCGACTTTGAGATATCGGTTTGTGTACCTGTGGTACGGATCTTATAACCAAAGCGTGCGATGAACTGCGACAAGTTTTCCAACTTTTCGGGAGCCGGAGCCTCGTGAATACGATAAGGGAATACTTTAGGTTTCTTGCCTTTGGGCACGCGACCAACTTTCTCGGCCACAGTGCGGTTGGCAAGCAACATAAACTCTTCTACCAGCTTGTTGGCATCTTTCGACTCCTTGAAGTAGACGCTAAGTGGTCTGCCGGCTTCGTCAATCTCGAACTTCACCTCATAACGGTCGAAGTTGATGGCGCCATTGGCAAAACGCTTTTGACGTAGAATCTTTGCTAAGCGGTCAAGCTCAAGCACCTCTTCTTTGTAGTCGCCCTCGCCCGTTTCGATGATGTTTTGTGCCTCTTCGTAGGTGAAACGGCGATCCGAGTAAATCACGGTCTTTACCACACGCGACTCCAGCACTTCTGCCTTCTCGTTCATGTGGAAGATAGCTGAATAGGCCAACTTCTCCTCGTTAGGGCGGAGGGAACAAAGCCCGTTACACAAGCGTTCGGGAAGCATAGGTATGGTGCGGTCTACCAAGTAGACAGATGTAGCACGCCCTTCGGCTTCGCGGTCGATGATGCTACCCTCGGTCACGTAGTGCGACACATCGGCGATATGCACACCAATCTCCCACACGCCGTCTTCTAGTTTGCGAATAGATAGCGCATCGTCAAAGTCTTTTGCATCTTTAGGGTCGATGGTAAAAGTAGTTATCTTGCGGAAGTCTTCGCGTTTAGCAATTTCTTCCTCAGTGATATCGTCAGATATGCGGTCTGCTGCCTTTTCCACTGCTAGTGGATATACATAAGGCAGACCAAATTCGGCAAGAATAGCATGCATCTCGGTGGTGTTTTCGCCCGCCTTACCAAGGATGTCAATCACCTGGCCGATAGGATTCTTTGCCTTTTCGGGCCATTCGGTAATCTTCACAATAGCCTTATCGCCCGTCTTTCCACCTTTTAGTTTATCTCTTGGTATAAAGATATCGTTGGCCAGTGTGCGGCTTTCGGTCAGTAGGAAAGCATACGATTTCTCTACCTGCAGTGTACCTACAAAAGTATCGTTAGCTCTTTCTAGAATCTCTACCACTTCGCCCTCGGCGCATTGGTTGTGGCGGTGGGCATAGCAGGCTATACGCACGCGGTCGTTGTTCATGGCATGTGCCGAGTTGCGTTCGGCAATCTGTATCGGTTCGCCGTCGCCATCGGGTATAAACATGTTTTTGCCATTGGCTTTGCGTTGGAATTTACCCACCATCTCTATGCCAATGTTATTTAGCTTATATACATTCTTTTCTGTTAGAGTTAAATACTCTGCCATTAGCATCTCTTCAAGGATGTCTACACAGAGCATTTTTAGCGGATGAGTAGTTAAACGCAAATCTGTAAATATCTTGCGCATACTGATTGCTTCGCCTTGTCTCTTCTGAAAATAGTCCATTATCAGGTTGGCAAGGTCTTTCTTGCTCATTCGCTTACCGGCTTTCTTATCTTTTTTCTTCTTAGCCATAACTTATATTCCTTTCTGTTATTTGTACTGAAAGATTTCTTATTAGTACAAAGTAAACAAATAAAAGTAATTGTTCGTTCATATCTTATTTTTAAATTATAGCCTGTCTCTGTTTCTTGTATAACTTGAAAGATCTACTGTGAAGGTGTGTTAAATATAAGTTGTTTTATCATCCTAATTATTACACAAGTTTGTTTATACTCAAAAACCGCTAATTTGTATTATATCTTTTAGCGCCGGTATGTCAAGATTGTTTTTATCTTATTTGAACGACAAAGGCCGATTGATAAGCACTTTCAAGGCAATGGTGATTACAATGTGCGTTGATATAAGCTAGTTCATTATCTTTTAGTTTGATGGGTTTTTAATCATCTTACTACTAGCGTAATATGATATTAAAAACAAACGAATATGTATATTTTAGTATTGATTATAGGATTGTTGTTTCTCTCATCACTGATGTTTTCTGTGATGCTTGCTTCGAAACTAAAGAAGGCTAAAGCCGAAAAAGATTTATATGATGTTCGTATCTCTGAACTCAATAAGTCTATTACATCTCTTATCCGAGATTCTCATATAGATGTATATGTATACGATGAGCTCAAAAAGGAGCTTTATCAATTTAGTGATGGCGAGTTTAAGGTAGCCGGTTTTGAGTTGGTCGATATAGAACGGCGTATTCATCCCGATGATGCTAACCAATATTATAATGACTACTCTGATATAATTTATGGAAGAAAGGAATCGCTAGTCTCATTGGTGCGCATATACAACCCCGAGACAAAGCGCTTTGAAGAGTACGAACATGTTATTAATGCTCTGAAATATGATAGTGAAGGAAAGGCGACACGATATATGTATACCAAGCGGAACACTACTCAGCTGATAGAAGAAGATATCGAGAAAAATAGAATTGCTGTCAATATGCACCTTGCACTTCGTGGTGGCAATTTGATGAGTTGGAGTTTTGATACCGATAATAAAATGAACAAGGTGATTACGGCCAACAATGAGGAGTTGAACTTCCACATTGACGAATTTAGACCATTAATACACCTTGATGACCGTGAAAAGTTTGACCTTCTTCTCTCTAGCTTCATCGAACACCAGCTCACCGAACAGCAGTTAGAACTGAGAGTTGCACTCCTCAACCCCGACTCTTACACGAGATTCCTCATTACGGCGATGTCTTTTTCTCATAACAACCATCCATTGATGATTTTTGGTGTTTGGAAAGACCTTTCGGAAATAGAACAATATCAGACACAGCTCAACGAGTTGCAGATGCGAATGGCCGTTGTTCATACCCAAGATGGGGATAGCCTAATGCGTAAATGTGACTGACGTTTTTGCCCTTCTCAATATATAGACTACCTTTGCAGGCGTAATTTTTAATGACTTACGCTACAAATCACGTATATATGAAGCGAATATTAGTAACAGGAGCTAGCGGTTTTATTGGTAGTTTTATAGTAGAAGAAGCCTTAAACAGAGGTTTCGAAGTGTGGGCAGGTATACGTACTACTAGCAGCAAACGCTATCTTAAAGATGAACGTATCAACTTTATAGAACTCGACTTCTCTAATGCTTCAACGCTTCAGGAGCAGCTGGCCACACAGAAGTATGCTGTGGGCGAGTTCCACTACATTGTTCACTGTGCCGGTGCCACCAAGTGTCGCAACAAGGAGGAGTTTGATGAGGTGAACTATCACCAGACCATTCACTTTGTAGAGACCTTAAAGGCGCTCGATATGATTCCACTTCAATTCGTATATATCAGCACACTCAGTGTTTTTGGCCCCATTCGTGAGGCCGATTATACTGCCATTCTCGAAACTGATACCCCACAACCCAATACTGCTTACGGGTTGAGCAAGCTCAAAACCGAACAATATTTAGAGACGTTGCAAGACTTCCCTTATGTGATACTTCGCCCCACCGGTGTCTACGGACCACGTGAGGCCGATTATTTCTTGATGGCGAAGTCTATTGGTAATCATTTAGATTTTGCTGTGGGCTATAAAAGACAAGACCTCACCTTTGTTTATGTGAAAGATGTGGTGCAAGCTATCTTTTGCTCCATTGACTCGAATGTGCAGCGAAGAGCTTACTTCTTGTCAGATGGACAAGTCTATTCGAGCACGCATTTTTCCGATCTTATTCAAAAAGAGATGGCTAAGAAGTTCGTTCTACGTCTGAAATTTCCTTTATTTATACTTAAAGTAGTATCTTTGCTGGCCGAAAAGAGTGCTGCGCTGGTAGGAAAATCGAGCACGCTCAATTCGGACAAGTATAAAATAATGAAACAAAGGAATTGGCAATGTGACATTGCTCCTGCCCAAAACGAGATAGGCTATTGTCCTCAATATGATTTGACTCGCGGGGTGGCCGAAACAATTGCTTGGTACAAAAAAGAAGGATGGCTCTAGATTTATTTAAAAAGACTGCACCCTATAAGGGACTTTTCGCTGTAGAAAAGATCTCTTTGATATACAACCTACTGACTACTCTGCTTATCTTGGTGATGTACCAACAGATGGAGCAGGCAGGTATTATGTTGATCGACCGAATAGTCATTGCAAGTGTCACATTTCTGTTGATGTATCTTTATCGATTGGCGCCATGCAAGTTCACCACCTTTGTACGAATAGTGGTGCAGATGGGGCTTCTGTCCTACTGGTACCCCGATACCTATGAGTTCAATCGCTTCTTCCCCAACCTTGACCATGTATTTGCTAATGCCGAACAGTGGCTGTTCAACTCTCAACCCGCATTGCTTTTTCCAAATGCTGTGACCCACTGGTGGGCCTGCGAAGCCTTCAATATGGGCTACTTTGCCTATTACCCCATGATATTTGTGGTGGCAATGTACTTCTTTATCTTCCGTTACAGTCAGTTCGAGAAGATCTCCTTTATATTGGTAGCTAGTTTCTTGATCTTTTATTTGATCTATATATTTGTGCCGGTTGCAGGTCCGCAATTCTACTTCCCGGCTATAGGTATGGAGAACGTTGATATAGCCAACTTCTATGAGGTGGGCGACTACTTTAATCATAATCAAGAACTACTCCCTGCTCCGGGCTATACTGAAGGCTTCTTCTATAACCTGGTCGAAGGTTCACAGCAAGTAGGCGAACGTCCCACTGCTGCTTTCCCAAGTTCGCATGTAGGTGTGTCTACCTTATTGATGATTATTGCTGTGCGAGAAAATCGTACGCTTTTCGCCATGCTGCTGCCTTTCTATCTGCTACTTTGCTGTGCCACGGTCTACATCCAGGCTCACTACTTGATTGATGCATTGGCAGGATTTGTTGCGGCTTTCATCCTCTATTTCCTAACCACGATGATGTATCGATATTGGTTTGCTCGTACGATTTTTCCCGATTCAATGGCTTCTTCAAACGATTAATTTTGTAAATAAATAGGTTCTCAATCACATTTGTTTACACCATCACTATAGTAGGCTTCTTGTATGCCTATCTAGAAAATATTCATTGATTATTTGCTTTTCGATGAAAAAATGAGTTGTTTTGCTGATTGAAGTTAAATACTATAGGGAAAACAATTGATGATTGCTCAAGACTCTATTCAGACACTGACCTCGTTTAGTAAATTTTTTCAAGACAACCACGAACGTTTCATCGTGTTTGCCTACTCTTATCTGCGCGACCGCGATGAGGCTGAGGATGTGGTGATGGAGTCGATGGCTGCTCTTTGGGAGAACAGACAGAAATGGGAAGAGCACTCTAATCTGAAAGCGCTTCTTCTGACTATCATCCGCAATAAAGCTCTCAATATTCTAGAACATCGCCAGGTGCGCTCTAGAGTTGAATGCGACATTACAGACCATAAACAAAAAGAGCTCGATCTGCGTATAGCTACCCTTAAAGCTTGTGAGCCTGATAAAATCTTTGATACAGAGATTCAACGTATCGTTAATAAAACTCTTCTCTCTCTGCCTGCACAAAGTCGTAACATATTTGTGCTAAGCCGCTACAAGAATGCTTCTAATAAAGAGATTGCCGAACAGCTCGGTATGTCTATCAAGAATGTAGAATATCACATCTCTAAAGTCTTGAAACTACTCCGCACAGAGTTGAAAGACTATTTGGCTTCTTTCTTACTATAACAATTATTGTTATAGCTTTCTCTTCACAACATTATCTTTCTTTTTTATTTCTCTCCTAGCTTTTTTACGAGTTATATCTATCTGCTTTTATATTTAAGTCTTTCTTCTTATTTGGCAAATACTATTTGTCAAGCTGTATATCTGTGTTTTATAATCTCTTGAAATGTAGTTGTTTGTAACTTTTTCTGTGTTTTTCTGAAAAATAATTGTAATAGACTTTAGGGTAGCTTAGGGGTTGGCTGTTATAATAATAAGCGATGGTTAAAATATGAGCTAAAAAAATAAATTTAAAAAAGTTAGATTTTATTTTAGGGTAGTCGCTTCATCGTCTGTTATTAATATAGAAGGTATTATTAGTTTTAATAGTAGAGGTACAAATAATGAATCATAATCTTTTAAATAAATATTTCCTTGGCGAAGCTACCGAGCAAGAAGAACAACAGATTCTTGACTGGGCTAGTAGCAGTGAAGAGAACAGAGATAGACTGTTCGAAGAACGTAGACTCTTTGATGTGGCTCTTTTTGGAGATGCCGATCGCCGTAAAAACAGAGTGAAACGCAATCTGCTGATTATAGGAAAATGGAGTTTGGGAGTTGCTGCATCTATTATCGTTATACTAAGTGTAGGGCAGCTTTGGAAGCAACACCAATACGATAAAATAGAGTTGGCGATGCAATCGGTATCAGTTCCTCCGGGACAGCGAGCACAGATTGCTTTAGCAGATGGCACCACAGTGTGGCTCAATGCTCAGTCTACTTTGAAGTATGATAAAGATTTTGGTTTGAGAAACAGAGATGTTCAGCTCGATGGCGAGGCCTTCTTTGAAGTGGCACACAACGCGGAACTGCCTTTCAATGTAAGCACCGAGATGAATAAAGTAAGAGTTGTTGGAACAAAGTTCAACGTGTGCTCTTATAGCGGAACCGATTTCTTTGAAGCAGCCTTGGTAGAAGGTACTATAGATATATATGCTGCAAATAGTGCTCAGCCACTGCTTAGAATGCAGAAAGATGAAATCTTTTATGCGGCCAATGGCACTTACAAGAGATCGAAGATTAAATCGGGCGACTTCCTAAGATGGACAGAAGGACTTTATTGTTTTGATGACGCCCCCCTTGCAGACGTTTTCAGTAGGTTAGAGAAATATTATAGTGTGGAGTTTGTGGTGAATAACTCACAGGTGTTGAACTACTATTGCACAGGTAAGTTCAAAGAACAGGATGGTATTGAACACATACTCCGCACTATTCGAAGAGATCACTCGTTTAGCTATCGCTTCGAAAACGATGGTTCAACCATCATTATCGATTAAATAAACTAAAGACTAAATATAAACCCTTAACCCCCATTAAGATATTTATGAAAGAAGAACTATTGATTTAGCACATAAAAAAAATCGGAAAGCACCCCCATACTTTCCGATTCTAGAACAGTCAAAAATCGACCTTGATCAATTTATTAACTTAACACATTGCAAAGATATGAGAAAAATTTCTTTGAACGGACTTTTATGCCCTAAAAATTTGGCCCTTAAGCAACTATTTCTTACGATGAAGATTACTATTTTCCTTTTAATGTTCGTCACCTTGCAAGGTTACTGTGAAAATATCTTTTCACAAAGTGCAAAAGTGAGTATCGCTGAGTCTGATATGAAGGTCTCCGATTTGCTTCATCAAATCGAATCTCAAACAGACTATCTTTTTGTGTACAACAAGAAAACTGTTAATACTGACCGCGTGGTGAATGTCACTGGTCAGGATAAAACTGTGGCTACAGTACTCAATGAAGTATTTGATGGCACAGGTATTGAATATGTGATGGAAGGCAATAACATTGTCTTAACTAAATCAACTTCGGCTGTTGCAGCAGTAAAACAAAACACTATCACAGTAAAAGGGATTGTGACCGATATGAAGGGCGAAGCCATTATTGGTGCCAACGTATTGGAAGAAGGTACTACAAACGGTACAATCACCGACCTTGATGGTAATTATACTCTCACTCTTCCTGCTGATGCAAAACTTGTTTTTACTTATATAGGTTATACCCCACAAACTATCTCAGTAAACGGACGTAGATCAATCGATGTAAAACTTGACGAGGAGTCGATGACGCTCGACCAAGTGGTAGTAACAGCGATGGGTATCAAACGTAAAGAAGCTTCTTTGACTTACTCTACTCAACAAGTGGGTGGTGATGAGTTGACTCGCGCTAAAGATCCTAATATGATCAACGCTCTTGCCGGTAAAACAGCAGGTGTGCAGATCTCTAAAAACTCTTCTGGTTTGGGTGGTTCGGCTAAGGTGTCTATCCGTGGTATCCGTTCGGCTAACGAAAGTGGTAACAATCAACCTCTTTATGTAATCGATGGTGTGCCTATGTTGAACTCTACTTCTGAGCAAGCATTCTCGGTAATGGGTGGCGACAACGACGGTGGCAACCGCGACTCGGGCGACGGTATCTCTAACTTGAATCCGGATGATATCGAAAGTATGAGTATCCTTAAAGGTGCTTCGGCAGCTGCACTATATGGTTCGCAAGCAGCCAATGGTGTAATCTTGATCACTACAAAGAGTGGTAAAGCCGGTATGCAACGTGTTAGCTTCAGCTCTAGCTTATCTGTAGACCACGCTATCTCTCTTCCAGAATTCCAAAACAACTACGGACGTAGTGTTAACGATAGCTGGGGCGAAAAGGGTAACTTGAAAGATTACAATAATGCAGATAACTTCTTCTCGAATGGTGTTACTGCCATCAACTCATTGAGTGTACAAGCTGGTAAAGAGAACTATCAAACTTACTTCTCGTATGCTAATACTACTGCAAAAGGTATTATCGACGTAAATAAGATGCAGAAGCACAATCTAGCCTTGCGCGAAACAGCTTCTCTCTTCAACGATCGTTTGAAACTTGACGCTAATGTGAACTTGATGACGCAGACTATCAAGAATCGTCAATCATCAGGTGGATACTATATGAATCCATTGGTTGGTCTTTATACCTTCCCTCGTGGTATGGATATGGGCGAATATAAAGATAACTTCGAAGTGATGGATCCTAACCGTAACTTGATGTCGCAAAACTGGTACATCACGCCAATTGGTGGTTTCGAGCAAAACCCATACTGGCTGACCAACCGCGTGACTAGCAATGATAAACGCTACCGTGCAATGGCATCGCTTTCAGCTAACTTGAAAGTAAACGATTGGTTCTCTATTCAAGCTCGTGGTAATGTGGACTTCGTAAGCGATTTGTATCGTCAAAAGATGTATGCAACTACTGCACTTGAGTTGACTCACGAAAATGGTCGCTACATCGATATGAATAGCCAAGACTTCATGGTATATGGTGATGCTATGGCAATGTTCAATAAGACTTGGGACAAATGGTCGTTAAATGCCGCTGTTGGTACAAGTATCAACTCTACCAAATCAAATATGTTGAAGATCGACTCTGGTAAAGCAGGTCTATATTATGCTAACGTGTTTACTGTAGCTAATATCAACTTCGCTAGCACCGGCTCTTCGTATATCAATCAGGTGATTGATTCTCGCCGTGTCATCCAATCAGTATTTGGTACTGCTCAAATCGGTTTCCAAGATGCACTATATGCCGATATTACTATGCGTAATGACTGGTCGTCTACTTTGGCCAATACTTCGCACATGAAGAAAGGTTTCTTCTATCCATCATTCGGTCTTTCTTGGATTCTTACTAACTCGCTTTCAATGCCAGAATGGGTAAGCTTCGGTAAAGTTCGTGCATCATGGGCACAAGTAGGTAATGACCTTCCTATTGGTATCACTTCTCCAGCCGACGTTATCCTTGCAGGTGGTGTTATTCAGTCTCGTCAATATAGCTTTGACAACTTGAAACCAGAAATCTCATCTTCTTGGGAAGCAGGTATCGAGTGGAGCTTCTTCCACAAACGCTTAGATTTGGATGTGACATTCTATAAGACAGATACTAAGAATCAATTGCTTTATGTACAAGATCCTGTAGGTCGTTATCCTTATAAGTATATCAATGCCGGTAAGATCCGCAACACAGGGGTTGAAATCACTTTAGGTGGCACTCCAGTAATGACCGAAGATTTCCGTTGGAAAACTGGTGTTAACTTCTCACTAAACAGAAACAAGGTAGTAGATCTTGGTGACTACGAATCATTTACTTATGGTGATGATGGTCTTTCAATGCCTTACCGTATGCGCGTTGTTAAAGGTGGTCGCCTAGGTGATATCTATGGTAACGACTTTGTATACGATGCCAATGGTAAAGTAGTAGTAGGTGACGATGGTTTGCCACAAATCGAAACAGGTTCAAATACGAAGTTGGGCAACTCTAGTCCAGACTGGTTGATGGGTTGGCACAATACTTTAACTTACAAAGGATTCTCGCTTTACTTCTTGATTGATGCTCGCGTAGGTGGTGATGTAATCTCATTGACACAGATGGCACTTGACTCTCGTGGTGTGAGCAAGGACTCGGGTGAAGCTCGTGATGCAGGTTTTGTAGAAGTTGGGGGCACTAAGTTTACCGACGTTCAAGAGTTCTACAAAAAAGTAGGTGCTCGTGGTGATGGTTGTACAGAATTCTATAGATATAGCGCAACAAATGTTCGTCTTCGCGAATTGTCTTTAGGCTATTCGTTCCCAAGAAGCCTATTGGCAAAAACAAGAGTGATTCAAGGTTTGGATCTATCGTTTGTAGCTCGTAACCTATTCTTCTTCTCTAAGAAGGCACCATTCGACCCAGATGCAATCCTTTCTGTAGGCAATGGCAATCAAGGTGTAGATGTATTTGGTATGCCTACTACACGTAACATGGGTTTCAACCTTAAGCTAACATTCTAAAACTAAAAATCTGTACGTTATGAAATTACTTAAAAATATAGCAAAGACCCTATTCATTGGCAACCTAGCGGTGCTAGGCGCATGTACCGATAACTTCGAAAGCTACAATGCCAACAATAACTCTTTCCCGGAAGAGCTGCAAGATATTGATTTCATGAAGCAAAAGATACCTTTCAAGGTAATTCAACGTGGTATCATCTATCAAACTAATGTTGACGGTACTAACTGGCAATATCAGATTATGCAGAACCTTGTAGCCGATATGTTCTCGGGCTACTTCCACGATATGGTGGGTTCGTTCAATGATAAGAACTCGGCTTACAATCTAAATACAGGTTGGTGTGCTGCGCAGTGGGATTATACCTTTGCTCAAGTTATGCCTTCTATTCTTACAGCCGAGCAGTTAACTGCTGATACTGACTTTGCCGCTTTGAATGCTGTAGCAAAGATCATCAAAGTAGCTGCTATGCATCGTGTGTCGGACTACTATGGCCCTATCGTATATTCAGCTTTCGGACAAGCAACCGTAACTTCTCAATCGCAGAAAGAGGTGTACGAAACCTTCTTTAGCGATCTAGACTATGCTGTGAAAACCCTCAATGCACATATTGCTAGCGGAGGTGGAAACACATTTGCAGACGTTGATATTATGATGCCCGAGGGTAAGAAAACCTATGCACAATGGGTGAAGTTTGCCAACTCTCTACGCTTGCGCCTAGCGATGCGTGTATCCAATGTGGATAAGTCGATGGCTCAAGCTCAAGTTACAGCTGCTCTAGCTCAATCGGCAGGTGGTGTGCTCGAAGTAGCCGACGATACTGTAGGCGAATACGGAGTAGCCAATCCTCTAGGCGGTGTTGCCAACTGGTGGGAAGTATATATGAATGCCTCTATGGAGTCGTTCCTCAATGGCTACCAAGATCCTCGTATGTCTAAATACTATAAGCCAGCCGATGGCGGTGGTGATGTAGGTGTGCCTTACCTCTTTGATATTTCTGGAACATTCAAAGGAATTCGTCAAGGTACTAACACTACCAACGATAACCGCTATCAGATGCACTCATGGACCACAGTTACTCCAAGCACTGATATCATCGTGATGTCTGCTGCAGAGATCTGGTTCCTACGTGCTGAGGCTGCGCTTAGAGGCTTCGATAATACTTATACCGCACAGTATTGCTACGAAAAAGGTATTGAAACTTCATTCAACCAATGGGGTGTTGCCGGTTACGAAACTTATATTGAAAGTGACAAGCAACCACGCGAGTATCAAGATGCATTTAATGCTGAATTCAATGCTCAACCTCGTACAACTGTTTCGCCTAAGTTCAACGCTGCCGGCACAAACGAAGAGCAGCTAGAACAAATCATTACTCAGAAGTGGCTAGCAATCTATCCCGAAGGTTGTGAGGCTTGGGCAGAACAACGTCGTACTGGTTATCCTAAAATCTTCCAAGTAGCTGTGAACCTTAGTGGTGGTGCTATCAGCACGGAAGCGATGATACGTCGTGTTCCATTCCCACAAGGATACAAGGAAAGTGATCCGACTCTTTACAACTCTCTACTACAACAGTTGGGTGGTGCCGATAATGGTGGCTCACGTCTGTGGTGGGATGTTGATGGAAATAAATTTTAAGTGTAATAGACTCTGCCAAAGTTGATATTTGGCTACAACTGAAATACAAACACAATAGAAAGGCTCAAACCAATAGCGAGAGAATCGCTAAGGTTTGAGCCTTTTATTTGCTTTATCACTTCATGCTATACTCTTGTATCGTACTGCTGTTAGGAGTGAACAATAGCCCTTTGGCCTCTTCTTTATCTGCTAAATAGCTTTTCCAACTTATCTTTTTCCAATCAATGTCGTCGGTGTGTTGTGCTACGGGCACGTGTGGCAGGGCCGAACCATCTTTTACGAGCATCACTATCGGTAGATCACCGGCTGCGATATGATTCCATCCGGGCGAGTAGCTGTTGCCCGTTTGATAGTCAATCCACTTCTCTTTGCCCGGTAGGTAGACATCACGACTATTGGTAGACTCTAACAGAGGAGCTACTAAAATATTATCTCCAAACAAGTATTCATCTTCTACTAACCATGCACCGGGATCCTCGGGGTATTCTAATAGCAAGGCACGCACCATAGGTAGACCTTCTTCTGTGCACTTCTTTGCTTGCGTATAAACATAAGGCATCAACTGATACTTTAGTTCGGCACACTGGCGGAAGTAATCGGTGAATGCTTCGCCATAGTACCAAGGCTCGGTGGGAGGAGCACCATGAACACGGCTGTGCGATACTAAGAAGCCCATGGGCAGCCAGCGTCGGTAGAGCTCCTCGGGTGTTTCGGTGACGAAACCACCAATGTCATTGCTCCAAAAACAGAAGCCCGAAAGTCCTAGCGACAAACCGCTACGAAGTGTACCCTCCATGCCGGTGTTGTTGGTAGCCGCATCGCCGCCCCAATGTAGTGGGTAGCGTTGTGAACCGGCCCATGCAGATCGGGCCCAGATGATGTTTTCGCCATTTGTCTGCTTAGTAACATCTGCCACAGCCTTGTTGTATCTTAGCGGGTAGATGTTGTGCTCGTACAGACCCGAACGCCCATTGGCATAGATCGCTTCAACGGGAGCTGCCTCGCCAAAGTCTACCTTGATGGCACTTACCCCTTGTTTAAGAAGATTGCCAATCTTCTCTTGATACCATGCCACAGTCTCGGGATTGGTGAAGTCGAGCACCACGTCCTCATAGGGTAGTTGGCCTTTGCCGTTGGCTACATACATCTTGTTGGCCACTAATTCGTTGAAGAATTTGTTTTTAGGCGTGAAGTAGGGGAGCTGCCATAGGCACACTCTGAATCCATCTTTCTTGAAATCCTTTAGCATCTTCTCGGGATTGTCGAATCGGTCGCTAGCAAAGGCATAATCGCACTGCCAGTCGGTGCCAAACCATCCTGTGTCGAAGTGGATAACGTCGCAAGGGATATTGTTTTTACGAAGCTCTTTGGCTATCTCTCGCCCCTCTGCTTCGCTGAAGTAGGTGATGCGGCTCATCCAGGTGCCAAATGACCATAGCGGTGGCATCTCCGGGCGACCTACGAGCGCTGTATATTCGCTTAGCACCTCTTTGGGATTGCCGAAGAAGAGGAATACATCCATAGCTTCATCGTCCATGAAGAGCTTATTGGCGCCAATATAGGTAGCGCCAAAGTCGCACGTCACGGGTGCGGAAGTATGCATAAACATGCCATACCCACGAGAGCTAAGAAAGAAGGGGATAGGCTTGTACATATCAGGAGATTCGGGTCCTTGAGGGTCGGTGACAAAGAGGTTCACCTTTTGACCCGCCTTGTTGAGGGCAGTAGCCGATTCGCCACAACCATAAATCTTTTCGCCGGGCATCATGCTGAATACCGGGTTGATGCTTCGGCTGTTATCGCTGCCTCGTTTGATAAAGCAGAAGGGTTGCACTTTTATCTGTGTAGAGTCGTTGTCGCTCCATGTGCGAGTTTGAGTGAGCACCTTGCCACTCTTATCCTTGGCCACTAATCGCCATGGATATTTCTCGATAGTTAAGCTACCTTCTTTAGAGGTATAGGTGATGGTGCTGTCGCTACTGGTAACGTTCCATTGGCTGCTACCGTTGGGAGGTGTGCCCACTAGCATTATTGACTCTTCCTCGGGTGGCATTATCGGAGAGGTGAGCATCCTTATGCGCAACGTGTTTTCGTTGACAGGTTCCACGCTAAAGTAGAGCTCCGGATCGTTGTCGTAGGCTGTGTCGGGGAAGTCTAGTGTTTGGAGTGGTTGATGCAGATAGGTGTTAGCATTGAACGCCTGTCTGGGCACGAGCTGATGACGTTTCCACTTTACTTGTCCTTTGCCGTTAGTAGTATCAAAGTTGGTCAGACTATCGGCAAAGAAGTAGGTGTTGCTGAAGTCTTGGAACTCCTGACTGACATCTTTCGACTGAGATAGCAGGTATTGAACCCCTCCGTTAGTTTTTAGCTGAGCATGAAGCGCCATTGGCAGCAGCAGGGCCGAGGCTGAGATGAAGCCTACCCATTTCAGGTTGTTTCTCATATTCCATTTCGATTTACGGTGTGACTTTGGTTGATACAAAGTTAAGTAATTTGCTTTAGGTTGCTTTATCGAAATGTTTCTATTTGGTACTCAATTTGTAATCACCTATAAGTGGATTGTTGGCTTAACCTTCTTCTCTTTGAATTGTTATAGTACTATAGATGGTACAAATTAAACTTTGATTGAGATATGAAGACCCTCCTAATGTTAGTTATGTTGATGACTGCTAACTACTCTGCACCACTTTACTGGGAAGATATGAATAGTGAGCAGCAGACGCAAGTGTTGCAATCTACTGACCTGCCCAATGATGTAATTGCTTATTATAATGGTACAATGCAGTTGGCCGATGATGAGGCTACTGATAATCTGCTAGCCACTTTGTCGCAGCCACCCAATGAAGAAGGACTGAAGGCACTCTACTTTTTCTTGTTCAATAGAGCGATGATGGCTAGTGGGGCTACCTTGGGAAATGTTCTTCCTCTCTATGCCATGTCTATGGTGCTAGACGAACCACAATATACGCTGAACTATTTTATCAGAAACAGAGAGCTGATGGAAGTTTATTGTTCTCTTTTGGGTGAGACCTTCTATGCACCACCCCAAAATGAACAAGCAGAGATGTACGACTTTCAGCAGTTTCAGAATCACCTGACGAATGAGATGCAACCCTACCCGCAGTATCAAACTGTGTTGGCCGAGTTTTACTATTTCATTCAGAAGCGTATCAACGAATTGCGGGCACCTCACCGTCAACGATAAGATACCCGCATTTATTTTAGAATCGTTTTACTCGAGCATGGCAGTAAGGCTCTGTGCCTTTGTGCTCGTAGTAGTCCTGATGATACTCTTCGGCAGGGTAGAAAGTGGTGGCTTTGGTCACCCCTGTCACCACATCGTATCCTTTGTATCTCAGCTCATCTATCAACTTTAGGATAGTTTGTTTCTCCTCCTCGGTGTTGTAGAATACTTCCGAACGGTATTGATTGCCTATATCCGGACCTTGACCGTCTTCTTGCGTAGGGTCGTGAATCTCGAAGAATAGGCGAGCCAATGTTTCGTACTCTACCTCCTTTGGGTTGTATAAGATTCTCACCGCTTCGGCGTGTCCGGTAGAGTGGCTACACACCTCTTGGTAGGTAGGGTTCTCCTTTGTGCCACCTATATAGCCCGATTCTACGCTGATCACCCCCTTTTGCTGTTGCATCAAATGTTCTACGCCCCAGAAACATCCACCTGCGAAGATGGCTGTCTTTAGGCTATCTGCCGGGATGAACTCCATGCTGATAGAGTTGACACAGTGGCGAGTGTTCTTGGCAGTAAGACCTTCGCCTTCGAACACATGGCCTAGATGCCCATCACAGCTGGCACATACTATCTCCACGCGTTGTCCGTCTGCATCTCTGTATCTTTTTACAGCTCCTGTTATCTCATCGTCGAAAGCAGGCCATCCGCAGCCCGCATCGAATTTGTCTTTTGATAGATAGAGAGGAGCACCGCATTGCTTGCAGACATACTCTCCATTCTCGTAAAACTTATCGTACTCGCCAGTAAACGGCATCTCTGTACCCTTGTCTAGAATGACATGCTTCTCTTGAGGGGTCAACTGTTTCATATTTTTCTCTTTTTGTTGAACGGTTACTTTGTTGGTACAACTCAGCAGAGCTATACCTATTAGAAGAGTTACCAACTTCATACGCAGTGTTTTTATTACTAACGCTTGAAGTGCAATAATAGTTATAATCTTCTAGATGGCATAAAAAAAGCGAGGCAATCATTAGCTGACTGCCTCGCTCTGTTTATATCGTAATTAAATCGATAGATGAACCATCAATTATACGTGATCTTCTGTATCGATAATATCATCACTGCGATCTCTGCCTTTCAACATTTCGTATGCAATAGGAGAAGCGATGAACAATGAAGAAAGTGTACCGATGATAACACCAAGAATCATTGCGAATGCGAAGCTACGGATAGCGTCACCACCAAGGATGAAGATACAGAACAATACTAGCAATGTACTTACTGAAGTATTGATTGTACGAGCCAAAGTAGTGTTCAATGAATCGTTGAATAGACGGCGAGTGCTACGTTTTGGATACAAGTTGAAGAACTCGCGTACACGGTCGAAGATTACCACCTTATCATTGATAGAGTAACCGATAGCTGTCAAGATAGCACCGATGAATGTTTGGTCGATCTCAAGAGAGAATGGAGCGATACCCCAAAGCAATGAGAATACACCAAAGATCATGATAGTATCGCAAGTCAACGCTACGATAGAACCTACCGAGTAAGCGATGTTGCGGAAACGAATCAAGATATAAAGACCGATAGCAATCAAAGCAAATACTACAGACCACATAGCAGCACGACGAATATCGTCAGCAATACTAGGACCTACCTTTTGCGAGCTGATGATGCTACCGCCAGTGTAGTTGTCGCGGTCGATGAATTGATCAAGAGTAGTACCGCTAGTCAATACTGGTTGAAGAGCAGTGAACAAACCTTGTTCGATCTCTGCGTCAACGTTAGCATCGTTGCTTTCGATCATATAGTTAGTACTGATACGTACTGTCTTTTTGTCTGTACCGATAGCGATAACGCTTGTGTTAGCGTCGCCAAATTGGCCAGCCAATAGTTCGCGTACTTGTTCTGGCTCAACTTGTTGTTCGAATTGAACTTTGAAGTTACGTCCACCAGTAAAGTCGATACTTTGGCTCAAACCGCGTAGACCAAGAACTGCGAAACAGCACACGATAATTACAGCCGTGATGATGAATGAGCGGCGGTTGTTCTTCATAAAGTTGAAGTGAGTATTAACCATCATCTTAGCCGAAAGACCAGTAGTGAAAGTCAAAGACTGCAACTTCTCTTTACCCAAGAAGTGTTCGTAAGCCAAACGAGTCAAGAATACAGCAGTGAAGAACGAACAAAGGATACCGATGATCAAAGTTGTAGCAAAACCACGGATAGGACCTGTACCGAAGTTGAACAGGATGATACCGGTGATGATAGATGTTAAGTTCGAGTCAAAGATAGCCGAGAACGCGTTAGAGTAACCATCGCTGATAGCTTGTTTCACAGCTTTACCTGCGCGAAGTTCTTCTTTTGTACGTTCGTAGATCAATACGTTAGCATCCACCGCCATACCAAGTGCAAGCACCATACCCGCAATACCCGACATAGTCAAAGCAGCGTGGAACGACGAAAGGATACCTAGTGTGAAGAAGAAGTTCAGGATCAAAGCAGCATTAGCAATCATACCTGGTACGAAGCCATACATGCAGCACATGTAGATCATCAACAGAATCAAAGCCATTACAAACGAGAAGATACCTGCGTTGATAGACTCTTGACCCAATGATGGACCTACGATGTCTTCTTGCACGATAAACGCTGGAGCAGGCATTTTACCCGACTTCAACACGTTTGCTAAGTCTTTTGATTGTTCTGGAGTGAAGTGACCGGTGATAACAGAGCTACCGCCAGTGATTTCGTTTTGCACGTTAGGTGCAGAGTATACATAACCATCAAGAACGATAGCGATGCTACGGTTGATGTTCTTTTTAGTCAATTGAGCCCAACGACGAGCACCATCTTGGTTCATAGTCATGCTTACAGATGGTTTACCAAATTGGTCAAAATCATCTTGTGCATTGTTGATTACGTCGCCTTCGAGTGGAGCTTTGTTGCTACGATCTGGAGTACGGATAGCATACAACTCGTAAGTTTGCTTCAATGGGTCGAATTCGGCAGGAGCCACACCCCATTTAAGGCGAAGGTTAGAGTTGAGTACTGCTTTCACTTCTGGCATAGCCAAGTACTTGTTGATAGCGGCAGTATCTTTGTAGTTAGCATAACCTACAACTGGACCATCGTAAGGGTTAAGTTGAAGGATAGACAACAAAGGATTGTTCTTTTTCATTTGCTCAAGAGCAACTTCGTCAGCTTTTGTTTCGCCTTTCAAAGCAGCAGCAAGGCTATCGGCAATGCTAGTAGTAGCTGCAACTTCAGTCAACTCCTCTTTTACAGAGTCAGCTTCTTGAGTTGGAGATTCTAGCGCCAATACGTTGCGCACCACGTTGTCGGCAGTATAAAGTGATGGAGTAACCTCTTTAGCAGTGAATGTTTCCCAGAATTCTAGGTTAGCCGAACCTTGAAGAAGCTTTCTTACACGTTCTGGCTCTTTGATACCTGGAAGTTCCACCATGATACGACCCATCTTGTCTTCCAAGCTTTGGATGTTAGGTTGTACCACACCAAAACGGTCGATACGTGTACGAAGCACGTTAAACGAGTTGGCTACAGCGGCTTTTACTTCTTCTCTCAACACCTTTTCAACATCAGCGTTAGATGTACGAGTGTTTACTTTGTCTTTTAATTGTTGAGTCGCGAAGATCTCAGCCAACTGACCTCCAGGAACACGAGTTTGGTACTCTCTGATGAAAAGAGTAATTACGTCGTCGTTGCTGTTTTGTGCTTGTTTTGCAGCTGCAGCAAGTGCCTGATTGAAGTTTTCGTCGGTTTTGTGGTCTGCCAATGCTTTGATTACCTCGGGTACAGATACCTCAAGGATCACGTTCATACCTCCTTTAAGGTCAAGACCCAAATTAATTTCTTGTTCGCGAACCTCTTTAAGCGTATAGCCTAACCACACTTTGGTGTTAGCCAAAGAGTCGATGTAGTCCTGCTCTGCCGCATAGTCTCCCTTAGCGTACTCAGCCGCTTTACTCATGTAGTGGCGAGTAACGAAGGAGAAAGACAGGTAGAACACACAGACTAGTGTGAGCAATACCGCAAAAAGTCTTACAAATCCTTTGTTTTGCATTTTACTTTAATTTATTATGATTAAGTTTTAATTTAATTCTGTCGTATACAGGGCTGCAAATATAGCTTTTTTTCCACATTTACAGTTAACTGAATCTATTTATTTAGTGCTTTACGGCATATTCTTGCACCTATTTTAATAAATCTTTCTCTGCTGATGCTTGTAGTAGGAGCTCTTGCTCGATTTTAAGATAATTTTCCTCTACTTTATTTTTTTTGTTAAAGTGATGGGCTTTTTATGATAAAAAACATCAATGCTTTTTCCCTTTTATCTTTACATCTTCTTCGAACTCGACTTTTGTAAGTGGGACTAGAATGGGTGTGTTTGGGCCGGCAGTAGATGTTTTTTCTGATGCCGCTTGTGGGAGATACTTTTGCTGGTGTTTACATGCTTGGTAATGAGTGGTTTGTGAATTGTGGCTCTGTGGTTTGGTGGCAAGGGCTACTCAGCGCGGTGGCAAAGGCTGGTCACCGAGCAGAGTAGCCCTTGCCACCACGCTGAGTACAGCTATCCACCAAACGGGATAGTACTGCTTGTTTTTTTGAAGCCGAAAGAGTCTCTTTTGGGGTAGATAATTGTTGCTCTATGGCTATACCGGTTCGGTGTGGATGTTCACAAAAGCGTCGCCACCCAATGCGTCTTTTATTAGCTCTTCCACCTCTGTGGTGATGTTGTGAGCTTCGACAAATGTCAGTTCTTTGTTTAGTTGTATATGAACATCTACCGCAATTGCATTGCCTACCTTGCGTGTCTTTAGCTCGTTGTAGCTCAATACTCTATCATTGCTTTCTATTGCCAATTTAATTTTGTTGCATAGATCTTGCGGCAGTGCATGTTCTAGCAATTCGTCGATGCATGGTTTGCCTAATTGCCAAGCTACCTTCACGATGAATAGCGAAACAATAAAACCTGCTATAGGATCGAGAATCACCCATTTATCACCAAGGATGATGGCGCCACTGATACCAATGGCTGCGCCGATTGACGAAAGTGCATCCGAGCGATGGTGCCACCCGTTAGCAATCACTACACTGCTACCAATTGTCATACCCACATGGCGTGTGTATCTAAACAGAACTTCTTTCGATACGATGGATATAAGAGCTGCCCAAAGGGCGATGAGGTGGGGAGTGGGGAGCACTTCTCCCTTTATGGCTAGATAAATCTTATGTCCCGAGTCCCAGCACATTCCGATGCCAACGCCAAGCAGCACAATCGATATAATGAGTGTGGCAAATGTTTCGTATTTTCCGTGGCCGTAGGTGTGGTCGTCGTCAGACTTCTTAGCAGATAGGCGGATAAAGACGATGACAATAACGTCGGTTACGAAGTCGGACAGGGAGTGTATCCCGTCGGCTAGCATGGCCGAACTCTTCCCTACAATACCGGCACCTATCTTTCCTACGCTTAGCAGTAGGTTGACAAAAAAACCAATTACCGTGACGCGTTGCGCCTCCCTCACTCGTGTATCTACCATCGTCTTATTTATATAAGTATCAGACAAAGATATCTTTTCGATGAGTTTTTTAATCAGTTTTGAACCTCTTTTTTCCATCCGCGGCGCTATTTGTAAATAGACTAAATAAACGCTTTCTAGCCTTTGGGAGATATAAAAAAGATGGGTCAACACGCTTTTGTAACGTGTTGACCTATCAATGAATTTATCTTAGAGTATCTTCTACTTTAAGAACACAAAATAGACTGCTAGTATGAGGCAGCCAAATGCCGCAAAGTGATTCCACTGCAAAGCTTCGTTTTTGAAGAATATCATGCTGAACAGAGTAAATACCGTAAGCGATATCACTTCTTGCACCACTTTGAGTTGCATTAATGAGTAGACTCCACCATTGCCTACATAGCCCATCTTGTTTGCCGGAACTTGGAATGCATATTCAAACAACGCCAAAGCCCAACTCATCAATATGATGATATAGAGAGGTAGGTTGGCAAACGATTTTATCCCTTCCAGCTTTAAGTGACCGTACCATGCGAAGGTCATAAATATGTTGGAAATGATGAGTAGTAAGATGGGGTAAATGGCTTTCATTGATCTAATTCAATATCTATCTTGTGAATAATATTAGCATAGAGGCTTGCTTATTTCATTCCTCTATTCTTTAGCATTGGCTCTAGTTGAGGTTCGCTGCCTCGGAAATTCTTATAAAGCACCATTGGATCTTCGCTATCACCTTTTTCAAGGATATTTGTACGGTAAAGATGGGCAGTAGTTGCATCGAATATTCCCTTCTCTTTGAATGCTTCAAAAGCATCGTTGTCCAATACGTTGGCCCATAAGTAACTATAGTAGCCTGCCGCATAGCCACCTACAATGTGGTTGAAGTAGGTAGTACGATAGCGAGGGGCGATAGCAGGGATCAATCCCAATTTGTCCATAGCCTCCTTCTCATAAGCCACCACATCGAGGTTGTCTGTATTGGTCAACGTGTGCAGGTTCATATCCAAAATAGCAGCTGCCATCAACTCAGTGGTGATAAAGCCTTGGTTGAATGTAGCCTGATTTTCAATCTTCTCGATCAACTCATCGGGAATCAACTCACCAGTTTGATAGTGACGGGCATACATCTTCAACACTTCGGGTTCGAATGCCCAGTGTTCGTTGATTTGCGATGGAAGCTCCACAAAGTCGCGTGCCACATTGGTACCTGCCACACCTTGGTAGTTGGTTTGGCTCAATAGTCCATGCAAGCCGTGACCCAATTCGTGGAAAAGTGTCTCTACTTCGTCAATAGTCAACAACGAAGGCAAATCGCCCACAGGTTTCGTGAAGTTACCCACATTGAACACCACAGGACGTACCTCGCCGTTTTGTTCGCGGAAGTTGCCCATCCATGCACCGGCGCTCTTGCCCGCACGGGGGTAGAAGTCGGTGTAGAAGATGCCGAGTTGTGAACCATCAGCATCAAGCACCTCGAACACCTCCACATCTGGGTGGTAAACAGGTACATTCGCAATTGGTTTGAAGGTGATGCCATATAGCTTGTTGGCTACCATAAATGCACCGTCGCGCACATTCTCCATCTTGAAGTAAGGTTTGATTTCGTCCTCATTCAAATTGTACTTCTCAGCACGAAGCTTGTCGGTGTAGTACCACCAGTCCCAAGCCTCGATAGTTTCCCCTTTACCTTCGCGGTCCATCAATACCTGCAGGTCGGCTTGTTCGGCTTTTGCTTTAGGCAGTGCGTAGCTCCAAAGGTTGTTCAGGAAATCCATTACTGCGGCAGGAGTTTTAGCCATAGTGTCGTCTAGCGCAAAGTCGGCAAACGTTTCGTAGCCCATCATATTGGCTTTCTCTAGTCGGAGCTGTACTATCTTGGTCACATTTGCTTTATTGTTGTTGGCGTTGTCGCGGTTACCTTTATTGATATAGGCCATATACACCTCTTTGCGCAAGTCGCGATTGTCTGCATATTGCAAGAAAGGCAAGCGGCTAGAGTTGTGCAGTGTAATCAACCATTTGCCGGGTTCACCTGCTGCTGTCGCCTCTTCGGCCGCACTTTGCACAAACCACTGGGGCAAACCGCTAAGGTCGGCTTCGTTGTCTATGAAAAGCTTAAAATCATTGTTCTCGTTGAGTAGGTTGTTGCTGAACGCTATTTCTAGTGTAGAAAGCTCTTTGTTAATCTCGCGCAGGCGTGCTTGTTGTTCATCATTGAGGTTGGCCCCCGAACGAACAAATGCTTTGTAGGTCTTGTCTAGAAGACGCTTCTGCTCGGTAGTCAAGTTGAGTTCACCTTGTTGCTGATAAACAGTATTCACGCGGCCGAATAGCGCTTTGTTCAGCATGATGTTGTCGCTTTGCTCCGAAAGGATAGGCGCCATCTCCATCATCAAGTTGGTGATTTCATCGGTAGTCTCGGCATCGGCCAAGCTGAAAAATACCGTTGACACACGGTCAAGGATAGGCGAGCTATTGTCTAGCGCCACAATCGTATTGTCGAAAGTAGGTGCTTCCGGATTGTTTACTATGGCCTCGATAAGTGCATTCTGCTCTTCAATACCTGCCTCAAATGCCGGGCGGTAATGATTGAACTCAATCTTGTTGAAGGCAGGGATGCCAAACTCGGTTTGAAACTCACTGAGGAATGGGTTGCCCACCCTCTTGTCACTACATGAT
This sequence comes from uncultured Bacteroides sp., assembly GCA_947074205.1. GTDB lineage: Bacteria > Bacteroidota > Bacteroidia > Bacteroidales > Bacteroidaceae > Bacteroides. The sequence goes on along the minus strand of CAMTOQ010000001.1, from coordinate 17,605 downwards.
AGTATCATACAGCTTGTTGCTAAAATTAATACTGATTTCTTGAGATTCATAGATGTATATAAGTATAAAGTAGACTTAGTCTATTTCGTGTCAAGGCTGATATAGCAAGAGATGGGGTAGTGGTCGGATACTTTATCCCATCGATCTACCACGCAGTCGTAGCTTTCGATGTTTTGGCTAGTCAATATGTGGTCTATGCGGAAGTAGAGCTTGTGCTGATTGTAAGATATGCCCAGTCCATTGCCCGACTCTACGAAGGCATCGCGCATCTCGTTGGAGATAACTCGGTGCGTATAAGATATAGGCGTGTCATTGAAATCTCCCGCCACTAGGATGTAACTGTTCTTCGGCAGTTGCTCTATCTCTTGGCTAATGATATCAGCTTGTTTGGCGCGTATGGCAGCTGCCTCTCCTAGCTTCTTTAGCAGTTGGGGCAATCCTTTTTTTATGCTCTGTTTGTTGGGGTCTTTTAGCATCTGCTCGTACACCACCTTATCTTCCATCACTAGTTTGTTGGATTCTAGGTGGCAATTTATCACGTAGAGTGTGTCGCTACCCACCTTTAGCTTGTATAATGTAGCCCCATTGTACTGGCTGTCTAGCGCAATGCGGCGACTCGAAAGGATAGGATACTCCGAGAAGATAGCTATCTCATTGGATTTGGTTTTTCCCACCTTGTCAAACGAACTATATTTGTACCGCTTATTGATATCCGCCATCAGCTTCTTGTTGGACGTACGTTTGCTGATGCTCGAACTGTACTCTTGCAGGCAGACGATATTGGCTTCATTATTAAGGATGTACTGCAACACAGGGCTGCCATCAGGATTATTGGTAGTTCCCCCAAGTGACATGGTGTTGTAGGATAGCACCTTAATTACACCTTCGTCGGGTTTACTCGAATTGAAGTTGATGGGCATGTAAAGCAATATCTGTGGATGTGCAACCAGCAGCGTGATTACCGAAAGTAAGGCAAAGCGTATGCGCACAACAATCCAAAAGCAGAGGAAGAGGCAGATGATAGCCAAGAAAATAGGAAATGTTAACCCTAAACACGACTTTGTGGGGTGTTCTACCGGATTGATATAGGTACTGTAGGCTGTCAGTAAAAATAAAAGAGCAAAAAGCCCATTAACAGCTAGTAAGATGTAGGCTAGGAAAGAAGTGATTCGTTTCATTTAGTTAGCGTTGGCTGGCGTCAAATAGTTTTTTCTTTTCGTCTTCGCTCAGACTGCTATAGCCCGATCTTTTAATCTTTTCTAGAATGCGATCAATCTCTTCGTTAGAAACTTTTTTTTGCTTATTGTATTGGTAATCCTTCTGGCGATCGCTGCCATATTCTACCTTCATCTTTGGCTTGCGTGGGCGTGGATTAAAGTTGAAGATGGAAACAATACCGTCTAGCACCCAATTAATCCACTTGGTGAGATCTGTACCATGCTTCAAACAGTAGGCAAACAAAAAGCCTCCTAGCACTCCGCCAAGGTGCGCGAAATGCCCACCTGCATTGTTGTTGGTTAGAAATAGCAAATCGCTAAGAATAAAAAGGATAGCCAGATATTTTAATCTAACACTACCAAATAATAGCAAGCGTATCTGGTAGTTGGGGTCGCGATAGGTGGCAGCTATCACAATAGCCATTACAGAGGCCGATGCCCCCATTAGTACTGAAAGATCGCGAACGGCTGCAAAGTAGGGAAAGATATTATAGGCTAATATGTAGACAATTCCTCCGCAGATGCCCCCAAATAGGTAGAGTCCGCGCAAATGCTTGCTGGAAAAATGATTCAAAAAGAGTAAGCCAAACCAGTAGAGCCACAGCATATTGAATAGAATATGCAGAATATCTACATGAAGAAACATATAGGTAATGATGGACCAAGGTTGAATAAGAAGTCTATCTAGCCATGCAGGCAATGATATCCAATTGACAATCGGTTCGAAACTATGTCCAAACAGTGTCATGATGACATTTGCTATAGACACAACTAAGAAAACGCCAACATTGATAAAGATAAGTTGGATTGCTGTGTTTCCCTTCTTAAAAGTCTCCTTCAGATCAGTAATTATATGTGCCATTGCCGTTACCTTTTTTCTTCCAGTATGTGATCAGTAAAAAGCCAAATATCATTCCTCCAAGGTGGGCAAAGTGTGCCACATTATCTCCGGGATTATTTGATATTCCGTAGAATAGTTCTATCGCAGCATAGCCAATTACGAAAAACTTGGCTTTAATCGGCATTGGTAGGGGAAAAATAAACAGTGGCGTATTGGGAAATAGCATACCGAATCCAAGCAAAATGCCATAGACAGCTCCCGAAGCTCCAACGGTATTCATCATGTTAAGATATTGTGACATCGGGATAGTGCCCCAAGGCACCTGCACTTGTTGGTATTGGGCTAAAGTGGTAGCATATTCGATATACTGCACGCCTTCTTGAATAAGTCCGGCACCGATACCGCAAACAAGGTAGAATGTTAGGAACTTTCTTGGGCCCCAAACAGTTTCGAGAGTCCGTCCAAACATCCATACAGCAAACATGTTGAAGAATAGATGCCCAAAACTGCCATGCATAAACATGTAGGTGAAAAGTTGGGCGAGATTAAAGTCGGATGCTAAGAAAAAGTGCAAGCCCAAAAAACTTGCTAAATCTATATTGTAGGACTGTGCAACTATAGTTGCCAGAAACATAAGAACATTGATGATTATCAGGTTCTTGGTTACTGTGGGCATATTCATCATATCAGTTTCTATTCAAATAAATCTATTGATATGGGGCAAAAGTAGGAATAAAATTCTGTTTTTAACTCAAATGCATCCCTGAATAGCTGTTATTCAACAAAATGCGTCATCTTTTTTGTTTTTTTATTTGATTATTTCAGACTTAGCTTTATATTTGTACCTATTATTTTATACATTATTTACTAATAACTATTAAAATTTAAACTATGAATAAGGCAGAACTTATTAATGCTATTGCAGAAGAATCTGGATTGAGCAAGACTGATTCTAAAAAAGCACTTGAAGCTGTTGTTAGCTCTATCACTAAAGCTTTGAAAGAAGGCGACAAAGTGGCACTTGTGGGCTTTGGCACATTTCAAGTAAGCGAAAGATCTGAAAGAACAGGTATCAATCCGTCAACAAAACAGACAATCACTATCCCTGCTAAAAAAGTAGCTAAGTTTAAAGCTGGAGCTGAACTTAGTGCAGCTGTTGAATAATGATTAAACTGTGTTTTCTGGACAAAACACAATGGCATATTTAAAGAAATGAAATTAGAGGAGGCGCTACGTCTCCTTTTTTTGTATCTTTGCCCTACTTATATAATAGCATTTAGAAATGAAGATAGAAAATAAGCTTATCGTCTCTGTAATAGAAGGGATACAAGCGCTCTATGGGCAAGAAGTGTCTCCCCAACAAGTGCAGCTTCAGAAAACAAAAAAGGAGTTTGAAGGTCATCTAACTTTGGTGGTTTTCCCTTTTTTGCGCATTTCAAAGAAAGGTCCTGAGCAGACGGCTCAAGAAATCGGCGAATACTTGAAAGCTAATGAACCTATTGTAGCCTCATTCAATGTGATTAAAGGCTTCCTGAACCTTACCATTGCATCGACTGCATGGGCAGATTTGCTTAATGCAATCAATGCTGATCCTCACTTCGGAACTGTAGAAGCTACCGCAGATTCTCCTCTCGTGATGATCGAGTATTCTTCGCCTAATACTAACAAACCTCTTCACTTAGGACATGTGCGCAACAACCTCCTTGGTGCTGCTTTGGCCAATATAATGAAGGCCAATGGCAATAGAGTGGTGAAGACTAATATTGTTAACGACCGCGGTATTCATATCTGTAAATCGATGTTGGCATGGAAACTCTATGGCAATGGCGAAACTCCTGAAACTTCGGGAAAGAAAGGCGACCACCTTGTAGGCGACTACTATGTGGCTTTCGATAAACACTATAAAGCAGAACTCCAAGAACTGATGAACAAAGGCATGAGTAAAGAGGAGGCCGAAGCGGCTTCTATTCTGATGGCTCAGGCTCGTGAGATGTTGGTGAAATGGGAGGAAGATGATGCTGAAACTCGTCAGCTTTGGGAAACAATGAACCATTGGGTTTATGATGGTTTCGATAAGACCTACAATAAGATGGGTGTGAGCTTTGATAAGATCTACTATGAATCTGAAACTTACCTCGAAGGTAAAGATAAGGTGATGGAAGGTCTTGATAAGGGTGCTTTCTACCAAAAAGAAGATGGCTCGGTATGGGCTGACTTGACTCCAGATGGACTAGATCATAAGTTGTTACTTCGCTCGGATGGTACTTCTGTATATATGACTCAAGACATAGGTACGGCTAAACTACGCTTTGCCGATTATCCTATTGATAAGATGATTTATGTGGTGGGTAATGAACAGAACTATCACTTTCAAGTACTTTCAATCTTGCTAGACAAGCTAGGCTTCGACTGGGGTAAGGGCTTGGTTCACTTCTCTTATGGTATGGTGGAACTTCCTGAGGGTAAGATGAAATCGCGCGAAGGTACTGTGGTGGATGCTGACGACTTGATGGAAGAGATGATCTCGACAGCACGCGAAACTTCTCGTGAACTGGGCAAGCTAGATGGCTTGACAGAAGAGCAAGCTGAGAACATCGTTCGTACTGTGGGTCTTGGTGCATTGAAATACTTCATCTTGAAGGTAGACGCTCGCAAGAATATGACTTTCAATCCAAAGGAATCTATCGACTTCAATGGTAATACAGGTCCATTCATACAATATACTTACGCTCGTATCCAATCGGTATTGCGTAAAGCCAAGGAACAAGGTATTGAAGTACCTGCTGAACTTGCAGCTGGCCTTGAACTAAGCACAAAAGAGGAAGGTCTTATTCAATTGATAGCCGACTTTGCAGAAGTGGTGAAACAAGCTGCTAACGAGTACAATCCATCGGTAATAGCTAACTATGTGTACGAGCTAGTGAAGGAATACAATCAATTCTATCATGACTTTAGCATCTTGCGCGAAACCAATGCCGAACTTCAACAGTTCCGCTTAATGCTTTCGGCTAATGTGGCTAAAGTTATCGAGGAGGGAATGAGCCTTCTAGGTATTGAAGTACCCGAACGTATGTAATACTAAAGGTATCTTGCTGATATAATATGTAAAGCCTTCTCTGTTTGCAGAGGAGGCTTTGCTGTATTTGTAATATTCCTTACCTTTGCGGCTCAAACCAATAATAGACGATAATATGAAGAAAATCCATTACCTCCTCCTTTTAACTCTGCTAGTAACCTTGAGTTCATGTGTTACTAACAAAGAGGGCTATTTGGCTGAATTCGAGAAATTTGTTCAAGGAGTAGAAGAGAAGAAGTCTATCTCGGAAGATGAGATGAAGAGCATCAGTGCCAAATTTGAGGTGTACTCTCAGAAGTATTACGATAAGTTTAAAGATACAATGAGCAGTGAAGATCTTCAAGAGGTAACCAGACTGGAGGTGCGCTACTATAAGGCCCTTGCTCGAAATGGTTTCAATGAAGTAAAGAATCAGTTAAAGAAAGCAGCTACTGCCATTGAGGAGATATTCAATAATTAATCTCGCTCTTATTTATATGCAAAGAGGATAAATGCTCGTTACGAGTGCATTTATCCTCTTTTTGAGTTTTAATCCGAATAACAGAGTGCCTTATAAAGCAACTTTGTACTTATAAGTCTTTCCACCTGTAGTTATTTCTACAATGTAGATACCCTTCTTTTGAAGTGGAAGGCTAATGCTATTGCTGCCCTTTTGGGTTACTAGCTTAGCGCCACCTATAGTATATAAGCCTATCTTTTCCACATCCTCACCTTGTACGGTGATATTGCCGTTATCGATTAGCAAAAGAGGTCTTTCATTGTTTACGAGCTTAATTCCTGTAGGGTCTACTTCAGTCATAGTGAAAGCCCCTGACTTGATGTTGAAAGTAATGAGATAAGTTCCTGCAGCGGTGGTGATACATCCTTCGCTGCCGCGTTCTAGTGTACCTGTTGTGGTATGAGCGTCTGTATTTGCTCCACCAGGATTACCCCAAGTACCTACTTGTCCCAAGCCTTCGTAGAGTCTCCAATAGCCCACTTCTGCGCCAGAGGCATTTTTCATTTCTACCGTTCCTTGATATTCGCCTTCGGTGTCAGTGGCCGATAGTTTGCCCGATGCATCAGTAAAGCCCCAGCTGTTGTTATCGCCAATGATGTAGACCTCGGTTAGTGCTCCGGCTTCTTTTATGCTACCCTCTACTAATAGAGTGGCAACGCCATCTGCACCTATGGTAAATGTGATTGTGGTGCAAATAAAGGTGTCATCGCCGCAGCTAATGTCATTACCGTTGTGCACTAATGTGATAAGCGATCCTAGTTGTAGTGTTCCGCCACTCACACCATAGTTTAATGATCCCCAGCTAGCATCTGCTACCTTAAACTTACCATTTATTTCTTTGTCTTTGAGTGTGTACACACCGTTGCCTTCATCTTTGAACTCCCATTCGGGTAGGGGATCCCAGTTTGTCATACCACCTCTGATAAAGATGCCCGAACCTGCTACTTCTCCTTCTAGAAGAAGTGTGATATTGTTTTGGTCTGTAGCATTTACGGTGATTTTGCTGCATTTGTAAGTATCGGCACAGGTGATATCTCCGCCTTTCAGTACCAATGGATAAGGATTGCCTGATGTTAAAAGCATTTCGGCATCTGTGCTGCCAAATTCAATGGTCCAGCTGCTATCTGCAATTTTGAATCGGCCACTAATCACCACATCAGATAGTGTGTATATACCTGCACTCTCTTCGATAAACTCCCATTCGGGCGATGTGCCCCATCCATTTATATCTCCACGAAGATAAAAACCCGATTTGGATTGCGTTGCTGTACCTTCTGCAAACAGAGTTACTTCGCCTTCTGCAGGAATGGTAAGGGTGATTTTTGTACAGTTCAAGGTGCCCGAACAGAAGATGTTCTGACTAGTATTAGTTATCAAAGTCATAGGAACACCTATTTCTAAAAGTGTGGTGGCATTAGCTGTACCATAGTCCATAGTGCTCCAATCTGCACTGGCAATTTTGAAGTCACCACTAAGCACTTTGTCTGTTAGGGTATAAACCCCATTTCCTTCATCTACGAACTCCCATTCGGAAGACGCATCCCAGTTGTTTACACTGCCCCGTAAGAATATGCCCGAATTGGCATGAGCAGATAGTGCAATAAGCACAGTGACTAATGATAAGAGTAGTTGTTTCTTCATCATACATACTAAATTTAAAGGTTTATAATAAAGGTAATTGCTTGTTTGTCTGTTGTTTTGCTCTTCCTACAAATATATAAAATAATATTTATTAGTTTACAGAAAAGTTAAATAGAATACAAAGAAACTATTCAAACGTTTGCATTACTTTTTCATTTTACTCTAAAAAACGCATAATATGCTTTCTAAAAACTAGATTGCTTGTATATTTGTAAATATACATTTCTACGACAACTCATATTTATGAAATATTCTCTTATCATCCCTGTATATAATCGTCCAGATGAAGTCGATGAACTGCTGGAAAGTCTTACCCATCAGTCTGTGAAAGACTTTGAGGTGATTGTTGTAGAAGATGGCTCCTCTATTCCTTGTAGCGAGGTAGTAGAGAAATATCAATCCCTTCTGCCTATACACTATTATAGTAAGCCCAACTCAGGGCCGGGACAGTCGCGCAACTATGGAGCCGAGCGTAGCAGTGGAGAGTATCTCATTGTGTTAGACTCCGATTGTATTCTTCCGCCCGACTATATTAAAGCGATAGATGAAGAGTTGTCGCAGCAGCCTGCCGATGCCTTTGGCGGGCCGGATAGGGCTCATCACTCGTTTACTGCCATGCAGAAGGCTATCAACTACTCGATGACCTCGTTTTTTACGACAGGGGGTATACGCGGTGGAAAGAAGAAACTCGATAAATTCTACCCACGTAGCTTCAATATGGGCATCAAGGCATCGGCCTATCGTGCGTTGAACGGCTTTTCGGCTATGCGCTTTGGCGAAGATATCGACTTCAGCATTCGCATATTCGATGCAGGCTACAGCTGTCGCCTATTCCCCGGGGCATGGGTCTATCATAAGCGTCGCACCGATCTGAGGAAATTCTTCAAGCAAGTCTACAACTCGGGCATCGCACGTATCAACCTCACTAAACGCCATCCGGGCACCTTGAAACTAGTACACTTGTTGCCGGCTTGTTTCACAATAGGGGTGTTGGCTATGCTGATACTAGGCTTCTTTTGCCCGTGGTTTTGGCTACCCATTGCTGCTTACGCCCTGTTGGTCTGTGTTGACGCCGCTATTCAAAACCGTAGTTTGCTCATTGGTGTGTATGCCATTGCAGCCTCTTTTATTCAACTCATCGGTTATGGAACGGGCTTTTTGATGGCAGTGTGGCGAAGATGCATCTTAGGAAGAGGGGAATTCGAAGCATTCAGCAAGAACTTCTATAAATGACAAAATATATCTATACGACCACCTTCTCGAATAGAACAAAATTGGTCTATTTGTCGGGTGAAAACTGACTAGGGCTACTCCGCTTGGTAGCAAAGGCTACTCACCGACCAGAGTAGCCCTTGCCACCGTGCTGAGTAGCCCTTGCTACCAAGCTAAATACGAATACTCAATATGAAAGACGATAAAACAAAGAAGATTGAAGAAGAAACTGTTTCTAAAAAGCTGAATATCAGCCAATGGGCGGAAGATGACCGCCCTCGAGAAAAAATGATGGCAAAAGGATCGGGTGCTTTGAGCGATGCTGAACTTTTGGCCATTTTGGTGGGTTCGGGCAACACCGAAGAGACGGCAGTTGAACTGATGCGCCGCATGATGATAGACTGTGGTGGCAATCTGAATAACCTGGCGCGCTGGGGTGTGAGCGAGTTTTCGCGCTACAAAGGGATGGGACCCGCCAAGAGCATCACCATCATGGCTGCCTTAGAACTAGGCCGTCGTCGCAATCTGCAACAAGCCGAAGAACGTATTGCCATACGCTCTTCTCACGACATCTACGATATATTCCACCCCATGATGCGCGACCTCCCATTAGAGGAATTCTGGATTCTGCTACTCAATCAAGCGGGCAAGGTGATCGAGAAAATTCGTATCAGCAACGGTGGCATTGCGGGTTCATTGGTCGATATACGCACCGTGCTTCGCGAAGCCTTATTGCGCTATGCCACACAAATAGCCGCTATCCACAATCACCCATCAGGCACTCGACAACCTAGCATGGAAGATCGTAATGTGACCGACCGTCTGCGTAAAGCGTGCGAAACCATGAACATACGACTCATAGACCACGTTATAGTTAGTGAAAGCGGCTATTACAGTTTCGCTGACGAGGGACTGATTTGAAGATAAATTATTATATTTGCGAAAACTAATAATGTAGAATTATGACAAAGTTTGAAACTGAACAAAAGATAGTAGATATGATAAAAACGGTATTCGACCCAGAAATACCGGTTAATGTATACGACCTTGGTCTGATCTATAAGGTTGATTTAAATGACGAAGGCGAACTAGCCATCGATATGACTTTGACTGCCCCTAACTGCCCTGCGGCCGACTTCATCATGGAAGATGTACGTCAGAAAGTAGAGAGCGTGGAAGGTGTTAAGCAAGCCACAATCAATCTAGTATTCGAACCCGAATGGGACAAAGAGATGATGAGCGAAGAGGCTAAATTGGAACTAGGATTTTTGTAGTCTGCCTTTCCAACCCCTCAACGTTTGCCAACTATTATATTTATCTATCACACACTATATACGACAGCCTATGAAAATGAAGAATGTTTATTTCCTTTCGGATGCCCATCTAGGCTCTAGGGCTATTGAGCATGGACGTACTCAAGAGAGACGTTTGGTCAACTTCCTTGATAGCATTAAGCACAAGGCGGCGGCTGTCTACCTCCTGGGCGATATGTTCGACTATTGGTACGAGTTTAAACTGGTAGTCCCCAAAGGCTACACGCGCTTTCTAGGTAAGCTCTCCGAGCTGACCGACCTTGGAGTAGAGGTGCATTTCTTCACCGGCAACCACGATATATGGTGTGGCGATTATCTTTCCACCGAGTGTGGCGTGATCATTCACCGTGAACCTCTTACCACAGAGATATATGGTAAAGAGTTCTATCTGGCTCATGGCGATGGTCTAGGCGATCCCGATAAGAAGTTTAAACTGCTGCGTCGTATGTTTCACAGCAAGACGTTGCAAACTCTTTTCTCGGCAATACATCCTCGTTGGAGTGTAGAACTGGGGCTTTCATGGGCCAAACATAGCCGCATGAAGCGAGTAGACGGTAAAGAACCCGACTATATGGGCGAGAACCGTGAGCACCTTGTGCTCTATACTAAGGACTACCTAAAGGTGCACCCCAATATCAATTACTTTATTTATGGGCATCGTCACATCGAATTAGATTTGATGTTGAGTGCCACTTCTCGTATCATTATTCTAGGCGATTGGATTAACTTCTTCTCGTACGCGGTCTTCGATGGCGAGAATCTGTTTATGGAGAATTATATTGAAGGGGAAACTCTTCTCTAGTCTTTAGAGTTGTAAGATAGACTAAATTTATAGATATAAAAAAGAGCCGCATCGTTAGAAATGCGGCTCTTTTGGCTTACATTATAGTTGAAAACTCTATATTTGTGCTTTAAATCGTAATAAATATGGGGCTAGAACTTACACGAATAGCAATTAAAGTGGGTAGCAATGTGCTTACTCGCGCCGATGGCACACTCGACGTCACTCGTATGTCTGCACTTGTCGATCAGATTGCAACACTTCATAAAAAGGGGTTGGAGGTGATTCTGATATCTTCAGGGGCCGTGGCATCCGGGCGAAGCGAGATGAATGCGCAGCGCAAACTCGATAGTGTGGACCAACGTCAACTCTTCTCGGCTATCGGTCAGGTGAAGCTTATCAACCGCTATTACGAACTATTTCGCGACTACAACATACACGTGGGGCAGGTGCTCACCACCAAAGAAAACTTCTCTACACGCCGCCACTACCTCAACCAGAAAAACTGCATGACAGTGATGCTCGAGAGTGGTGTTATACCTATAGTCAACGAAAACGATACTATCTCTGTCACCGAATTGATGTTTACCGATAACGATGAACTCTCCGGCCTTATTGCCTCGATGATGGATGCCCAAGCACTCATTATTCTAAGCAATATAGATGGCATCTATGATGGTCCGCCTGCCGAGCCTTCTTCTCAGGTGATACGTGAGATAGAACAAGGCAAAGACTTATCGGACTATATTCAAACCACTCGCTCTAGCTTTGGCCGCGGTGGTATGCTGACCAAGACCAATATTGCCCGTAAAGTGGCCGATGAGGGTATTAGCGTCATTATTGCCAATGGACGAAAAGATAATATACTAGTCGATCTGGTGCAACATCCCAATGAAACACTATGTACACGCTTCATTCCATCGGCTACTCCCGTATCGAGCATCAAGAAGTGGATTGCTCACAGTGACGGTTTTGCTAAAGGCGAACTCCATCTCAATGAGTGTGCCACCGATGTGCTCAACTCCGAAAAAGCCGCCAGCATATTGCCGGTAGGCGTTGTAAGCATTGTAGGCGACTTTGAGAAAGATGATATCGTTCGCATCATCGACTATAAGAAGAACGCTATCGGTGTGGGTAGGGTAAACTGTGACGCTAAACAGGCTCGTGAAAATATGGGTCAACATGGCAAGAAGGTGATGGTGCATTACGACTACCTCTACTTAGAATGACTTCCCAATAACAATACTATAATGTCTAGAACTCATGAAATATAAAGCAACCTTCGAGGCAGTACGCCGTGCAGGTCGATCCCTAACAATGGTTACCGACGTGCAAATCAACCAGATATTAAATGCTGTAGCCGATGAGGCTGTGAAGCAACAAGAATATATTCTAGCGGAGAATGCCAAGGACTTGGCCCGCATGGAGCCTTCCAACCCTAAATACGATAGATTGAAGCTCACAGCAGAACGCATTGAAGGTATTGCCGCCGATATGCGCAATGTGGCTCAACTGCCTTCACCTCTCAATCGTGTTTTGAGTGAAACCATTCGTCCCAATGGAATGAGACTAACGAAGATTAGCGTTCCATTTGGTGTAATAGGTATCATCTACGAAGCTCGCCCTAATGTGAGCTTCGATGTATTCTCGCTCTGCTTGAAAAGTGGTAACGCTTGCCTGCTAAAGGGTGGGAGCGATGCCGAGGCCTCAAATCGAGCCATCGTAGGTATCATAAAAGAGGTAGTAAAGGCCAATGGACTTAATCCGGATATCGTAGAACTGTTGCCACCCGACCGCGAAGCTACCCACGAGATGCTCCATGCTGTAGGCTATGTGGATCTTATTATCCCTCGCGGCAGTAGTGGACTTATCAACTATGTGCGCCAAAATGCCACCATCCCGGTGATTGAAACTGGTGCTGGAATCTGTCATGCCTATTTTGATGAAGACGGCGATGTGGAAATAGGAGCAGCTATAATCAACAATGCCAAGACGCGTAGAGTAAGTGTGTGCAATGCGCTAGACTGTTTAGTGATAAACGAAAAGAGGTTGTCCGATTTGCCACGTATCTGCCAAGAGTTGAGCAAAAGCAAAGTGACTATTTATGCTGATCCTCAGGCTTACGAAGTATTGAAAGATGTCTATCCTTTAGACTTACTTGAGACAGCTACCACCGAAAGCTTTGGCACAGAGTTTTTAGACTACAAAATGGCAGTAAAAACTGTTGCAACTCTTGAAGAAGCGTTAAATCATATAGAACAGTATAGTTCTAAGCACAGTGAGTGTATCATCACAGCAAACAAAGATAAAGCGTCGTTGTTTACTAAAGTAGTAGATGCTGCTTGCGTCTATCACAACGTCTCGACTGCCTTTACCGATGGAGCACAATTTGGTTTGGGTGCCGAGATAGGTATCAGTACCCAGAAGCTCCATGCCCGAGGGCCAATGGGTCTAGAAGAACTTACTTCGTACAAGTGGATTGTCGAAGGTAGTGGGCAAACCAGACCTTAATGATTGATTACAGGATATACATTATTACTCTTATATGCGCTCTTTGCAGTTCATGCCATTCTGCCGATAAGCCTCCTCCTACTCCTTACTATGCCGGGGTAGAGGAGAGTATCATATATGTGGCCCAAGAGTGGGAACGAATACGACTACGAACAGCAGACGATATTCATCTATCGAAGCAGTTGGCCTACGACCAATATACATTAGACGATGTCTATCCATATAGAGATACCACCCGATCTTTTCAATTCGACAAGGTCAAAGAGAGATTGGCTATCATCGAGAATATGAACCGCGAGGACTCTGTTCGCTGGGCGGTACTTCAAAACTATAAGAATCGCAATGGCGAAGCTACTCTGGTGAAGAAGTTCAGCCGTGATGCTTATAAGCGCGTAGTTGACACGCTAGGCCAATCGCGCTATCAATCTGTGCCTCTCTATCTACTCAACGATACGGTAACTCCTGAGATATACGGTAAAGACGGCGAACCTGTGCGCTTCCTGGGGCAAGTAGGAACCTTTGCACAGATTTCACCGGTCGATACCAAAGGAGTGTGGCTCACTCCCATGAGATATATAAAACAATTGCCCGACACCATACAGCACTTCTCTAAAGCTGTGGTGGTAGATCGTAAGAATCAGAATATCTCTACCTATCAACAATCATCTCCTTGCCTGTGGACAATCACCAGTATGAATCCGGCCACAACGGGCAAGTTTTCCCCTCCCTATTCGCAGCTTACACCCATAGGAATATTTGTAGCACAGGACAAAAAAGCCAAGATGCTCTTCTTGAAAGATGGCTCCTCGGCTATTGGAGGTTTTGCTCCTTGGGCCACCCGTTTCACCAACGGGGCCTATGTTCATGGTGTACCATCAAACGTGCCACAAACAGCCACATTAGAATATAGCTCCACTTTGGGCACTATTCCTCGGTCGCATATGTGTGTACGCAATGCCACCTCACACGCTAAGTTTATTTATGATTGGGCCCCTGTTAATGAGGCTATTATATTTGTGTTGGAGTAAAGTATTTATTATCTTTGCGTTACCATAACCAGCACTTTAATTATGCAGAAACCTTTTTTGATTTTTCTTTTATCTATATTTCCGTTTCTCTCTTCTTTTGTACCAACATCCTCTCCAACTGTTCCAAGTGAGCAACCTGTTGAAGCCCCAGCTTCCGATCTGCTCTACGAAGAGATGCAGCTCGAAGGGATAGTGAGTTATATGGCTTTTCGCCAAGCTCTCGAAGGCTACTCTAAGATTGAGAACAAAAGCAAGGAGATATTAACACTCATCGATTTTACCAAACCATCTACCGAAGAGCGGCTCTATGTGCTTGATATGAAGAGCAAGAAGATGCTTTTCAAATCGGTAGTATCGCATGGACGTAATAGTGGCGAGAACTTTGCCACATCCTTTTCTAACAAGGTGGGCTCGTATCAAAGCTCCTTAGGTTTCTATCTTACCGATAAGACCTATCAGGGTAAGAATGGCTACTCTTTGCTGCTTGACGGACTTGAAGCCGGTATCAACGACCGCGCTCGCGAGCGTGCCATTGTGATGCATGGTGCACCTTATGCTAACCCCGACTTAATCTCCTCTAATGGGAGACTGGGACGCAGCTTAGGCTGTCCTGCCATACCTCTATCTCTTACCAAGTCGGTTATCAACACTATAAAAGAGGGCAGTGTGCTTTTTATCTATGCTAATAATCAAGATTATATGGCGAAGAGTGCCTTCCTTGCTAACAAGCAAGCCGACTTCCTATCAATGAATCAATAAACAAACTAATAATAACGAATTGCTATGAAGAAGTTTACATGTGTACAAGACATAGGCGACCTTAAGGTAGCCTTAGCCGAAGCTCTAGAAATCAAGAATGACCGCTTTAAGTATGTTGAACTAGGTCGCAACAAGACGTTGATGATGATTTTCTTCAACTCTAGCTTGCGCACCCGTCTTAGCACGCAGAAGGCAGCAATGAACCTTGGCATGAACGTCATGGTGCTTGATATAAACCAAGGTGCTTGGAAGCTTGAAACCGAACGTGGTGTCATTATGGATGGCGACCGCCCGGAACACTTGCTCGAGGCTATCCCTGTGATGGGCTGTTATTGCGACCTTATCGGTGTGCGCTCGTTTGCACAATTCGAAAACCGTGAGTTCGATTATAGCGAAACTATCATCAATCAGTTTATTAAATACTCGGGCCGTCCGGTCTTTTCAATGGAAGCAGCTACTCGCCATCCTTTGCAAAGCTTCGCCGACTTTATCACTATCGAGGAGTATAAGCGCAAACCACGTCCAAAAGTGGTTCTAACTTGGGCGCCGCACCCACGTGCACTGCCTCAAGCTGTGCCCAACTCGTTTGCCGAGTGGATGAATGCAGCCGATTATGACTTTGTGATTACTCACCCTCATGGCTATGAGTTAGCTCCTGAGTTTGTGGGCAATGCTACGGTAGAGTACGATCAGATGAAAGCTTTCGAAGGCGCCGACTTTATCTATGCCAAGAACTGGGCTGCTTACAGTGGCGACAACTATGGTAAGATACTAAGCACCGACCGTAGCTGGACTGTGGGCGAGCGTCAGATGGGTGTCACCGATGAGGCTTATTTTATGCACTGTCTGCCTGTGCGCCGCAATATGATTGTGTCCGATGATGTGATTGAGAGTGCTCAATCTATCGTTATCCCCGAAGCGGCCAATCGTGAGATCTCTGCCACTGTAGTGATTAAGCGTATGCTCGAAGGATTGAAATAACCCTTTGCATATAGAAATAAAAAAGATCGAGATTGGCTGCTTAGCCAATTTCGATCTTTTTTTATGTAGTTATTGCTAACTTCTTTCTTGAGCTATTACTCTACCCAAAGCTTTTTGCCGTTGCGGATATAGAAGCCTTTTTGCGGATTACTTACGGGACGGCCCATGATGTCATAGTAGATGCCATCGCCTTGTTCTTCCTCAAATAAACTATCTTCTATGCCGGTAGATGTATCACCGATTAGATCGATATAGAATAGATTGTGGCTGTCTTGTTTTTTGATGGTGTGAACTCCGGCGCTAAGCTCTTGCGTAATCTTATTACCAGTTGTACTGTTAACTCTTACATCGTCGATCTTACAGTTAGGAGTAGTACCATCTGCAAACACCAGAACGAGTGTCATCGGCTCAGCAATCTCGAACTGAATTACAGTAGCAGTTTCCATTTTTAAGCACCAATTGTAGGTCACTCCGTCAACAATGGCACTACCTTTCGAGTTAGAAACGTTACCAGTGATCTTGTAGAACGTGTTTGAGGGACCATCTTTAGAGAAAGTACAGATGTAGCTGTCGGGAGTATTTCCACCTCCATTGTCGTCTCCTCCATCACCATTACCACCGTTGCCGCCATCACCGCCATCACCGTCATTGCTTCCAAAGGCTCCTACGAGTGAAGATTTATAAGCGATAAGAGCATCTTTGAGTGGTTTGTTCACGTCATAGCTGGCATCGTCCACAGCGTTGTTGAAAGTCCACTGGAAGTCACCGTGCTGTTTGCGACCGGCTCCATAAGCACCTGTCACAACACCTGGTACGTCTGTAGCAGAATTTGGTGTATAAGCATAAATCAACTCTGGGTTAGTGTCGAAGTTATTGTAGGTAGTGCCCCCTTGGAGCGCCTTATACGTGTCGGGCACCTTTTCTTCGCGTGTATCAGCTTGGAAGCAGTCAAAGTTTGTAGCGGATTCTTTTTGTGTGATGAGGCTGAAGTTTTTCGATACCTCCGAATATTCATTACCGTATGCCTTTATCATACCTCCATCCTCTTTAGAGAAGGTTGGATTGTTGTTGGCAATATCAGTTCCTTGCATCGAGATCAACATGGGGCGATTGGCATTGCGATAGAAGTTGTTTTCTACAAATACGCTAGAGCCCATTGTGGCTCCTACACCATATTTCGCCACACCGTCGAAGTAGTTGTTGTACACATGTACGGTCATTGTACGTACGCGTGGATGGCGAGAGTCGCTATGGTCGAACCAGTTGTGGTGGTAAGTGATCAGGCTTTCTGCACTTTCGCTCTTCATGCCGCAAAGTGCCACCTTGCCACAATCCCAGAATCTATTGAACGAGAAGGTTAGTAGTTTAGAATCCTGCTTAGCATCTAGCGAGCCATCACCTTTTGCTTGGTCGCTATCGCTACCTGCGTTGCCATAGAAAAAGTCTACATTATGTATCCAGCAGTGACTGTTGTCGGTGTCGATAGAGATGCCATCGTCGATGCAGAGCATGATGCCGATATTTCTGATTTCAACACTTTTACAACCTCTTAGTAGGATACCGAAGCCTTTGATAGTGGCATCATTGCCAATACCTTCAAGGGTGATATTCATCTCGCTATATGCGCCCTTACCTTTTAATTGTAGGCCTTGTGCGCTGCTAGAGAACTTATCCATATCGCTTGCCTCAATACAACCGATGATGCGAATGGCCCATGGTGTGAGATCATATCCTTTCTGTTTGGCG